>JBGCGI010000209.1:0-14968 GCA_045110715.1 Rubripirellula sp.
AGGCCGAGGTACTGCTCGGTCACGCCAACGTAAAACTGACGTCGGAATCGAGCAAAGTCGCGGACTTGATAAAGCAGATTGCGTTCCGCTTGAGTGAGGCTTTCCAGCCGCACATGGCGAAAGGCACCACGTAAGAGTGGCTGTGTGAAGGTCGAGATGACCGCTGCGGAGCCAGCTTGAATTCCGCCGTTGCCGAAGTCCCAGGAGAGTCCGTTGAGGACTTCCGTTGCGAATTGGCCACCGCCCGCCAAGTTGCGTCCAAACCCAAGCCGGTCAGACAACTCCAGAATTCGCGAGCCACCACGATCGGAACCGTTCGCAGAAAAGTTCGTGCCGACTCCACCGAACCACTGCGTGTCAAACTCGAATCGATCACCGGACAAATCCAAGGCCGTCAGATAGACCTGCTCGAATTCGGTCTGATAGTCGCGACTGTGTAGCAAACCAAGATCAATCGCCAGTGCTTGCGTCAACTGAATTGAACCCGCTTCGGTCCGGGGCAGCAAATCTAGCCAAGTTGGGTTTTCGACATGCCCTCGGGTCGCAATCTGTTCGTAGTAGGGAATGTCCTTACAGTCGGGGCGCAACATGTAGCGGTGAGCTGCTGCATCGTCGGGCGGTTTGGGCCCGCAATCGTTCTCGTTTGCCAAGTACATCCGTGATTGGCGATTGGGCTCAACCGGACGACTGGGAAGAATCCATCTTGGATCGGACTGCCGACTCTTGATCAGCCGATAGGACTCCGAATCGGCGGCTTTGCGGTAGCTCTTCCTTGAGCATCCAGAGGCGGCCAAGAGACCCGCGCATGCGAACGCTAGCAACGCCGCAGCGAGGTAAGCAGTTCGGGGGCCTGAGCGGGAACACCCCATCCGTGGTGTGGTCCTAAAAGGGTGTTGCGAGAAATCCTGAGTCCGTTAATCCTTTATCGGTTGAGGGTAGGACAACATTGGGTTGATCAAGGCAATCAGTTCAGACAGTTCGTCTCACTGGTCAGCCGTGCGGTAGAGATTGCCGATTACGGGATCTGCGGAGAACCCGATTGGGGCGTTGCTAGGCTGGAAGTCTTGAGTGAACTCGACAACTTCTGCGAAGAAATAATTTGTGAGGGTTTCTTTGAAACCAATGTGACGACATTGCGTTCTCACTGCCGACCCCAATTTGGGTGTATCCAACGAGTGCTGGACAGTTTCATGCTGCACCGTGTGAATTCTGATACCAGGGATCTTCAACGCACTCGATTCACGCTTGGGCAACGGCAACCAATGAAAGTACGATCGTGATGACGACTCATCGGCGAATTCTGTTGCGACAACGGCTGCGACGCTGGTTGTTTGCAGCTTCAGCATTGGCGTTGCCTGTGGTCGCAATTGCCCCATCGAGTCGCGTCTCGGCGGCTGACTGGTTCGTGTCCAACAGTGCGGACTCAGGAGCTGGTTCACTGCGGCAAGCCATGCTTGATGCGTCAAGCGGCGACCGCATTCTGTTTGATGCTGTGCTGACTGGTGGCGATACGATTTTGTTGGCAAGTGAACTGCCCACCATTAGCCAGAACTTGACGATCGACTCGACTGCGAATGAAGAAGCGGAGGTTCACGGCCTTCAGCTGTTTCGTGTGTTCTTCGTTGAGTCGGGGAATGTTGAAATCAAGGGGCTGACGATCACGCAAGGGATTGCCAAGGGTGGCGATGGTGCAGGATCAGAACTTGGCGGAACCGGTGGTGGCGGTGGAGGCCTGGGCGCCGGTGGAGCTATTTTTGTCGACAGCGGTGCCACGGTCACACTTGATCAAGTCACGATCCAAGAGAGTGTTGCCGAGGGCGGAAAGGGCGGCACGTTTGACACGGCCTCCGCACTTGGTGGCGGCGGAGGCGGCGGTGGACTCGGTGGTGACGGAGGAACAGGAAGCGGCGGCATCGTCAGTGGAAGCGATTCGAAGGGCGGCGGTGGCGGAGGCGGTGGCCTGATCGGCGCCGGCGGCGACAGCATCTTCTACGGCGGGGGCGGTGGAGGAGGTCTGGACGGCCAGGGTGGTGTCGGTGACGGACCACCAACATTGCGAGATGGTCTTGGCACGAACAGCGGCGGCGGTGGCAGCTTCGCAACCAATGGTGGAACCGGTACCGGAACAGCAGGCGCCGGAGGCAACGGTGTTACCAATGGAGCTGGCGGCGGCGGTGGTGGAGGCGACGGCGGGCTAGATGGTGTCGACGGAACGGCGCTGAACGGCGGTGATGGAGGCAACGGCGGCTTCGGTGGCGGCGGTGGTGGTACCGCCGCAGATAGTGCGAGTGGGATTGCAGGAAGCGGCGGTGAGTTTGGTGGCGGCGGTGGTGCCGGGGAAGGAGCCTTCCTCGCTGGAGATGGTGGCTTTGGCGGCGGTGGTGGAGGCGCGAGCGGTGTTGCCGGAGCATTCGGCGGCGACGGCGGTTTTGGCGGCGGTGGTGGAGCCGGCGACAACGCGGGATTGGGAGGCGAATTTGCTGGCGACGCGGGAACGACGGGCGGTGGCGGTGGCGGAGCTCTTGGCGGTGCCATCTTCGTTCACCAAGGCGGCACGTTGATCCTGAAAGACACCGTGATCTCCGACAGCACTTTGACGGCTGGTGTGGGCGCAGGAAATGGAGCCAGTGGCGAGAGTTTTGGTGAGTCCATTTTCCTGAACGCCAGTGACTTGAATTTGGATGCGTCCAGCGAAGTCACGGTCACCTTGACAGAGGCCATTGGCGACAGCTTCTTGACCACAGGAACCGCCAGCAACCTGAACAAGACTGGCGCGGGAACGGTCATCTTGGAAGGTACGAATACATATAACGGTTTAACCACCGTGGATGACGGCCGCTTGGTGATCAATGGCTCGATCGAAGAAGACGTGTTGGTCAACCCAGGAGCGGTATTGGGTGGTGACGGATTGATCGGTGGCGGGATTTTCAGCTCTGGAACGCTTGCCGCTGGAAATTCGATTGGAACAATTTCAACCCTAGGCGATCTGGTCGTGACCGGAGGCTCTGTGGAAGTCGAAATTGATGGCGGCGGAAACACACCAGGCGTTGACAATGATCTGTACGATGTCGGTGGCACCGCGAACCTGTCGGGAGGTATCGTTGAGGTCGTTGGGACGGCAGCGAACTATACCGATGGAACCCAGTACACGTTTCTGACGGCCGGAACTGGAATCACAGGTGCTTTCACGGGCATCTCCGACAATCTGTTCTTCTTCGACGCGACACTTGATTCGACCACGTCGCCCGGCTCTTTGATTGCCCAGATCGATGCCAACGGAAACTCGCTGATTGCCGTTTCGCAAACGCCAAATCAATCGGCAATCAGCGAATACTTGGAGTTCGTCAACGCAGCTCCAACGGGAGATTTCTTGGACGTCATGAACGCGTTGATCGCCAGTGGGCCGAGTGCGACGCGACAAGGGTTGGACGAGATTGCCGGTCAGATCTATCCCACAATGGCGGCCGCACAGCTACAGACGACAAGCCACAATCTTTCGATGTTGCGCGATGCACTCTCTGCAAAGATCCCCTGCAAGCAAGACGACATTTTGGTCGGCTGGGTTCGTGGCTACACGATGGGAGGAAATGCCGATCGGAGTGGCTCGGGCGCTTCAGGATTCGACTTGGACGCGTCGGGAACTGAAATCGCTTTTCAAAACTGCGTCAGCAGTGGAGCCGCGATCGGCGCCTTTGTGAATCTGTCCAGCGCGGATGTCGAACTCGACTCGGTCAACCAGTCGGCCAAGATCGACACACGAATGTTCGGAGGGTCGCTACAGCTGTTTGGATCGACCTTTTACGGACTGGCGATCGGAGGCGTGGGACTTCAGGACTACGAGGTTCATCGTTCCTTCAACTTCATCAATCCTGCCCGCAGCACGAAAACGGATTTCGATGGAACGCAAGCTTTTGTCTACCTTGAACAAGGCATGAGAATTCAGACCGACTCTGGACTCTTGCAGCCGTTTGTTGGACTACAAGGAATCCACTTGAATCAAGAACGGTTCTTGGAAGAGGGGCCGGATTCGTTCTCGCTTGATTTGCGAGGCAATTCTGTGAACGCTGATTCCTTGAGAGGTTTGCTGGGTGTGAGTTTCCTGGGACAACTCGGGCAGTCGGAGAAATGGCGATTCGATCTTCGCGCTGCCTGGATGCATGAGTACTTGGACTCGAGCCAAGACTTCTCGTCGCACTCCTATTGGCAAGAGCTTTTCTACGAGCAAACAACATCAGTCGAGATTGAGGGGAGCGACTTAGGGAGCGATTGGGCTGTGCTGGGCGCGGGTTTGCAATGCCGGCTCAACGATCGCCTCAGTTTGATCGGTGCCTATCGAACCCAATTCAGCAGCGTCCAGAGTTTTCACGCAGGCAGCGGCGGGGTGCAGATCCAATGGTAACACCAAAGACACACACCGGATCCGGCATCGAACTTTCTTCTCGGATCGTTGCGGTCCTCTTGTACTGCTGCGTTGCTGCTTGCTGCGTCTTGTTCGCCACGAAAGCAAACGGACAGCTCGTTGACCCACTGCAACCTGGCCAAGCAAATCTCGATGCGCCTGCACAGCGAGAGCCAAACGAGCGAGATCAGAAACGCAATGAGGCGGGTCTGGCTGCAGACGCTAGGATCTCGCAACTGTTTGGCGAAGTGGATCAAGTCGACCTGCTGCCATTGTCGCGAAAGAACCTTGCGCGGACTCCAGCTGTTGATGCGGTCTTCGCGGCGGAAGCCATCGGACGAAAAACGGCCGACGTAGGAGACTTGTTGAATCAGTCCAAAGCGGCGCACGGAGTTTCGGTGCAGAATCGAACGCCGATCATTAGCGACACCCGCATCCGCGGTCAACGTGTTGGCCAAGTCTTGGCCTCCGGTTCCTATTGGGCGCCCGCCCGGATGGACTTGGACACGATGATGAACAAGATTGATTCACGTCAGATTGAAGACGCCATTTTGATCAAGGGACCGTATGCCGCACGCTACGGACCCGGCTTTCGGTTTGTCGATCTCGAGTTTGTTCAATCGCCCAGACATGCCAACGGATTCGAGGCGCATGGTTCAACCAGCGCGACGTTCAATACCAATGGAGATCGCTGGGCGGGTCGCCAAACCGTACTTGGTGGCAACAAGGATTATGGCTTTCACATCAGTTACGGTCATCAGACCGGCAACGACTACGAAACTGGGCAAGACGGATTTTCTTTGCCAACCAGTTACAAGTCACGTGACCTGTTTGCAGCGTTCGGGTTCGATTTGTCAGCTCATCAAACCATCGAGTTCAATGTTCTGCGATTGGATCAGACCGATGTGGAGTTTCCTGGCTTGGTGTTCGACCTAAACTTTTTGGTGACCGATGGCTACGAAGTCACGTACAAGAACACACAGGCAGCCTTTGCCGACACCTTCGTGGCAGAGGTTTGGTACAACCGCACCCGTTTCGAGGGCGATACGCTTCGCAGCGGAAAGAACCGACAGATTCCGTCGCTGCAAAGTTCGCTCACTCCCGACGCGAATGGCTTCGGTTTTGGCGTCACCGATGGTGACGCACTTTCGGGCGGATACCGACTCGAAAACCAATACAAGACTTTGAATGGACGGTTGTCGATTGGTACCGACATGATTCTGTTGAATCAAGAATTGAATGACCTGGAACCCGCTTCACCGCCGATTGACGCCAACTTCCCCATTCCTCGGAGCTACTCCGTCGACTTTGGTGTGTTCCTCGAAGACGTGGAGCAGTTGACCGATCGATTCTCGGTGACGATGGGATTGCGGGCAGATGCGATTGTCACGGACTCGCGTGATGTCGTGGATGGAGTTTCTTATGCCGCTGAAAAATTCACGGAGCTCGAGCAGAACTTTGCTTTGTTCAGTGGATATCTGACCGGTGAATATCAGTTGCGTCCGGGCTGGACGATTGATGCAGGCTTGGGAACCGCCCAACGTCCGCCAACGTTGACCGAGATGTATGCTTCCAACTCGTTCATCGGGTCTTTGCAGCGAGGGCTGACGTTCTTGACGGGCGATCCAGAACTGAAGCCAGAACGCTTGTTCCAAGTCGACTTGGGAACCAACTACCAAGGAAACGACTTTCAATTCGGATTGCACGGTCATCACGCTTGGATACAGGACTTCATCACCTACGACGCCTTCGATCCAGCTGGCAACATCGATGGATTTCAATCTGGTGCAGTACTGACCAACACGGACCTAGCCACTCTTGATGGATTCGAGACTTATGGGCAATATGATGCGAGTCGCATGCTCTCCTTCTTTGGGTCCCTCAGCTACGTCAAGGGTACGGATCGCACGAGAAACAAGGCAGCGAGACTGACGTTCATCGACAACCGCAGTGAACAGGCGAACGTTCCCAAGGAAGCCTTACCAGGGATCAGTCCGCTGGAGTCTCGGTTGGGAATTCTGGTGCAAGACCCTTCGGCGCATCGCCGTTGGGGTGTCGAGTTTCTGGCTCGCATCGTCGACGATCAAAGCCGAGTGGCTGCAACCTTGGATGAACGAAAAACACCTGGGTTCACAACTTACAACGTGCGTACCTATCGCCGCTTCGATGCGTGGTTGGTGACTGCAGGTGTCGAAAACCTGACTGACAAGTTCTATCGAGAGCACATT
Source organism: Rubripirellula sp. (assembly GCA_045110715.1). Classification (GTDB taxonomy): domain Bacteria; phylum Planctomycetota; class Planctomycetia; order Pirellulales; family Pirellulaceae; genus Rubripirellula. The sequence goes on from JBGCGI010000209.1 coordinate 6,628, forward strand.
GACTATCGATCTGGACTCGGTGTGTTCCGGCCCGGAATCAACTTCTACGTTGGTGCAGAAGTCACCTACTAGGCGAATAGATATCGGCCTGGAATTTGACGTTAGGAGACAACGCGATTGCGACCTTGGTCTTTTGCGTCGTAGAGCCGGTCATCAGCGATCTTGATCAAATCGGTGCAAGACATTTGTCGATCCAATGGCGAGCATCCGATTCCGAAGCTCGCAGTGATCTCAAGTGGCCCAGCTGCTGTTTGGAAAGGTGTTTCGGCAATCTTGGTTCGGCAGCGATTGGAAAGCTCGATGGCCTCTTCGATCGTCGTCGAGGAGAGCAGCAGTGAGAACTCTTCACCACCGTATCGAGCCAGAAGGCTGTCTTCGCGGCAAGCCGACAATAGTCGAGCGCCAAACTCACGTAGAACTTCGTCACCGACCAAGTGGCCGTGCGTATCGTTGACCCCTTTGAAGTGGTCGATGTCGATCATCACCACGCAGACGGGCTGTTGTTGACGAAATGATCGAGCAATTTCACGCTGCAAGGACTCCAGCAGATACCGCTTGTTCATCGCGCCGGTCAAAGCATCCCGCGTCATCGCGGTGTAGACGGTCTCGTGATACTGAGTCTCGACGCTGTCAGCCGACAGGAACTTGAAAATGAAGCTGCCAAATTGAATCGTGTCACCGGAATGAAGCAGCTTTTGAGATTCAGCTTTTCCGTTGATCAGAGTTCCGTTCGTGCTGTCGAGGTCTTCCAACACATAGCCTTCCTCAGAAACGCTGATGGTTGCGTGTTGGCGAGAAACGCTACCGTCGTTCAATACCAAGTCGCAGCTCTCATCGCGACCGAGCACGATCCGTTCTTCATCCAGGAGCATCATGCCATCGACGACATCGGCAGGATACATCTGGACAAGACAGACTTCCTGGCTCTGTGATTGCTGCTCGCTCTCGAAGACCTGCTGCATGGTCGCATCGGCTCCGCCTTCTCCCGAGGACGATGACAGGGGTTGGCAAGGTGCAGCGGGGATGAACTCCGACGTTTCGGTCTGTGGCGATTTGGCGAATAGAGGCATCGGTGATGTTCTGGCTTAGATGAGTTTCTGGGTGCGAAGCATGGACCGGCTAGCCAACCCTAGGTCACGTGTCGCTGCGTCCCGACCAGGTGCGACGAATTCGTCATCCCCATCAGCGAGTCAAGTTCGGTTGTTCCGATTCGTTCGGTTCCTCCGTGCTGCTACGGAGACAGGGGTTCTGCCGCAAGTCGCATTCGGAGTCGTTTCAGTTCTACCAGCGTGCGTTCATCTTCAGGCGTTCCCATCTGGTGATCACGAAGCAGGTCCAACGCCAATTCGGCGGCGTCAATCAAAGGGATCCTTTGGGATGGAGGAAGCGGCGGGTTAAGTTCGATCAGACTTAGATGAGCCTGACAGTAGCCTCGCAGAGCGTCCGCGGTCACTTCTCTTTGCAACAACTGCTGGTGCAGACGAATGGATTGTCGCAGGTGCTGATGTGCTTCCTCCTGATTGTCGGCGCTCACGCTGATCGAGCGTCCCAGTCCCAGTTTGGCGCGAGCCAAATTCGCGAGATAGAACTCGTCGGCGTCAGCAAGTGCCATTGAATGGTGCAGGTCATCTACGGCCAGTGAGTACAGAGACTGTGTATCTGCAGAAGCGGAGAGATTGTTGGCGAGTTGGAGGCGTGCGTTGGCCAGCGACTGCCGGAAATCGATTCGCGAGGGATGCTTTGTGCAGAGGGCGTCCAGATGATTGATGAGTGCCCGCCAAGTCGTGAGGCACTCTTCCTGACGCCCACTTTCTGCGAGTTGCCCTGCCTGTGCCATCGCAACGGTTTGCACCCAACGAGCATCTGCATCACTTTCTCGAGCATCGAAAAGCTGCTGCGCCCATGACGCCGATACTGACATCAACTCGGCAGCTCGCTGCGAGGCAGTTGACTCGCTTTGGGCCCACACGAAGCTGAGCCGGGAAAGGCATGAGGCGGACTTACACCATAAGTCGAAATCGGAGGCCGGACTGTTTGCCTGCAGCCAGCCCGTTAGCAGACGCGAATCTGAAGCGCATTGTCTGAGCGACGAGTCCCGCCGCTTGAACTGCGACAATAGCAACTGTCCGATCCGGGCATTGATTTCCTCGCAGCAAACTCGGTGGCCAAACGATCGCGATGTCGGCGTTGACGAGTTGAGCGCGTCACGCAATGAGTTGGCGTCTCGACCGGCTCGGCGGTAGTGTTTGTGCGCTAATTCATGCTTGCCTGACAAACGGTAGAGGTCGCCCAGTCGGCAATCGCATTGAATTTGCTCCAGCATCCGCTGATGATGAAGTTGGCGTTGCTTGAGTCGGAGTGGATCGTGTGGGGTCAGCGAGCTGAAGTCGTCACCAACGACTTCGGTGGAAGCGAGAAGTGATTCATACTCACCGATTGCATCTTGGATTAGCTTTTCACGGATCGGCTGCAGTCCTGGATAGAACTGAAGTGCACCGCTAAGATCGATCAGCCAGGCATCCGCCGCTTCTCTGGTTTGCGTCAGGCGTGACATCGCCTCTGCCTGAGACGCCTGTGCCTGCTCGCGAGCGGCCCGTTCCACGCCATGCGAATGGCGAATCACCGCCGCGATGCAAATCGCGGCAATCAAGCCGACGGTCAACACAGCCATGGTCGTGGTCGCAAGCGTGCGATGATGTCGACACCATCGTGCCACATGATCCACCAACGTTTCTTGATCTTTCTCGACAGCGTCTCCGGCGATGTATCGTTGGACTTCGTCGGCGATTTCTTGTGCAGACGCGTAGCGATCTGCGGGGTCGATCTGCATCGCAGTGGAACTGATCGCCGCCAACGGCCGCGGAACCCACGGGTGACTCTGCTTGGGCGATTCCCAAGTTCCGGCTCGTACATGAAGAAGCACATCGTTGACGTCGCGTCGATCGGCGAAGGGATGACGCCCGACCAGAATTTCGTGCAAGATCACGCCGAGTGAGTACAGGTCGGCGGCGGGGTGCGAGGCACGCTCATCGCCATTGGCCTGCTCGGGTGACATGTAGGCTGGCGTTCCAACGATTGAACCCTGGCTGGTTTGCACTCCTGAGTTCCAATCAGATTGTTTTGACAAGGGATCGAAGCGATCAAGTTCTTGCTCGATGTCGCCGACCGATCGGGTGGACTCTTCTGGAAGCAAAACATGCGACGGAGTCGTATCTGAATTTGCGATCGGCCCCGTGGGAGCGACCTGCTTGGCCAAGCCCCAGTCCACGACAATCGTTTCGCCGAAACGCCCGATCATCACATTGGCAGGTTTCAGGTCGCGGTGAATCACTCCGCGCGAGTGCGCATATCCAACGGCGTGACAGATATCAACAAAACGATGAAGCAGCGGGAGGATCGCATCGTGAAATTCGATCGTGGAAGGCTTGGGGCCAACTGCCTTGAGTCGCTCGTGAATCAAGCGGATCTCGTGACGTAACGTGTCGCCTTCAAGCAACTTCATCACATAGAACGCGTCACCATCACTCGTATGCTCGCCGCCCAATTCGTGAACTGGCACGATCCCGGGATGCTGGAGCTGGCTGGTGATTTTTGCTTCATGCATGAACCGCTGGCGTACTTCGGCCGAGACCTTTGCCGCGTTTCCAATTCTTTTGACAGCGACTTCACGTTCTAGCTGCTTGTCGATCGCTCGTTGAACGACGCCCCAGCCGCCTCGTCCCAGCTCGCCAATCGCCTCATAGCGTGACTCGTCCTCGCGGTTCGGCTCGCGAGGTGTAGAGGAAGGTTGCGATACCGAGCTTGATGCTGTCCCGGGAGCAACGGTGGCCTCTGCGGGTGCACTTGATGAATTGCCACGAGAGCCAGGATTGGAGGAGTCTCGTTGCTTCTTCGAGCGCAGACTGTTGCGTTTTCGTCGCCGAGAGACAGGGCCGCGCGTACCGGGGCTGCTACTGTTTCCGGCAGCGTCTGAGTCGGAAGATGCAGGTTGGGAGGCCTGTGCGGGAAATGAACGCGCATCGCCAGACAGTTCTTCCGAATCGGACGACTGTTCATTTGGCTTGGATGCCATCGATTGACCACGGTGCCGTGTAGAGCACTCGCCACACGAACCGTTCGCGCAGACCTTTGTGGAAGCCTAGGTCACGAAAGCCGATTCGGTTTTTGGTTGATCGGGGCGCTAGCTGAGCATCGCCACTTTCGCGTTGCTGCGGCTTCCAGCCGAATCGTTGGAAGCCGCAGCCACGATCTAGGAAGAACTCTTGCGAACCAGATTCATTCCATCTCTTCCGCGATACGTCAGTAGCAATGCTCCATCAGGAGCACCTGCGTGGAAGACAGCTTCGAAGAACGGATGTTCGCCGGGCCAGGGGAAGGCGAAGAACAAGTCGAAGTCATCCATCTCCAAACCGATCTCGCCGTAGACATCACCCTCCTCGGTGTCGACGTGTTTGATATCCATTGCCAAGTCAAACAGCTCTGTCGATCCTCGCGGTACAAAGCTGCCAGCATAGAAGTTTGCTTGGATCTGAAGGTCGTCGGCGAGTTGGTTGGATTCGGCGACCAGAGTGGTTTCGATCTCGATGCCGACTGCCTCCATTCCACCAAGCGCTGCCAACATTGCAGCAACGCCGAACCCACTTCCTAGCTCGCAAAAGCGGCTTCCGGTCAGCAGGTGGTTCGCATGGATCCATTCCAGGGCGTGGGCTACCAGGTGAAAATCGCAGTTGACGAAATTCTCGATGACGGATTGATCTCGCAACATGAACGACTCGATCCGTTCATTGGCCGTGTCGATCAGTTCCTCTGCAGCCTCGGTGAGGGCGATCGAGCGGATCGAATCGGGGACGTCAATCTCCTCAAGCCTCACCATGGACTTTTCTTTTTGATCTTTGGTTTCGTGGGCATGATGTCCGAAACGCGAATCCGCAGGTTGTCATCACTGACCTCGAAGAGCTTGTCTTCGCTGGACGCGACGACTTCGTGAAGCTGTTCCAAGGTGACGGATTTACCTGCCGCATTGGCGTTCTTGATCAATTCGTCAATGTTTAGCCAGCGTTCGGGGTCCAGCTTGAGGCCGATCGCCTGGGGCTCGTGACGAAGAATGAAAGTCAAATATTTGCTGATCTTGGTGAGTCGCTTGTTCATGGGGGCAGTCTACCAAACCAGCGGCAGAGTGAAATCGGCACTCCGATCATGAGATTTCGTACTGTTTCACGCCGTGAAACCCAATCGCTCTAGAGCCGATCGGCCATTTGGCGTATTTCAAAGCTCGCAGTTCTGCGCTATGGCAGCCCACGCTCCCGAGTCAGTCGGGGACAGGGGCGGAACGCCACAGCATTTGAATCAAAGCCTTGATCATGATCACGACGCCAATGTTCAATTCCACCGTCGCTCTTTTCCGAACGCTTCTCGGCCCAATGATCTTGGTCTGTTCGACCGGAATCTGCATCGGGCAAAACATCATCTACCAGCAATCGTATCCGGTTGTTTCGTATCCGACAGAGCACTCGACGATCGTTCATTCACCTCAGCATGTGGGCGTTCCCCAGTATGTTGATTCTCACGTTGTGTATCCATCGACAGTCGTCCATGAGACAACCACGCACGTGTCATCGCCGACCCCGACGGTCGTTCCAAATCACAGCACGCCCGTCGTGCAAACTCAGCCGATCATCCGTTCCCAACCCAGGGCGACACCACAGGACGTTCCCAAGTCAACCGAACCTGTCACGCAATTGGCAAGCACTCGGCGCTACACCGATTCATTGCGAAACCGATCACATTTCGACCCGCGTCTTCCGGAACCCATCTCGCCGTACCGGTTGTCGATGATTCAAGCAGCTCGTCAATCGGCCATGCAATTCCGCGCGTACTCGCAAAACGCGTCTCCTGTCGTCGCGGAAGTCTCGGATGCCAACGCGGTGTTTGCCGAGCGATGGGCGAGTCTTGCCGAGACCTACGTCGGATTGTCGGACCGGGTTGACCATGCCGAATCGAATCTCTTCAAAACGGAACGAGACTTCGATGATGTGACTGCCAAACTATCGAACTACGGTTTGACGACCACGGTTGGATTGCTATTGCGAAGCAAAAAAGAACAACTGGACGCCTGGCAAGTCGAAGATTCACAGACCTCAATGGTCAGTCAGGAACTGCAGAGCTCGCGGCATGAACAGCTAGAACTTGAAATGATCGGTTACGACGGAGCGAATCCGGAGTTGCAAGCAGCGCAGATCTTGGCGGATGCACGCGTCGAATCCTCCAGTTCGCAGCACGCCTATCTGGCCTCACAGTTGCAAAACTTGCTTCGGCAACGACATCAGTGGATTCTTTCACTGCAGGAAGGCTATCAGGACTACCAAGAAAAGCTGGGCGAGTTGGATGCAGCAACGACTGCATCGACACAGCTCGCCGGCGAGTACCGAGTCTTGATCGATCAGCACATCACCTGGATTCGTAGCGGTGATCCCGTCAGTTTTGCCGATATCCGCGAGTTGCCCAGCGGTTTCGGTGCGCTGTTTGATTCCCGTCGGAGCGCCGACTTCGGTCCAACGGTAGATCGAAAGCTGCGATCAGACGCTGTTGGAACGATTTGTTTGTTGGCCTGGATAACCTTGGTCCTGCTCGTACGCTGGCGTGCAAAATCGTGGCTACTGGGGATCGGCAGTCGAAAACGGATGAGTGACGCCTCGCCGGAAAGACGGAAAGTGGTCGCGGGACTGCTAACCGTATTGGTGTCGTTTGCTTTCCCAGGCTTGCTTTATCTGGTCGCACGCTGGTTGGGCCATGGTGTGGTGTCTGAGTCAACGCTCTACGCGTCGAGTGCGTTTTACGCGGCGAGCTTGGTGACCCTTGTGTTTGAGTTGCCACGACATCTGCTACGAAATCATGGGTACGTGAACAAGCATGTTGACGTTCAAGTTCCTGGTCGGAATCAGGCTGCAAAGATTCTGACTCTGGTTGGCTTCGCGATGGTCGTCGCCGCCTACACGGTCACATTGATGGGAGCGATCGATCATGGTCGCTGGAGTAGTTCGGTATCACGGCTTGGCTTCATCCTTGCCATGTTGGTTGTTGCTTGGACGATGCATCGGCTGGTGCGGCCAACCGGCGGCCTTCTGGAACCCCTGATCGCCAAGTTCGGCGGTAGCGTGATTCATCGCGTACGCTTGGTGATCTATTTGCTGAGCATCGGGTTTCCTTTTGCGATGATTGCTCTGTCATGCTTGGGGTATGGATTCACAGCGAGCACACTGATCCATCGTGTGATCATCACTTTGGTGGGGATGTTGATTGCGGCAACGCTGTGGGGTGGCTTGAAGATCGTTTCCGGCCACGCCTGGCTGGTGCTGACTGGAGCCGTTCCGGCTGCTCCCGAGTATGACGAGTACGGCATCGTGGAGAAGAAGGCCGTCGTTACAGGCGTCATGGCCGAGCACTCCTTGGAATTGAAACACCAGCTTGCATTCTTGTTTCAATGCGCTTTGGTGATCGGCGCCGTCCTCTGCTTGGGATCACTTTGGATCGACGTCTTCCCGAATGTGCGAATGGGCAATCCCGTCGTTTGGACGGTTCAAGACACGGTCACAGAAACCACCGTCGATGCTGCAGGTCAGTCCGTTTTGTCGACAGTCACCGAAGAAAAACCCATCACCGCGTTTCACCTGTTGATGGCTGCCGCCACGTTGTTCGTTGCCTTTCAGTTAGCAAAGCTGCTGCCCGCACTCTTTGATGCCTTGGTCCTGCAACGAGTTTCGTTCGACGAAGGAATGGAGCACTTCTCGTTGGTACTGGGGCGCTGCCTGCTGTTTGGTGTTGGCTGCTTGGCCGCCTTCACGTTGATTGGTGTGCGTTGGCAAGTGATTCAGTGGTTGGCCGTTGGACTGACGATCGGATTGGGGTTCGGATTGCAGGACATGGTTCGCAATTTGTTTGGTGGACTGATCGTACTGTTCGAGAAACCTGCTCGGCTGGGCGATCGGATCACCGTCGGTGCGGTCACTGGACGAGTTGCCGCGCAAAAGCTACGAACCACGGTTTTGTCCGATGACGAGGGCCGTGAAGTGATCGTGCCTAACAAGAACTTTGTCAACGAAGACGTCGTCAACTGGATGGGAGCCGGCCGCCTGAACGTGATTCCCATTGAGGTCGCTGTCACACGCGACGAGCGGCCCGCTGACATTTGCCGCAAAGACACCGCCGATTGTCGGCGTGCCCGTCGATCCGATCAATCCGCGCGCCAGTGGGAAACATCGCGCCTGTCGCCCCGCCCACCACGTCGCGGAACATCAGATCGATGGGGGAAGCCGTGCCCGGCACGCCATCAATCGCACCGTCG
>JBGCGI010000210.1:0-39268 GCA_045110715.1 Rubripirellula sp.
GCTGCTCGACCGAATGTCGTGCTAATTCCTGCCATGAAAGTTTCTGTGCAAGACACCGGGACAGATCGCACCTTTTTGTCCCTGGCCTGGTCGGAATCATTTTGCAACCGGTCACGCTGTTCCTGACTTCTTTTGCCGTCGTCCGCGAGCATGAACTTGGCACGTTTGAGCAGCTTTTGGTGACGCCCGTCGGTATTTATACGTTTGCCATTCCGGTAACCTATTGAATAGAAATCCTTCGCGGTGTCGTCTTGCGGGGGGCTGACTTCGTCGACCTGATGCCTTGGGTGCTGGGCCTGACCATCTGCGGAATCGTCGTGCTGTTGCTCAGCGTGGCCCGCTTCCAAGAGCCGCTGACCGGATAGAACGTCCCGGTTTGGCGTGAAATTTGCTTCGCTCTACTTGCTTCCTTCTACTTGCTTCCTTCCTATTTTTTCCTTCTTTTACTGGCGAAGTTCGGCGCACAGCGCGAGCGTTGTCTGAACAAAAGACACCCGACGCTTCCTCCCGCATGTGGAGGCAGCAAACTCAACAGGAGACTTCAATGAGCAAAATTCAGGTTTATGACAAGGCGATGTGTTGCTCGACAGGAGTATGCGGACCTCAAGTCGATCCGGTCTTGCCGCGTTTCGCTGCAGACTTGGACTGGTTGCAACGCCAGGGGCATGAAGTCGAACGCTTCAACTTGGCACAAGACCCGGCTCAGTTCGCGAAAAATCCAACGGTACAACAGATGCTGCAATCCGAAGGCGTCGACTGCCTACCACTGATCATCGTCGATGATCGCGTCGTCAGTCGCAGTGAGTATTCGTCGCGGCAAAACCTGGCGATGTGGACCGAGACGAAGCTTCCCGGTCCATTGCCAACTGTCGCGTCCAAATCAGACGACTGCTGTGGCAACTCAGGCTGCTGTTAGCAACTGTCGCACTTGTGTGATCCTGCGTGAGGCCACGGCAATCCCGCAGCGCCGGTTAGGCATCGCGGCTGCCAACAAGCTACAGCAGTTTCCGTTTTCACTCGAAACAAAGTTTTGCGCCGATGAAGTTTCTCGAACACCCGACACGGATTTTGTTCTTCACCGGCAAGGGTGGCGTGGGCAAGACATCGATGGCCTGCGCCGCGGCTGTGCAATTGGCTGACCGTGGACTTCGGGTGTTGCTGGTTTCGACGGATCCTGCTTCCAATCTCGACGAAGTATTGAGCACTTCGCTGGGTAGCGACCCCACGTCCATTGACCGCGTTCCTAACCTCTTTGCAATGAACTTGGACCCCGAGGCGTCGGCCCGCGAGTATCGGGAGCGCATGGTTGGACCATACCGCGGCGTTTTGCCCGAAGCAGCGATCAAGAGCATGGAGGAACAGTTCTCTGGGTCATGCACTTTGGAAATTGCATCTTTCGACGAGTTCTCGCGGCTTCTCGGTGACAAAGACGCTACCAAGGAATTTGATCACGTCATTTTTGATACGGCACCAACCGGACATACGCTGCGGTTATTGACACTCCCCTCGGCATGGACGGGTTTCATAGAAACCAACACCACGGGGACATCATGCCTAGGCCCACTGGCCGGCCTTGAAGATCAAAAACGCGTCTATCAACAGACGGTCACAGCGCTAAGTGACCCCGAAACAACAACCCTCGTTCTGGTGACGCAAGCTCGATCTTCGGCGCTGCGCGAAGCCGCTCGAACCAGCCTCGAACTGAAGACCCTCGGCGTTTCGAATCAGCACCTGATCGTCAACGGCGTGTTCACCACAGAAACGCTGTCCGATCCGATCGCCGTGAAGATGCAAGCACGTGGACAGACCGCCGTGGAGTCGATGCCGGCCGAGATCCAAGGATTGGAGCGAACGACAGTCCCGCTAATGGCTGCCGGCTTGATGGGCGTCGAAGCTCTGCGGAACATTGGCAACGAAAGCGAGGTTCATGCTCTGGCCGAAGATGGCCCAAGTTCAATCGAGTGCTCGCTTCCCAGTGGATTGGGGGCGTTGATCGATGATCTTGCCGGCGCCCAGCGTGGCGTGATTCTGGCGATGGGGAAAGGGGGTGTCGGTAAGACGACGGTTGCCTCTGCGATCGCTGTGGCACTCGCTGAACGCGGATTCAAAGTGCATCTTTCTACGACGGATCCTGCCGCCCACATCACGGCAACCATGGCGGCGGAGAGCCTGTCGGGGTTGACCGTTGGCCGCATCGATCCGGTCCAAGAAACCAAAGACTACACCTCCAATGTCTTGCGAACAGCCGGCGCGGACCTTGACGCGAGCGGCATCGCTCTGCTGCAGGAAGACTTACGATCACCGTGCACCGAAGAGATTGCCGTTTTCCGCGCTTTCGCGCAGGCTGTTTCCGAAGGATCCGATGGCTTCGTTGTGCTTGATACGGCCCCCACTGGGCACACGATTCTGTTGCTCGATTCGGCACTCGCCTATCATCGCGAAGTGACGCGTCAAACACATCAGATGCCCGAGTCCGTTCAGCAATTGCTACCGCGTCTCCGCGACCCGAACCACACACGTGTCTTGCTAGTGACGCTGCCCGCTGCGACCCCGGTCCATGAAGCAGCACAATTGCAGAAAGATCTCCGGCGTGCAGAGATCGAGCCCTACGCCTGGATCATCAACGAAAGCCTCGTGCCTTTGGACGTCCGTGATCCGATCCTTTGCCAACGGAAGCTACATGAACTCCCATTCATCAGTGAGGTCAGGGATTCCCTCGCATCGCGTGTTGCGTTGATCCCTTGGCAAACCGAAATACCAACGGGACTCGACGGTCTGCGTCGAGTCATCGATTCAAATAGCAAAGTGGTCGGTTGAAATTCCAGCGTAATCGTTCACGGCTTGCGAAACGCCAACAAGCGAAGCGCATTGAGGACGACGACCAGTGTCGAGCCTTCGTGGAGCGCGACAGCGGGCCCCATGCGGAGACCGAAAATGGTGGCCGGAACAAGGAAGGCGACCATTCCGAGGCTGATCCATAAGTTCTGCTTGATGATTCGGTTTGTCATGCGACTGAGTCCAATCGCGAAGGGCAGATGACTTAAGTTGTCCGCCATCAAGGCGACATCGGCTGTCTCTAAGGCGACGTCCGATCCAGCCGCGCCCATGGCGATTCCAACCGTTGCATGAACCATCGCCGGTGCGTCGTTGACGCCGTCACCGACCATCGCGACGCCCGTTGCCGCGCGAAGGCGTTTGACGGCTTCGACCTTTTCGTCCGGCATCAGGTCGCCCACTGCCTCATCAATGCCCACCGCCTTCGCGACCGCGTCGGCGACAATCTGGTTGTCGCCCGACAACATGATCATGCGATCAATTCCCATTTCACGTAGCTTTCCAATGGTCGTTTTGGCTGCTTCACGGGGAGTGTCCATCACACCCAGGACGCCAAGGTATTCGCTGCCGCGCCGGACAATCATCGTCGTACGCCCTTCGTTCTCCAGCCGGTCAATGGTCTCGATGATGGACGGAGGAAGCGACGGCCCATCTACTTCGGCGAACAAATGGCGTTTGCCAACATGCACGATTTCGCCGCCAATTTCCGCGTGAACGCCACGCCCAGTGATGCTGCGAAGGTTGTCTGCGGTAGGAATAGGGTGGTTGTACCTGGGATCAGAAGCGAGGATCGTGTTGCCATCACGAACAATCGCAGCCGCCAACGGATGGTCGCTGAGGCTTTCCACCGCAATCGCTGTTTCCAGCAGAGATTCTTGCGAAGACTGATCGTTGGCAACCACGTCAGTCAAGTGCGGACGCCCTTCTGTTAGCGTGCCAGTTTTATCAAAGGCAATCGCTTTGACACGCCCGAGCTCTTCCAACGGTGCACCTCCTTTGATCAGCACTCCGCCACGCGCCGCTCGGGCAACACCACTGAGGACTGCGCTTGGCGTGGAGATGGCCAAAGCACACGGGCTGGCAGCCACGAGCACCGCCATCGCTCGATAGAACGATTCGGCAAACGACTCGTTGACGACGACCCATGCGAACAGCAACACGCCGACACCGGCAAGCACCGACGGCACAAACACGCGCTCAAATTTCTCTGCGAATCGTTGTGTCTTGGACTGCTGGGTTTCTGCCTCGTTCACCATCGTGACAACTCGCGCCAAAGTCGACTCGATCGCCAGTCTCGTGACTTGTATTTCCATCGCGCCGCTTTGGTTGATCGTGCCGGCAAAAATCCGATGTTCGCTTGCCAGCCTCCGTTCATTCTCGGCAGCCCACATGGGATCGTCGACAAAACGTTTGTCGACAGGCAGGCTCTCGCCCGTGATGGGTGATTGATCGACACTGCTTTCGCCTTTGACAACAAACCCATCCGCTGCGATCCGCTCGTTCGGCTTGACAATCACAATGTCGCCAACCAGCAACTCTTGAACGGGCACTTCAGTCGTTGTTCCCTCGCGTCGGACGATTGCGGTATCCGGGGCGAGGCTGGAAAGTGCCTCGATCGCACGCCGTGCTCGCCCCATCGCATAGTGTTCCAGCGAGTGACTGATGCTAAACAGAAATAGCAACAAAGCGCCCTCTGCCCACTCGCCAAGTGCTGCTGCTCCGACGGCCGCCACAAGCATCAACAAATCAATTTCGAGTTGCCTGATCCGAAGCTTGCGAACGGATTCAATCAGCGTGTAGTACCCGCCGAAAAAGTACGACCCGAGGTAGAGTGGCAACACAGCCCCGCTGACTTGCTCACTCGTCATGCTGAGTATCCAGCCGGCAAGCAAAAAGACACCACACAGAATCGCGAAAATCAACTCCGTTTTTTCACCGAATATCGAACCAATCGCATGATCGTGCGAGTCGGCCGATTGGTCAGCTTGCTTGACTCTGGTTTCGACAGCAGATTCTTGGTGAATGTCAGGCAACGTTTCGATCGATATTCCGAGTGAAGATTCTGCCCGCAAAACCGATGCTCGGTTGAGAACATTTCTGTCGACTTCTTTCCTCATGATACCGTCGATAGAGACTCCTGCGTCAATGGCATCGGCGATTGGCGCAAGTTGTTCACGAATCGATCGCGCTCGCTGGAAATCGCTTCCGGCGGTCTTGAGAAGCAAATGTCCGCAATGTTGATCCCGACGTTGACCGCGATCACGCCGTTCGAATCGAGTCAGTTGCCTCGCGGATGATCTCTGCACTCGATTGCAACGCGGACAACTCTGCTTCGTCGATGTCCAGAGAGATCGGTGCGATCACGCCGTCACCGCCCAGTAAGTGCGGCATGGAAATCGTCACATCAGGCATCCCATCCATGTTCTGCAAACGCGAACACACGGTCAGAATCGAGCGTTGGTCATGCAGAACCACGTCGACGATACGAGCCAACGCGCTTCCGATTCCGTAGTACGTCGCTCCCTTGCCTTCGATGATGTGATAGGCGGCTCGCCGGACTTGATGATCAATTTCGGCCCGCGATTCGTCGTCGAGCTTGATGCCGCGAGCCTCGCCAAATTCCTGGATAGACAAACCAGCGATCGTTGCCAGCGACCACGTGAGCACTTCCGAATCACCATGTTCCCCAATCACGTATCCATGAACATGTTGCGAATCGACACCGAACTGCCGTCCCAGTAAAGTGCGAAAGCGAGCGGTATCCAGCATCGTCCCCGAACCGATGACGCGTGCTGTCGAAACTCCGCAAGCGGTTGCAAATTCGCCGGCGAGGTCAGTCATGATGTCGACGGGGTTCGTTGCAATCAGCAAAATCGCGTCGGGCGCGTGCTCGATGATTTTCGGAATCACGTCGCGAAACACATCCGCGTTTCGCTGCAAGAGTTCGAGCCGTGTTTCGCCCGGCCGTTGATTTGCACCGGCGGCCACGATCACAACTCTGCTCTCCGCCAAGTCCGAGTAGTTTCCGGAACGAATGGTCAAGGGATTCGCAAAAGGGACGGCGTGAAAGATGTCGTCCGCCTCGGCGTCTGCCCTTGCGTGATTCAGGTCTAGCATCACGATCTCTCGCCCGATTCCCTGCATCACAAGCGCATAAGCGGCAGTGGAGCCAACCAATCCGCTGCCAACAATTCCGATTTTCATATTGATACTTTCCAGGTTTTTTGAATTGAGCCGATGGCGTGGAAGCTGCTGATGCTGCCAGCTTACGCTCTGCATCCAGGTGCACCAATCGCTCCACCTGTTGATTGGTGCTGATGAGGGCAAAAAAGAAACTGCTCGCCGTTGCAGCATATCGCCAATGGAATTGGACGATTGTTCTTGCCTGTTGCCCAAATTTCAGTGAATAGATTTGACCGATGCGATTGTTGACCGCTCGCTCGTCAACGAGCTAGAGTCCGAATACTCATTCATCGACTTTGTTCTTCCCAACGGTTCAGTTCTGTCGAGTCGAAGATTGCGTCACCTGTCCTTCTTCAATACTGACCGCGCGCCATAGCAACGAATAGATCCGCCGCCGCAGACTCACGCGGATCGTCTTTGCCTCATCTTGAACATCAAAATCAACGCTACTTGTGAATCTGAAAACCTTGGCGGAGCGATCAAGTGAAACGAGCTTGAGTTGGTCAGTAGACCAGCCGCCTTGAACACATGCCGCCCTTGCAGCAGTGACCGGTCTGAAGCGTTTTAAGCGTCGGAGAAAGATAAGCACAAGCTGCCAGCCAAAGACCAGCGTAACGAAAGCGATGATCCATGCATAACGTCGCAGTTGAAGACTGATGAGCATCTGGTGGGCATTTCTGTTTCGGGGATCGATTTCCAGGGCCTTGCGAACTTGGGCCAGCGCCTCGGATGGTTTCCCCGTGCCGTTTAGAACTTGGGCGAGGTTGTAGTGGGCCCTCGAGGATTCCGGGAACTTATCGACGGCATGCATCACCCAGGTCGCTGCGGTTTCGAGGTCGCCTTGCTTTACCGCGGCTACCGCTTCTAGATTGCACAGTTGCTCGGCCCAGATTTTACTGACCCGGCCGTCGCCCCCTCGCTCGAAAAGGACCGGATCCTCGGTATCCTCGGCGATAAATCGTGTGTCACTCTCTGGCCAAAGACGAAAGGTTCCGTATCCATACTCGATCGTCAACGCATCCTCGGAGGCAGACACCGTTACCTTGCGGCCGCTATCCATCTCAGTTTCGCACGCGTAACTGGCAAGTTGACTGCCGGAGAGATTGCAAACGGGCCTCCGTCTTTCGGCCGATTGAACAGGAACCAGGCGCGGAGCATCGGCGCGGTCGCCCTGCCCCGCCTTCGCCACCATGTCAAACAGCATCATGCACGCGCGCGTGGGAACCGATCGGTCATGGTAAGTGTCGGCCCGGATGACCATCACAAGGTCGCGAGCCGGGTACACGGCGAGGATATGCCCGCCCGTTCCGCGGGCGGTGTAACCTTTTCTCCCTTCGATCCACCACATGTAGCCGTACCCGGACCCGTACTTCGATCCCATGTCGACTTCGCTGTGAGCTCTGGTGCTTTCCTCCACCCAGTCTTTGTGAATCAACTGCTTGTCTTCCCATCGCCCCGAGCGCGCGAAGAGCAAGCCAAAACGCGCCAGGTCGCGAGTCGACATACGAAACATGTATCCTGGGTGGACCGACTTATTGGGCTCGTCGTGGTAGAAGCCGTCCGACACGCGATAGTCCTGCATTCCGATCGGCTCTGCAATCGCTTTAGCGAACGCCTCGAAGATGGAGATGCCGGCCTCTTGTTCAAACACCACACCCGCAGTATTGAAGTCCCAATTGTTGTACCACCAGTGGCTACCTGGCATGTGGCTACCGCGCACGGGGCGGTTGCGCGACATGTCGCCAGGCTCGGCCGCGGCCGCGTGGTACACCCCGGAACGAGCGCTAATCAGATCCACAATCCGCGCTTGCTTTTCTTGATTGGTGAGCGGAGGATTGTCGTCGATGCCCAGTTCAGCGAGTGTCCGATTCAGATCGATGTCGGCTTTGTAGACACCATACAACGCGCTCAGAAAACTCTTGCGGATGGAATGGCACATGAAACGGCGATCGACCTCACCCCACGACGCCACCACTGCGCCGCCGGATACAACGAGAAACGCTGACGAGTCACGATGCTCCCAGTAAGTTCTTGCTTCAGCGAGGCGTACTGGCGAGAAGCCGGCGTCGGCAACGTCGGTGTACTGAAGCCAGTGCTTGCCCGGAAACTGGTCCTCATTGCTCACCACTGTCTCATTGGCTTTCTCGGCACTGCTCTGCGCAGTGACCATCGAATGGAAACCAAAAAGTAGAAGAAGCAGAACGCTTGTGAGTCGCATGAAGGTTGGCCCGAACGGTGTTTGGCGACATACAAAACGCCGCCTGTTAGCAAATGAGAGCTAGCGTTACGGCACTCCCCTGATCTACGCAGGGCGCGAAATCCCAGAATCAATAAGTCGGTTCCCGGAGTACACTGTTTTTTGCCCGCCTCTCGACGCCGGGACATCGGAATTTGGTGACTGAGTTACGCTGGCATGAGAAGCCATCAGACACGAATCCAGCGGTGGGATGACATCGACATACCCAATCGAATCATGACCGTATGCAGCTTCACGAATCACAAGATTGGCGAGGCTACTGCTGAATCATTCCAGCGGGCAATTTAGAAAGGAGCTACCACGTTGGGCGCACCCAAGACGTTGCAGGACAGCGGCAGACATCCCGACACAAAAAAAGGCAGCGTATCCAGTGACACGGGAAAAGACGAGATTTGTCTTATGGTGTCGACGGATGCACTGCCGAAAAGCTACCCCGCAAGGACTCGAACCTTGAATGGCTGGACCAAAACCAGCTGTGTTACCATTACACCACGGGGTAGTGATGAGGACGAAGTTTAGCATGACTTTCCGTTCTGCCAAAGAGGACCTTTGCAGTTCTCTTTGGGTTCACTTCGGAGACCGCTTTTTCCGGTTTGGAGACCCTACTTTTGGGCCTGAACGCTGAAGGCCAATCGCTGTAACTCGCTGGCGAGATCCACATTGACCACTGCGACGGTGCCCGGCAAACGCAGGGTTGCGGGGGCGAAATTCAGGATCCCGCTGACTTTGCAGCTCACCAGACGCCCTGCAATCTCCGCGGCATGCTCCGCCGGTACGGCCAAAATCGCGAGCTCGGCTGGCTGAGCCGTCAGCGCGTGTTCCAAATCATTGGCGTCCTGAACCTCAATTCCCCCAATCAAGGTTCCGATACAGGCGGGATCTCGATCGAAAGCACCGCTAAGCTGAAAACCAAGCCGGTCGAACCCACGGTATCGCAACAGGGCGTGCCCCAGCGATCCCACGCCGATCAAGACGACTTTCCACTGCACACCGGACCCCAGAACGGCCCCGATCCGACTGATCAATTTTGCGACGTCATAGCCAACCCCGCGCTGACCGATGGTCCCCAACGCACTCAAATCCCGCCGGACAACTGCGGAGGAAACGTCGACCAATTTGCCGAGTCGCTGACTGTTGATGGAACCGACTTCCGAATCCAACAGACGCTGAAGCTCACGGTGATACAGACTCAAACGCCCCACCGCGACTTGCGGCAAATCGTGAGGAATCTCATCGACCGCTTCTTCGTCCTGCGGATCGGAATCGCCTGGTTCCATGGCTTTTTCGTGGTAAGGAGCGTTTGCTCGCGTTGAAAAACAAGCAGCCACGCGTAAGCGGGCCGTGTTCTTCCGAATAAGCGGCCGTGTTCTTAGTTTCCGAATCCACCGCCGCCGAGTCCACCACCGGCACCACCGGCACCACCGAGTCCACCACCAGCGCCACCACCGGCGGCGCCACCACCGCCAGCGTCACCGGTGACGAAGTTGAACGTGGTCACATCACCGATCTGCGAGAAGAATGGAATGGGAGTGATCCGAACATAGCGTCGGTCGGCCGAAATAATCGCCAGCGAACTGAGCGTTGCTCCTTCGCTAAGCGTGGTGATTTCAGGTCGGAATCCGACGGCTCTTCGACGAGCAAATGGATTGTTTGGATTACCGACGACACCACCGGTGAGTGCTTGGACGTCCTGAAAGAGGTCCTGCAAAACTTCCTCACTGGAAGGTGTATTTCCGAATCCCGGTGGAAGACCGAACTGCCCCAGCATGTCTTGCTGAGCGTTCTTGAGATGCGCCAACTGTGCGTCGGCAACCTCTTGTTGACGTTGGCCATCTTTGACCTCGAAGACCACCAAAGCGTCCTTCTCTGTCAAAGGAACTTCTTGGCGAACGAAGCGTTGGGCCGGACGTCCGACATCCGTCAGGATTTCGACCGTTGCCTGGCCCGAAGTCACGTTGCCCCAAACGCGGCGAACCAGCAGACGGTATTGTCCGCTGAATCCTTGCGGGCAGAGGTAAGTTTCTGAAACGGTTCCCTTCTTGTCACTCTTGCTGCCTGGGAAAGCGTCGGCTAGCAACGTTCCACCACCGGCACTGGACCGGTTGTCGATCGAGCAAACGGTTCCCGAGGGCTCTTCAACGGCCAAGTCGACATCTGCATCGCCGGTCCAAGACACGCGGATGATCACGTCGTGCGAAGCGGCTTTCTTGAGCGAAGCGTTGAATGCAGCAGCCTCGGTTTGGCGTCCTTCTTCGAGCAACCGTGCGTGGGTGGCGCGGGCTACCAAGCGAGCTTCCTCGACGATCGCCTGGAACGTCTCGGGCCAGGCTTGCGAAAGCACACCCTCACAGGCCCAAGCCAAGCCTTCATGACTGTCGATTTTCTGAGCAATGCGAAGTCCCATCGCGTAGGGTTCGCGGCGATAAGGCTCCATGGCCGAAACGTTTTGGCAAAGCTTCAGCGCGGTTGCTTCGGAGCCGATTTCTTCGAGGCGAGCCGCCACGTGGAGTACATCTTCGGGTGACTCAGCAAAGTCGACTGCCGACAGCAGGGCGCGTTCGACATCTTCTTTCGGAGCATCGGTGGCTTTCAAAGCAATTGCATAGGCCTGGTACATCCAGGGTTGGACGTGCCCAGCACGCATGGCGCCTGCCATTGCATCACGAGCTTGTGCGAACAAATCGACGACCTGATCGCTTTCGCCAGCCTCTTGGACACGAATGGCTCGTGCCGACAGCATGCCAACGGTACGGCGAATGCGTTGATCCAGGATGGTCAAGTCTTCTGCGGTTTTGATTTCAACGCCGGCGAAGAATTCGTCCCATGCGTCATCGCGAGACTGGCCGTCTTTCGGCTTCAGGACGATCGCAGTTGCATTCACAGCAGCCTTGGAAGTCTTGGCAGTTGCTTCTTTTTGGGCGTCCGCTTTGGTTTCGGTTTTGGCTGTTTTTTTGGAGCTGAGTGAAGCTTCGTCAGGAACGGCAAACATACCGCCGCCACCGCCGCCACCACCCATGCCGCCGCCGCCCATGCCGCCACCGCCGCCAAGCTGGAGGATCGGCACGACAAGGTCACCAACGGGATAAACTTTGTTGATCAAGTTCTGTTCGGCTTGTTCGACTGTTGTGATCTGCATGACCTCGTCTTTGATCATGTAGGTCAGGTCCAGCTCACGAAGCATCAATCGCAAGAACGATCGTAGCGATACGTTCTTCAACGTCAGCGAAATGGGCTCCTCAGCCGACAGGCCGATCTCTTCTAGAGCACGGCTGTCAACGACGATTGGAATCTCGTGCTTCTCGCTGATCTGCTGAATCGCGTCGGACAATGGCAGTTCGACGAAACTTGCCGAGGTCTCCTCGCTCAACGCTAACTGAAGCTTGCGTTCTGTTTCATTGTCGCCGACAAGTTCGATCGCACCGTACTTGGAAAGCCGCTCGCGACTCATGTTCTGCCAAACTTCGGCATCGGGATAAACGATCGGTGGCTCGTCCACGAAAGGAATGTTGCTTTTCAGCACCAACGAGAACGCGTCGACAAAGTTACGCTCACGCATTTCACGGTAGCGTTGATCACGATCGTAAACCTGCAGCATCAAGGTCTCTTCGGTGAAGTGATGAGCGGCAACCGAATCTCGCGTGATGTGGTGTCCAGCAACTTCCGAGATCTCTAACGAAACCGTGCCGTCAGCTTGGTCGTATCGGCCCTCGTCAATCAACGCGTTGAGCTGTTGCGACAAGGTCTTCAAAGTGGCTTCGCGACGAAAGGTTTCCTGCAGCAGCTGTGAGTTACTGGCCTGAGCCTGCACCTGAGCATTCAAGTTTTCTTGTTGTGATTCGTAACGGGCTTGTCTGCCGCTCGCGATTTGGATCGCAGCACGAACCTCCGACTTCAACTCTTCACGCAGCTGTGGATTGATGTCTGGAGTCGTTTCGATTTCGCCCAACAGGCTTTTCAAACCTCCTGCAACTCCGATCGGATTCTTTCGCAGCATGCGATTGGCCTCACGCAGGGTCGCACGAACTTCCGCACGCAGGCGGCCCTCGGCGGCCGTCCGGTCGGCGCCCACTCGATTCAGCAATCCACCGGGCTCTTCCATCAGCTCATCGTCTCCGGCAGGCGTGCCAAAGACTGACGCAGCGGGAGGAGCGGAGAACGCCGACGCAGCAGGTGCGGGCGGCGGAGAAACGGCAGGCGGAGCAGCGGCAGGCGGAGCAGCGGGTGGAGGTGTTGCAACGGCAGGAGCCGCGCCAGCAGCTGGTGCAGCCGGGGCGTCCATGTCACCAGCATCGCCAAAGATGCCACCACCGTCATCGGCCGCGGGGGCATCAGCAGGGGCGTCCGCACCGAAGATGTCGCCGCCGTCAGCAGCAGCATCGCCACCACCGCCACCGAAGATATCATCCAGCGATTCACCGGGATTCTGCATCACCAGCCGATTGCCACTGATACGCTCTAGTGCCTGAGCTTGTGTGTTGTTTGGGTCTGCCTGCAGCGCTCGCTGAGCAACCGCTTTGGCACCAAGCTTGTTGCCTTGTTGCAAAGCGATGTTCCCAGCTTTCACCAAAGCATCGGCGCGGTTTGCGATCATTCGAGCTGCTTCGCGAAGCATGGTCGAACCCGCAGAAGGCAACATCAAGCCTTTGTTCGAGCCAGCGTTTTGCACCATGCCGGGCAGGAACGCGAAGTCGGGATGACTGTCTTCCAATGCGACTTCCACGACCAAGCGAACCGACGATCCCGTCGTCTCGCCAGTCAATTGCATCTTTCCCGAGTCAGCCTGGGCAACTGCTTTGTCGAACGCTCCGATCAAAATCGAGTCGCGATCCAAACGCAAAGGTGGCAGCTGTCCGCTTTGAATGGTCGTCATGCCATTGGGGAGCTTCGCTTCGCTCAACCAGATCGGCGACATGATCGCAGAGCTTCCAACATGATTGGCGATCGCAGTCGCACTGTTATCACTGCCGACAACGCCCAATACGCCGCCGGTCTGGTTTGCCAAGATGGCCATCAGTTCGACGTTGGTCGCGGGGCCAATCGCGATTCCGTGAACTGCGATACGGTCAGCTCGCAGGGCGCCCACCAAAGCACCAAAGCGATCCTGATCCCCCAACGCTTCGATCGACGAACCATCGCCGATGTAAACGATCGATCGAGTACGCGAACGAGGCTCGGCTACCAATGCGGCTCGCACCGAATCGACCACCGACAACATGTTTGTGTTTCCAAGCGGCAATCGCTTCTTCAGCTTCGCAATCGCGTCGTCCGATTGGCCACCGCTGACGAACGACTCACTCAAGTCAGTCGCTCGCACGTCGGCGGCGTAGATTCGCACGCGGTCTTCCGGGCGAAGTTTCTCGATCACGTTTCGCATCGCGGCAATCGAATGAGCGCGGTACTGACCAGCCTGGCTGGCCGATGTATCGACCACGATTACCACGTCGGCAGCCGATTGACGAGACGCGTTCAACAGCGTGTCGTCGGCAGACGGCTGAATCGAAGCAGCAAAGAACCCTTCGCCACTCGGTGTCTGGTAAGTCGCGACACGAACATTCGCGCCCTCGGCACCTTCAGTGGTGCCAGAAAAGGCGAACGTGGTGAGCACGAGCACGGCTGCGATCGTGTGTTTTGAAAAGCCCATGTTTGAATAGTCTCCGCTTTAAGCGTCAGCGATGCGCGTTGGTGGGTAGAGCCGAATGGATCGGCCCTGCTGTCGGGATCTCGATAGACGCCATTGGGTAGCGAATACCGTGAGCCGGGTAATTTAGGTGAAAAGCAGTCCGAAAAGACACAGTGACCGAGTTTATTCTCGCTCCCAAGCGCCTGCTACGAAAAAAACAGCCTTTCCAAGCCTCCATGCAACAGAAGTTCCGATTGTAGGTGTTGCAAATTGCTACACATGAGGCAACCTGCAACATCAAGCTGGCTCAATCCACCAGCAGGAACGTCCTGGACTACTTAAGAGGCGATTCTCGTGCCAAACGAAGGCAAAACGCCAGGATGCACATTTCAGGCACCTGCGGTAAAGGGGAATTCTCGATCCTCACCCCCGTAAGCCGCAACAGGCACGATCCATGAGGCTACTCCGGCGAATCCCTATCCCAGAACCGGCGAATCCCTATCCCAGAACCCGCACAGCCTTGGCGACCATCGACTCGCTGAAGCCAGTCAATTTGGCGTGACCGGGACACCAACCGAGCATGAATCGATGAAAATCGGCCCATGCGATCGCGAACAGATCTCGCCACTCCGCCTCCACTGCCGCGAAGCCGAACCCTGCCCCCCTGGACTGAAGGCTGCCTGCTAAGGCGTCGAAATAGACGCCGAGCCAACGCGCGTGATCCGATTCACACTCGGCGTCGCTTAGGCAACTCCCCAAGAAATACGCCAGATCCTTCATCCCACAACCACCGCCGACGTACTGAAAGTCCACCGCTGCGACCTTTGCCTGCCCCTGCCCAAAACAAAAATTCGCGACCTTGGCGTCCCCATGAACCAAAGTCTGGAATCTGGCTGCTCGCAAAATCCGATCGATCTGTGCTGCAGAATCCTTCAGTGGTCCCGCCCTCATCACCGCAAACTCATCCGGCCGTGTTGCCAGATGCCAATACGTCCCAATCTCCCAAAGTCCGGCCGGCCAACCAGGCTGGTCGCCGCGCTCGTGTAGGAAGGTAGCGTGGAAATCGGCTAGCCAATTCAAGCAGCATCGAATGCCAAGGTCAGATAGATGATGATGCCGATGCGGAAATCCGGCGGCATCCAAGTCCTCCAGGACCAATAGCTGGCCATTGGAATTCTCGTCCAACAAAAAACACTGCGGCACGCGGCAGCCAGCCTCGCAGCGGCCACTCCATTCCCGATACCAGGCCGCTTCGACCTGATAAGACCGCAACTTGCGTTGATGGGAAACATCGGTGTCCCAGCCACGGGGGTGGTCGGCATTGTCGAGCGGAGGCGAAATCTGTTTCACAATCACCGACGGCATGCCACCACCAAGAAGCCGCAATCGCAGAATCTTCCCGTAGCCGCTCCACAGCGTCTGAACTGTATCGATGCTCGCCACTTCGCTAGCATTGACCGCTTGAAGAATCAGTTGCAGCGACTTTGAATCCATGCTTTCCATCGTTCCTCTCCCAAGCGAAGTCGCCCACCACCGCATCAAGTGTAGAACAATTGTCCCAATTGTTTCTCGGTGGCTCGCATTGCGAGCGCCCGCACCCTACTTGGCTAGGTTTCGTTTCTTGCTGGCTCGCTTTGCGAGCAAAAACAATTGGGACAATTGTTCTACAATGGCGTTTTGCTATCAATCTCGGTTGCAATCTTTTAAAACTGACTTGGTGTTGTTTCACGAAATTCGTTAAACTTCCGAGCCTACGTGACCGACACGTGCGTTTTTGCAGTTTCTCACACGACGTGATGAATTCAAAACACATTTTGCCGTGCTCGAATGCGTAGAAAAGACCGCAGGATTCAGGGAGGGAACCAATGCCAGGCGAGTCGTTCCGATTCATACATGCCAGTGACTTTCATTTAGAAACGCCACTTGGCGATCTTGATTCTCTACCGCCACACTTGCGTGAGGCGATGGCGGATGCTCCGCGGCGTGCTGCACAAGCTGTCTTCGAGGCAGCGTTGGTCGACAACATCGACTTCGTCGTGCTTTCCGGTGATCTGCTGAATCCACAAGCAGCCGGGCCACACGGCATGTCGCTGCTGTTGGACTACTTCGACCAACTGTACGCGAAGAAGACACCTGTCTTTTGGTCTGCGGGCATGGTCGATGATCCACAGAAATGGCCCGAGGCGGTGCCGTTGCCTCCCAACGTCACGATGTTTCCCAAGAACCGGGCCATCTCGATTCCTGTCGAGCGAGCGGGTCGAACGATTTGCCACGTCGTCGGTCGCAGTAGCGATGGCCGAAACGTATTGCACGTGCCAAGCTTTCGAGTCGACCCGAGCGACGAATATACCGTGGCAGTTGGATACGGCAGCGCCGACGCTGATGCACTCGCCGAAGGACGCTTTGACTACTGGGCGTTGGGCGGAAACCACAACCGAGAAGAAATTGAAGGTGCCGCCGATGGCGGTGCTGTGTACTGCGGATCACCTCAAGGTCGATCGCTGGAAGAGTGCGGCGCCCACGGCTACTCGATCGTTGACATCGACGCCGACAACACGACGCGCATCCACAGCATGGAATGCGATGCCTTCCGTTACTGTAACGAAACCATCGATGCTGCCGAAATCACGGCGGTTGGTGGAATTCGCAACTTGCTGGGCGAACGCATCGTGCGGTTGCAGCACGAGAATGGCGGCCGCCACCTGCTGATCGGCTGGGACGTTTCTGTCACCAGCGGTGAAACAATGCATTCGATCGGTGACGCAGAAGAGCTCTTGCAATGGCTGCGTCGCGAGTACGGCCACGGTTCACCGTCGGCCTGGACAACGCATTTGACTGTGCGACCACCGCGTAACTATCCAAAATCGTGGAACGATGAAGACACGATTCTGGGTGACTTCTTGCGAGCCGCTGAAAAGCATCGCAAGGCGGACGCACGGGAATTGAACTTGCTGCCGTTCACCGAAGAACACGAAGGACTGGCCAGCACAACGGCATCGTTGCTAGCCGAAGTTTCTTCCTCTCGTCGCGCTGATCTGCTCGATCAAGCGACCTTACTTGGCGTTGAATTGCTCCGTGGCGGGAAGCCAAACTTGGTGCAGAAATCATGAAAGTCAAAGACATTCAAATCGACGGCTTCGGTGTTTGGACCGGACTCTCCGTCGACTCATTGCCTGACGGCATGACCTTGTTCTACGGCCCCAATGAGGCCGGCAAGACAACCTTGATGCAGTTCATTCGCGCGATGCTGTACGGCTTTAGCGAAGAACGTCGCGAGAAGTACTTGCCGCCTCTGCATGGTGGCACGCCTGGGGGCGCCATTCGCGTCACCGGACCGGGCGGTGGCTACGAAGTTCGGCGACACAGCCAGCTGACCGATCACGGCGTGACGGGACAACTGACCGTCACAGGACAAGACGGCTTGAGCCAGGGCCAGCATCGGCTCGGCAGCTTGCTGGGTCAGATTGACGAACCGATCTTCACGAACGTGTTCGCGATCGGAATGCGTGAGCTGCAAGAACTCAGCACTCTGGACGACACCAAGGCAGCGGACGAACTCTACAAACTGTCCAGCGGTCTCGATCGCGTCAGCCTCGTGGACGTCTTACGTTCACTCCGTGCTGGTCGCAAATCCATGGTTGGCAAATCGACTCCCGAAGATGAAACGGAAGTCCTGAAGCTCGCCAACATGATTCAAAAACGCGAGAAGTTGCGCGACGAAGTTCAACAGCTGACCAAGGGTGGACGACGCTGGAGCGAACTGGCTTCGCAGCGCCGCAGTCAACAACAGGAAATCGAACAACTGTCCGAGCGAATGATCGCTTGGGAGAAAGAGTCTCGCACGGTTGAAATCGCCACCGGCGTGTACGACGTGTGGGTTGAGCGCGACGAGATCGCAGCGGAAATCGAAGAAGTCGAGGCCGAGAACCAGCTGCCCGAAGAGGCTCCAGGGCAATTGGTTCAAGTCGACGCGATGATGGAAGATCGCAGCAACCGACTGGAAGAGGTCAAAGAGAAGCGTCGCCAAATCCGTGAGAAGGCAGAGCACTTGCCGGTCAGTCGCCGGATGATGGAACTGCAAGGTCGGATCGAAGCAGCTTCCGAGCAAGCGACTTGGATCGAAGCTCTCGAAGAACAGATCACCCGCCTCGACGGACAGATCGAAAAAGCACAAAAGGTTCTCGAAGCCGACGCCGAACGTCTGGGCATGGAAGAGGACGATCGCCTCGCCTTGCTCGATGGAGACACCAGCCAACTGCCGGACCTGTCCCGCAAGGCACTGAGCGCACTCAGTGAACCTGCCAAACGCGTCAAAGAACAATCGTTCTTGCTCAAGCAAGCGCGTTCGGAAAGCGAAGACCACAAGGCCCGCGCCGACAAACTCAACGACTCTCTGCGTGAAACCTTAGAAAAGGCTCGTGCGACCAACCTGCAGCAAGCCATTCGGCAGCAAACCGACATGCTCAGCACGCTGCGGCATCGGATGCAGCTCGGTGAGCACCTTGAAAAACTCAAGCGTCACTATCGCGATCTGGAAAAAGAGACCGTCGAGCTGACGACCGCTGAAGCACTTCCAATCGATCGACTACTGTTGTTGGCCGTTCCTTTCATCGTTGGTGGAATGGGACTGATCTACGGTTTCGCGAATGTGTTTGGCTTCGATTGGCTCGTCTCCACACCCGATCCAACCTGGGGCCTGCTCTGCATTCTGTTCGGCACGATGAGCCTGTTCACGTACTACTTTGGTCGCGAGAACGGCCAGCGAAGCACGTCAATGGACCGCGAAGAGTGCGAACGTCAAATCGATACTCTCCGTCGTCAAATTCGCGAAGCCGAAGCAGAGCGAAACGATATTGAGTCAACCCTGCCAACGAGCAACGAATCACTGGAGCTTCGCATTCGCGAGGCCGAGCACCTGCTGGCAGACCTAGAAGCAACCTTACCGACCTACCACAGCCATGAAGCTTCGTTGCAAGCTTTCAAGTCTGCCAAGGAACGGGCCCAGCAAGCGTCCGAAAAAGCGAAGGACGCCCGCCGCCAATGGACCAAGACGCTTGAGCAGTTGGGCCTGAGCGAGTCCATGTCGCCATCCAGCGTCCGTAGCTTGAGCGATGGATACGAAACGCTCCAGGCGAGCCGTCGTCGACTCGATGAACTGTTGGCTGAAAAAGAGAACCGTCGTCGTGAACGCCAAACGATCGCCAAGCGAATTGAAAGCCTGTACCTCGAAGCGCTCGCCGTCAATGAAGACGCGGCACGAAACGCCGAGGGGGACGAAGACGGGCTCTCCGAAGAAACGATCAGCCAACGATTCAAGCCTCGCAGCGGTCCATTAGAGCAATTGAATCACCTGCACGAAGAACTCTCGCGACAACAACATTGGATCAAGCGCCGCCGAGAACTCAAGAGCCAAGACCTGGAGCTGAAGAAGCAGCAAAGTGCGCATCATCGCGCCATCGAGCGCGGCGAACAACAGCGTCGTCAACTGTGGGCCAAGTGCGGCGTGGCAACGCCCGAGCAGTTCTACGAGATGGTTGACAACAAGGCTCGCTTGGCCGACCAAACCAAGAAGCAGGAAGAGCTGGACAAGCAAATTCTGTCAATCATCGGCACTCACATCGAGTACGAAGACGTCGAGCGTGAAATCGAAGGTGCCGAGGCCGCCGATCTCGAAAAACGCTGGGAGTCGCTGACGACTCGCATGACCGAAACCGAAGCTCGCGTGGCCCAGCTGCGAACGCAGCAGGGCGAACTGGCCGCCGAGATGAAACACCTGGCTGCCGACAATCGATTGACTGTTGCTCAGCTCGAACTCGGTTGCGTCGAGAGAAAGATCGAAGCTGTCGGCCGCCGCTGGCAAACACTCTCGATGGCAAGCTCGTTGCTCGAAGACGTCTGTGCCACCTTCGAGCGTGAGCGACAGCCCGAAACATTGCGCGAAGCATCGTCTTTCTTGGCTCAATTGACCAACGGCAAGTACAAACGAATCTGGACGCCGCTGGGAACGAACCAACTGAAGATCGATGGTGGCGACGGAAATCCACTGCCCCTCGAGGTGCTCAGCCGGGGAACTCGGGAAGCCGTGTTCATCGCATTGCGACTGTCACTCGCGGCCGCCTACGCACGGCGTGGCGTGATGTTGCCTCTGGTGTTGGACGACGTGTTGGTCAACTTCGATCGTGATCGTGCAATGCACGCAGCTCGAACCCTACGCACGTTTGCGGAACTTGGACATCAAGTGCTGATGTTCACCTGTCACGAACACATCGTCGACATCTTCCACGACATCGACGTCGAAGTACGGCTGATGCCGGCTCAGGGAACACCAGGACGGGCAACGGTCCTGCTACCGGAAGAAATGGAAGAGGAAGAAGAGTACGAAGAGGAAGTCTACGAGGAAGAAGTCGAAGAAGAGTTGGTTCAAGAGATCGAACCTGAGCCCGAACCGGAGCCGGAACCCGAGCCAGCTGTGATCGTGGTCGAAAAGGCTCCTGAGCCAGAACCAAAAGTGATCTACGTCGAGCGACCGCAACCGAAGCCAAAAGCAAAAGCGAAGCCCAAGCCGAAACCACTGCCAGAGCCAGAGCCTGAGTACGTGGAATACGTTGAGCCGATCTACATCGAAGAAGTGATCGAGCCCGAGCCTGACATCAACTGGGCATGGTTCGAGCGAGAGCCCATGGAGCGACTCACGCAGGTCGAGGACGCAGTGGCGATGGTCAATCGAAACGATTGGATCGACGACGCAGCAGCGAGCGACAACGGCCCGGAAGACTCCTGGGATCGCGACGGATCCTGGTGGGGAAACCAACCGGCCGGCTCCTAACGCGGACAACGCCACGCCTGCGTGGCTGTTTTGGCACAGGCGGTTTCCTGTACGAGCGGCTTCCTGCACCCGCGGTTTACCAAGTAAGCCGAGACGGCGCGTGCAATGCATCCACGCCCGTGAGCGCGCGACCAACTGCCTGCGATCACACAGGCGTCGTGATCGGTACGGCGAAGTCAAAAATCCTCTCTGGTGGCTGACCGGTTTCTTTCGTACAGGAGAGTCGTTGAGTGCTCTTCTTTTCTCTCGCTCAAGGTGATCCTATGTTGCGTGGATTTCTTCGCCTTCTCTCTCGTAAGCCACAACCACCTTCCTTGATTCAAAAGGAAGAAGACCATGTGATGCTTTACGCTCAAATCGACCGGCCAGCATCGGTCACTGCAAAGCGTCCTGCGGTCACACAGCTTCGCAAGAACTCACAAACGCCGATCAAAGCGCGCGGCCATCGCGAACGTTTGCTCGCGATGAACTTGGAATACACAAGGATCTGCAGCCCCAAGCGATGCGATCGTCTTCGACAATTAGGAATCATCACCGCCGGTGACATGGCTTGCGCGAACCCAGAAGAACTGGCATCGGAATTTGGTTCGCCCAAGAAAGCGCTTCGCATCTTGAAGCAGTACCGCCGTGCAATCCGGTTCGCCACTTCGGTCCCCGGCATGATGCCACGCGACGCGTTGCTATTGATCAGCATTCATCGTCGCAGCGTCCGTGGCTTGGCGAGTGAATCAGCCGCCGCATTGCATCGAGACCTGGAACGGTACGCGGAAAGCTCACAGGGTCGCGGTCAATTGCGAGGGCGGCGAATCCCCAGCACACGACGACTGAAGCAGTGGATCAGCGAATGCGAATCGTGCTCGAAGAGCCCGCTGCAAACACGCGTCGCCTAACCCGGCAAGGCCAAGTCCGGCCTTCGCACACGAAAACGACGAACATCCACGCCGCGTGGTCGCTCACGCGATCACGGTGCGGCGACACCTGCTTCATGCAAGGCCTGCTCTAGCCAGCCATTTCCTTGGCGAGCTTGCCGACCTTCACGTACTGCTGGCGCATCTTCGAGTCCAGCATTTCTTTGTCGATCTGCTGCAACTGTTGAATCGCGGCCATTGGGTCTCGATTGTGCGTGAGCTCGAGGCTGGCGATCCGAATGCGCCAGCGAGGCTCAAACGACGGATAGGCTCCGCTACCGAGCGTCAACACGGTGATCGCTGGCTTGACGTGCTGCTCGCCGATCAAGCCCTCAGCCAACCTTCCAGTCGACGCGGGAGTCGGAACAAAGGTCGGATCGATTTTGCGAGTCTCTGCCATCAACCGGACCGCAGCGGTGAAGTTTTTGCTGGCGATCAATGTTTCCATTTTCGACTTCGCTTCTGTGATCGGATCGGCAGCAGCGGTCCCATCATCGAAATCGGGGAGTGCCAGATCCCCCATCAACGCAGCACTTCCGCCGACCGGTTTCGGAGCGGGCGTCGGCTTTGGCTGGGGCGGCTTGCGAATGATCGTTGGTGCCAGTTCGCGTCCTTCGACTTGCAGTTGGTGTGGCATCGTTGGCACGACAGCTCGCGGCGGCCCT
This sequence comes from Rubripirellula sp., assembly GCA_045110715.1. Taxonomy (GTDB): domain Bacteria; phylum Planctomycetota; class Planctomycetia; order Pirellulales; family Pirellulaceae; genus Rubripirellula. The sequence goes on from JBGCGI010000210.1 coordinate 22,295, forward strand.
GTGGGCTTGGCTGCCTCACGAGCCTCCATTCTTTCTCGCAATTCTTCGCGTTCGATTGCCTTTCCCTTGAACTTGGTCCCGGTGTACATGGAAATCAAATCAAAACCTTCGCAGTCGACATACCCCCAGTACAAAACCGCCATCCCAATGAATCCACCGACGAAAAAACCGTTCAGGTGCAATGCCTGGCTACTGATCGCGCCGCCTAGCATCAAGAAGATGCCAAACTCCTTGGCGACGAAGATGCCACAAACGGTCAGCACCGACCATTCTCGGATCCCACCGTCTGGCGCGGAGTGAATGATGGACCAACGAAAAAAAACTTCGAAGTCATTTTTCGGCGCCCAAACGGCACAGACTGCCAGCAAACCAAAGATGACGGCCGAGGCGCCCAGCGATGCCGATCCATTCTCCAACATGTCCTCGCGCCATTGAGCAGCCAAGTCATCCTTCTCCTCCTCGGACATGGGATCATCAGGATCATTGAACAGCTCAACCAACTCCGCTGCGTTTCCCCCTGGATCGGTGGACAGCATGATCGCTTGCTGGCTGAAGCCTTGAGCGCCGCCGATCAGCAGATACAGCACCAGCATCCGCGCCCAGCCGATTTTTCCTTCCACGACCAAACCGAACGGAAACAAGAACAGCATATTTCCGAACAAATGCAGGTAGCCAATGTGCAAAAAGTTGTGGGTGATCCATTGCAGTGGATGCAGACCATCGCCAAACCAAAGCATCCACGGCGAGACATCGATTCCCGCACTCGTGACCAAAATGTGGATGAACACATTGAGGAAGACCATGACCGAGGTGGTAATGGGATAGTGGTAAAGCGGTGCGTCAGTGCCGTAAATCAGAAACAAGGATGCGCCCTAACAACCCGCGGGTGAATACGTTTTTGCAGCTGAACAACTTAGCACGGAACTCAGCCAAGGACCAAAGAACGAATCTAGATGCCAGACTGGCCTTGGGGAGGCGAATTGCATTTGCCAATCTTGTGAAGATATCCGTCCGAAAGTCTCTCATTTTTTTCTTGCCAACCAGCGAACCAGCCTGATTGAGGCGGCGTATTGTGCGGTGAAAAAAGCATGAAGAGGAATGTTCAGGGCACTAGACGCCCCATAACCAACGAACGAAGATACCTACCCCAAATCACAAACTTAAGATTTGTCCCTCTCGTGCGGTGAACAGGCTTCACCCATTTGTGGGACTTCACACAGTTTTCTGTCTTTCTAGCTGGAGGAAATCGTAGATGGGTGATGAATCTGCCGCGATGGTCGAAGCCGAGGGTCTTGGCAAATTCTATGGCGACTTCGCAGCCTGCCAGAACATCACGTTCTCCGTACCCGCAGGCCAAGTCTGCGCGTTCCTTGGCCCCAACGGGGCTGGCAAGTCAACCACGATGAAGATGCTGACGGGCTACTTGGCACCGTCGGAAGGCTCCGCTTCGATCGGTGGCTTCAATACGCAGACCGATCGATTGCAGGCCGCCGAATTGCTGGGGTACTTGCCCGAGAACGGACCGCTGTACCAAGAGATGACACCGCAGTCGTTTTTGCGTTACGCGGGCCGCACTCGAATGATGTCAGCGAAGTACTTGAACGAACGCATGAATTATGTGCGCGACGAATGTGCTCTCGGCGATGTCTGGGGCAAAGCGATCGGCAAGCTTTCTCGCGGTTACCGGCAACGAGTCGGAATGGCGCAGGCACTGCTGCATGACCCCAAGGTCTTGATCTTGGACGAGCCGACCAGCGGTTTGGATCCAAATCAGGTTCACGTGCTTCGTAAGTTGATCTTGAACCTGGGCAAAACCAAAACCGTTTTGTTGTCGACGCACATTCTGCAGGAAGTTCAAGCCGTCTGCAGTCGTGTTGTATTGATCAACGAAGGACGACTCGTTTTCGACGGCCCGACCGATGATTTGGGCAGCGAAAGCACCACGATGGAAAATAAGTTCCGCGAGCTAACCAGCTCGTAAGTCACGCCTTTTCCAGGCGTTTCGGATTCCTTCTTTCAACACACCTTCCGTTTCAAAATAGAACCATGAAGTTACGAACACAGGTCGTCGGAGCCATCTTTCGACGAAACTTTTCGGCATACTTTTCGGGGATGCTGGGCTATCTGTTCATTGTCGTGTTTGTGATTGCCGCTGGTTTCCTGGCATTCAACGCACAATTCTTCACAGCAAACGAACCTAGCTTGGACCAACTCTCAAATTGGTTCCCCGTGCTGCTACTGTTTTTCATTCCCGCGATCACCATGAGCGTGTGGGCGGACGAACGCAAAACGGGCACCGATGAATTGCTGTTCACGATGCCGGCGACCGACTTGGAGATTCTGCTGGGCAAGTATTTCGCAGTTCTGGCGGTGTATTCGGTCGCCTTGGTGTTTTCAATGTCGCACCTGTTTGTGCTGAACTACTTGGGCAATCCCGACTGGGGACTGCTTGCGACGACCTACTTTGGGTACTGGATCGCTGGTGCCGCCCTCCTGAGCGCCGGCATGCTGGCTTCGCTGTTGACCAACAACATGACCGTCGCGTTCGTCGTCGGGATGGTGATTTGTGCAATCCCCGTCTTCATCGGACAACTCGGTTCGTTCTTGGGAATCGGCCAGTATGTGGAGCGTTTCAGTTTGCAGGATCAGTTTCGCGATCTTGGCATGGGCGTGATCCCTTTGACCAGCATCGTCTACTTCCTTGGTTTCACACTTCTGATGCTGTACCTGAACCTGGTGTTCATGTCGCGGCGAAACTGGAAAAGCGACGCTCGCGGTTCGACGGGCACGCAGTTTGGTATCCGTGCTGCCTGCTTGGGCGTGATCGCTGCCTGCGTGGTTGCCTGGGCCGGTTACATGGCTCTGCGAGTCGACGCGACCAGCGAGAAGTTGTTCAGTCTGTCTCCCTCGACAAGAGCGATCTTGAAAGGATTGGAGTCGGAACGACCGATCGAAATTCAAGCCTTCCTCAGTCCCGAAGTTCCCCGCGAGTACGCCGAGACACGAAAGCGATTGGTCGGCTTGTTGCGTCAGTTCGACGAACTTGGCGGCAAGAACTTGGAAGTCCGCTACGTCGACGTGGAACAGTTCAGCGAGCAAGCCGAAGAAGCCGAGCATTTCGGTATCCAACCCATCAGCGTTGGAACGGAGCAAGATGGCCGACGCACTCAAGCCGAAGTTTACTTGGGCGCCGTTGCAATCAGCAGCTACGACAAAGTGGTCGTGCCATTCTTCGGTAAAGGCTTACCGATTGAATACGAACTGACTCGCAGCGTCCAAACGGTTGCCGACGATTCACGTTTGACCGTCGGAATCCTACGCACCGATGCGGCACTACTGGATGGCGCCCGTGAATGGCGCATCGTGACCGAGCTAAAAAAGCAGTACAACGTCGAAGAAATATCGCCGACTGCTGAAATCGACGCCTCCAAAATCGATGTGCTGTTGGCTGCGATGCCATCGTCACTGACGGATCCTGAAATGGCCAACTTGGTCAGCTATGTTCAAGCCGGAAACCCGGTCCTGATCTTCGATGATCCGTTCCCGATTTCTTTCAGCACTGGAATGGGCATCAGCGGTGCTCCCCGTCAGCCGAAACCATCGCAGGGCGGTGGAGGCATGTTTGGCGGACAGAGCCCCCCGCCGACTCCCAAAGCAGATGGCGGTCGCGCGACTCGATTGCTAAGTGCACTGGGTTTGAACTGGCAGTACGATCAAGCCGCGTTTGACGTCAGCAACCCGCATCCTGAGTTTGGCATGTTGCCCGCCGAGTACATTTTTGTAACTCGCGGCGGCAGCAACAAAGACGCCTTCAACGATGAAAACAAGATCACTTCCGGTCTGCAAGAGTTGATTGTCTTGTACGGTGGAACGGTTGCTTCGGCATCGGACAAGGTCACCGTCGAACCGCTGATTCAAACCGGCTATGAATCTGGTGTACTGGCTTGGCAGGACTTTGTGGATGAAGGCGGCATGAACTTCATGTCAATGCAGCCCACTGCCAGCCCACTTCGCAACCCAAGACGACGAATCGACAGCTCGGCTCACACCTTGGCCGTTCGCGTCAAAGGCAATTCGGATGACAACAAGGCCAACGCGGTCTTCGTTTCCGATATCGACATGATCTCCGACTTCTTTTTCGAGGAACGTAACCTCGGAAACCTGGGCATCAAATTTGATAACGTGACCTTCGTTTTGAACGCAGTGGATGCACTTGCAGGCGATGAGGACTTCATCGATCTGCGAAGTCGCCGTCCAAAGCACCGCACGCTCGTTCGCGTCGAACAGCAAAAGCGATCGTTCTTAGAAGCCGCCAACAAGGCGGAAAAAGATGCGGACGAAGCTGCCACCGAGGAGTTAGAGAAACGCCGCGAGCAGCTGACCAAACGCGTCAAAGAAATTGAAGAGAACGAGGCCTTGGATCCAATCGCCAAACAGCAAATGCTGCGACAGGCTCAAGAGGCCGAACAACAGCGAATGACTTTGGCCGAAGCCAAAATCGACCAGGAGAAGAACGACAGCATTCGTAAGATTCGCGGTGAGACGGACAATCAGGTTCGCGCCCTGGAATCCCGAATTCGCTTCTGGGCGGTTTGGCTACCAGCCATTCCCGCCCTGCTGATCGGAGTGATCGTGTTTGCCAATCGCTGGCGTGACGAAAAGACAACCGTGGTCAGCTCGCGTCGACGCGACGAGCGACGACAAGACTAGTTCTCGAGATCACCGTCAGACTCGACGGTGCTCGACCGCAACGTGGCTGTGTCTCAGGCGAGCGCGGCCACATCGTTACCAACAAATTTGAATCGAACGTTCCTGAGGGAATCATCATGTCATCGGTTGAAAAAGAGACCTCCACTTCAACAAGCTCGACTTCCGCGGAAGCGAATCCAATGCAACGCAAGACGTGGATGTTCGTTGGCGGTGCAGCAGCGTGCTTGGCTGTGACCGGACTGTTTGAACTGGCCAGCCGCCCTGCAGCCATCGAAGAGTACGGCAAAGTCGGACAAGAGTTTTACCCGGAGTTCAACGACCCCACGATTGCGTCCGGTCTGACCGTCGCTGTGATCGATGCGGAGAAAGTCAAGCCTCTGGAGTTCAGTGTCAAACAAGCCAGCAACGGACAGTGGGTGATTCCTTCGCATCACGACTACCCTGCCGATGCAGCTGACCGACTGGCGCAAACCGCCAGCTCGATCATCGGGATCAAACGTGGCGCCATGGTCACTCGCTGGGAAGCCGACCACGCTAAGTACGGTGTCGTCGATCCCGAGCGTGATTCGGTGGAAGTCGATCAACTGGAGGGAATCGGCAAACGCCTGACCCTGCGTGGCAATGACGACAGCATCTTGGCCAGCTACATCATCGGCAAAGAAGTCGAAGGTCAATCGGGACAGTACTACGTTCGCCATCCTGCCGAAGACGAAACCTACATCGCCGACTTGGACATCAACCTGTCAACGAAGTTCAGTGATTGGGTTGAGACCGAGTTGCTAGAAATCAGCGACTTTGACGTTCGTCGCGTTGTGTTGAATGACTATTCGTTTGAAGAGCGGGGAGCACAACTGGCCGTCACGAACACAGTCGTCTCTGAGTTGTCGCGAGAAAAATCCGGCGACGACTGGTCGCTGAAAGACTATGAAGACGCGAACAAGGAACTCGACAAAAAGAAGGTTGACGATACCGTCAGCGCGATCGCCGCCTTAAAATTGGCGGGCGTCCGTCCCAAGCAACCCGGTTTGACCGGCGAGCTGAAATTGGATCGCGTTGCAGTGAAGTCCCAGCGTGATGTCGATCGGTTGCAAGGCGATCTGTTGGCAAGAGGCTTTCTGCTGCAACCAAGCAAGGCCGATCCCGACACACTGCGACTGATCTCGCGTGAAGGTGAGATGACGGTTGGAACCGAAGACGGACTGAGCTATCAACTTCACTTCGGTCGTGTCTTCACCGGCAGTAACGAGGAGCTAGAGATTGGCTTCGGCGATGGTGGCGATGCCCCAGCCGAAGAGAGCAAAGAGAAAGCCAAGGACGACGAAGAAGCGACCTCTAAGACAACCGACGAAGCAGAGGGCGACAAGCCTGAGGAAGACGAGCAGGACGATAACGGAAGCCCTGGACGATACGTTTTCGTTCGCGTCAGTTTCGATCAATCCCTGTTGGGTGAGGAACTGGTCAAACCAGTCGCGCCGGAGAAGTCGCAAGAGCTGATCGACGCAGAGAAAGCGGCAGCAGAAAAACCCAAGGAAGAGGAGAAGCCAGAAGCAGAAGACAAAGAGGATTCCGAGGATGAGGCGGCAGCGGACGAAGCCGAGAAGGAGTCGGAAGAAGACACGGCGGCAGCCGAGCTGGAAAAGATGATGCTGGACTTCGAGCTTTCCAAAATGAAGTACGAGGAAGACCTCAAGGCTTACGACGAGCAGCAAGAGAAGATTTCTTCGGGCAAAGTGAAGGCAGACGAGTTGAATCGTCGGTTCGCTCTTTGGTACTACGTCGTCCCCGGCGAAGATTACGACAAGCTGACTCTCAGCCGCAATGACCTGCTCAAGGACAAAGAGAAGGAAGAGCCTGCGGAAGCAGCGCCGGGCGCCGCCGCTGCGGGCCCATCCGGGCCGCTGAGCAATTTGGGGATCGATCTCAATCCGGCAAAGATGCCAGAAGCGAAGCCGGCATCCGAAGAGCCGAAAAAGCCCGAGGCAGCAAAGAAAGAAGAGAAGGCGGCTGCAAAGGAAGAACCGGCTGCAAAGGAAGAAGCTGCAAAGGAAGAACCGGCTGCGAAGGAAGAAGCTGCAAAGGAAGAACCGGCTGCGAAGGAAGAACCAATGAAAGAAGAACCTGCTGCCGAAGAACCTGCTGCCGAAGAACCTGCTGCGAAAGAGGAACCTGCTGCCCAGGAGCCTGCAGAGAAGGAGAAGGTAGAAGAGAAGACGGAAGAGCCAGCGGAGAAGGAGTCTCCAAAGAAGGAGGAAGCTCCCCAAGAGGAACCCGAGAGCGACGGCGACGAGTGAATCGGAGAGACCAAGTGAGCCGCTGGCCGTGACGAGGCTCACGCAAAGGCGCGAAGGCGCAAAGGTCGAGTGGGGGGCAAGAGAGAAACTCGCTCACATCCGCGCTCTTCGACTTCTTTGCGCCTTAGAGCCTTTGCGTGACCCTTCTTCGACAGTCTGCTCGATCTACTCACCGGATGGCTTGTGTCCCTCACGGCCAGCAGCTCGCCAAGCATGCGAAATTGCGGATGAATTCGCGACTCTTCTGTCATGCGTTGCCATTGGTGGCTGGATTCAATAGGATTTTGCGGTCTACAGTTCCGCCATGATCCGCGAAGGAATGAATCATGTCTGGCGATCCTGCATCCCAACCGCCTAGCGATTCGATCCCGATTCAACGCGGCCCGTATCCCGAGTTCACTTGGACGGCCGTGTTCGTTGGCTGGGCAATCGGCGCCCTGATCGCCGTTTCGATCGGCTATGCCGCCTTGATCCTTGGATTTGCGATCGAAGGTTCCGAATTGGCCGCCATCTTGGGGTGGGGCGTGCTGCGTGGGGTACTTCGTCGCAAGAGCATTGTCGAGAACAATATCAACCAAACGATCGCCTCGGCGGTCAACGGCGCGTCATCGGGAATCATGTTCTCGGTCCCCGCTCTGTACATTCTCAGTCGCAGTGAGGGATTTGAGTCGGTTGCCGATTTCAACATCCCCACGATGATCCTGGCCTGCATCACCGGCAGCGTGCTGGGGCTAGCGTTTGTGATTCCGCTGCGCAAGCAGATGATCGACTTTGATCGGCTGGCTTATCCAGGTGGCATCGCGGTCGCGGCCATTTTGAAGTCGCCTGGCGCAGGTGTTCGGAAGGCAGTCCTGTTGCTTGGCGGTGCATTGATCTCTGGAATCGCTCACCTGCTCGTGCTGTCGATGATGGGTGAAGACCATGACTGGCACGCGGGCACGAGTTTCGGGCTGCCCTCGATGTTGAACATTAGTTTCTATCTATCGGTGATGACCATTGGCGTTGGATTCCTGTCTGGCAAAGGAGGCTTTTGGTTTGGGGCGGGTGGCTTCCTCTGCTACCTGTTGCTTTCCCCCTTGCTCAGTTCCTTTGCCAGTCCCGAAGTTGTCGAAATGGTTGGCAATCCAAACCAGATGCGAGGCATTCTCTACAAGCCTCTGGGGATTGGAATGCTGGTCGGCGCAGCAATCGGCGGCATCATGGCTGCGTTTCCCTTGATCGTCAGCGCGATGAAGTCCATGCACTCCGCCGGAAAGAACCAGGACTCAAGTTCGACGATCCGAAACGACGAGATGCCGATCAGTCTGTTGTACGGGGCCATCGGTGCAGGTTTGTTGGTGATGATCTGGATCGCCTATACTTCGGTCCCCAGCATGACCCTGGGCAGAGCCGCCGCGATGGCATTGCTGGGAACGCTTTGGGTTTGGGTCGCAGGTGTGGTCGTGGCCGAATGCGTTGGTCGAACCAATTGGTCGCCACTGTCGGGCATGACCCTGATCGCGGTCACGATTCTGATCCTGGTCGCCAAAGGCGGCGTCAACTTGGCCGAGACGATCACCAGTTCGATGTTGGTGGGTGCGGCGATCTGTTTGGCGATTTCTCAAGCCAGCGACATGATGCTGGATTTGAAGTCAGGTTACTTGGTCGGTGCAATTCCCAGGCGACAGCAACTCGCGCAGTTTGCTGGTGCCTGGCTGGGACCAACGATCGTGATCTTCCTGATGATCCTGCTGAACAATCAGTACGAGATCGGTTCCGATCGATTGCCGGCACCTCAAGCACAAGCGCTCGCTTCGGTGACCGAAGGGATCTTGAACGACAACGTGCCCGCCTATCGATATTCTGCGGGAGCAGGACTTGGACTGCTGCTCGCACTTAGTGGTTTGGGCGGCGTCGGAGTGTTGATCGCACTTGGGTTCTACATGCCGTTTGCGATCGCATTGACCTACACGATCGGAAATGTGCTGCGAATCGTGACTGACAAAGTTGCCGGGACAAAGTTCAGCCACGAAGTTGGAATCCCGATTGCCGCCGGCTTGATCGTTGGCGAAGCGTTAGTCGGTGTTGGCAATGCGTTGTACAAAGTGTTGTTCGCCAGCCCCGAAGTCACTGAAGCCGCCATGCGTTTCGTTTCCATGGGAGCCGCCTGATGCGTTGGTTAGGACACATTTTGCTGTGGGCCGGGTTTCTTGCCGGCGCCTTCGCCTCACTTGCGAATCTCGAGAACGAGCAAGACAAGTGGGCGACCATTCCTTGGCTTTGGTACAGCATCGCAATGGCGGTCGGCGTGGTCGGAATCGTGTTGCTGCGCCGAGCCAAACACGAAATCGAATCCGATCAATCACAGACCGAGGCTGAGTACACCATCGCCCGACAAAGCCTAGATGAAGTCGCTGCGATCGTCGAAAGGATGGCCCAACAGGACTCCTACGTTCCCAGCCTTGTGTTGGAAGCGATCGATCATGAATGCGCTGAACCGTTCGCCGAATTCGCCAACTCGCGGCAGGCGATGGTCAAGCGATTTGGGTTAGATGTTTACGCAGATGTGATGACCGAGTTCGCTTCGGCCGAGCGATACGTGAATCGAAGTTGGTCTGCCGCAGCGGATGGTTACGTGGATGAAGTCGCCAGCAGTTTGACACGGGCGAACTTGCACCTCCAAAATGCAAAGATCCTGCTGCAGGACGCGGAAAAAGCGGCTTAGCGATTGCGGTTGAGCCCAAAAACCACCGATTTTGCGGAAGTCTTTTTATGTCCAAACCCTGGATTCATTCGGTTTCATCAGCGCGGCGTTTCGGGGGTGTCCCCGAAGACTACATTGCGATCCACAATCACATGGACGCAACCAAGAGTGCGTTTGCGGACAATCGTCATCGCGCGATCACGCATAACGCTTGGTACATCGGCCCCGATGGACCGCTTGAATCCGTATTTGGCGTCACGATCACCAACAGCGAGGGCAAGCAGATTCCGGTGCGTTCGGTGGCCGAGCAGCATGTTCTAGAAGATTTCGGCGGCTTCATCCCGACACTGCAAGATTTCTTATGCGAAATCGAGTACAAACCATGGATGAACGGACAGGGCGATCCGCCCTCACGCGCCAAGACAATGCAACGAGTGACAGTGAGCGACTGATCGATGAGTCAATTCAAAGCATGTGCGGCAGCGATTCGCCATAAAGGATTCGACGAGGCAGCCGCGGTGGTGGATCAGTTCGCATCCGAAAACCCGAAGCTGTTTGCCTCCGTCTCTTACTCGCAAGGTGAGTTCGGCGACGTGAACGGGTTCTGCCTCGAGAAACCTTGCCTGTTCATGAGTCGAAAGAGTGCCAAGGCCGACGCGGAAAGAAGGACCTGTGATTTGGTTCGCACGATGCCCACGTTTGAACTCGTCGAACTTTTAGAAATATCTGGCGAGCAAGTGGACGCCGCGAGTGTTTCCTCCGAAGCTGCTCGAATCCTTGGCAAGCCGATTCATTATCCGGGGCCAGACGTCCAATACTGGAACGATCCTCTTTACCAAACTCCTTTGGTTCCAGCGGATGCCTCTCATCAGCAGGCGTTGGCGGTTGCAGACTTGTTGCGGCACACGTTTTTCAAAGTTGTCTCGGTTCCCTGCGACGTCCATTTGCAGACACCTTCTCCCAACCAAAGCGAGTTTGAAGAACCCGCCGTGTCTGACTCGCGAGCGAGCGAGAATCCTGGACGGCCAAGCAAGAGTGGGCCGTTTTCCTTTCTGAACTGGTTTCGGTGATCGCAATGATAGAAGATTCAAAGCCCTTGGAAGAACTGCAGGTCAGTTCCGACATTTGCGAGGAGGCGGGCTTCACCGACGAAGCACAGTTCTTGCAAGCAATCTCCAATCAAACCTGCAAAGTGTTTGTGATCGTCGAACGTGGATTTGAGTACAACGACGAAGTCTTCCATCTGAATGACGAAGCGGCTCCGCAAAAAGTATTCCTTGACAAGACCTCCGCCCTGCGTGCTGCCGAGCAACAAAACGCGGGACAGCTTCGGCAATACAACCCTCTCGCGTTTTGCTACGGCATCGAAGAAATCAGCAGTCTCTCTCAAGAACAGATCCAAGCACGTGTCCGAGAGATTTTGAACGATCGCACCTTCCAAATCGATGAAGAAGAGTCTTGGGAGCTGGAGCCGATTTTTCCGTCCTCAACGACCGACGATCAAATGCGAGAGATTTATCGGCTTTTTGACAAACTGCAATTTTTCGAGGTCGTTGAGTCGGACCTTTCGCTTTAGATTTTTGCGACCGCTATCGAGAAGTTGGCACTACCCAGGTCGTGGCCGATCCGTGACAATGCGGGCCGAACACTTTTCATGGAGAGAAACTCAGTGGCTCGCAACGAACAGCTCATTCGACAGCACAAACTTTTGCAACTGTTGGAATTCTCAAGATTCGGTCGCACGTTGGAAGAACTGCGAGGCGATCTGGTTTTGGACCTTGGCCTCACCACGCTTCATGAGCGAACGGTGCGACGAGATGTCGAAGCACTCCAGGCGGCTGGCTTTGACATTCAAGTCGATACGGTTGAGCGCGGAAAGGTCTACAAACTTGGTGCCAACACCGCCGGTGTTCACGAAATCGGAATCTCGGCTTCGGAGATGATCGCACTTTCGATCGGACGCGAACTTTTGTATCCGCTGCTGGGGACTCAGTATTGGCGCGGCATCGAATCGTTTTGGAACAAGCTGCAAGAAACCGTCCCCGATGGCGTGTTCGATCACTACACTCGCTATCGTAAAACGCTGCACGTGTTCGGCACGCCCAGCAAGACCTACGAACATCACGAAGGAATGCTGAAGACGATCAATCGAGCGATCCTCGAACATCGCGTGGTCGAGATTGAGTACGAGTCCGTGGGCAAACCCGCTGCCACTCGACAGATCGAACCATACGGGTTGGCCGTCTACCAGAGCAGCATCTACGTGATCGCGGCAGCGCCGGAAGTGGAAGATCCAAGCGAGCGTTTGCGAAACTGGAAACTGGACCGGTTTCATCATGCCAAGGCGCTCGACGAGTACTTCAAGCCTGATCCCAACATTGACGTTTCCAAACATTTAGGCCGCAGCATTGGCATCTTTTCCGGTGAGGAACCGACGCTGGTTCAAATCCGCGTCGGTCCACACGCGGCGGCTTGGGTTCGCGAGGACCCCTGGCACCCCGAGCAGAAGCTGGAACCGCAGGACGATGGGCATTCCGTTTTGACGGTCCCAGTTTCCCATCCGCGGGAGGTGCTGCCGAAGGTCTTGTCGCTAGGCGCCGACGCAGAAGTCCTGCAGCCGGCGTCTTTCCGGGATGCCGTGGCCGAAGCGGTGCAAAAGATGGCCGACCGCTACGGATCGACGGTTTCCTAGCGGGAGGTCGGAGCCCACTTGCATCACGAAGGGCCAGAAGGCGGGGATCTGGCCTCAAAAATGCCTCCAATCGCAAGCGTTTCAGCTGAGTTGCTCTATACTGGGCGGGCAGCATGATTCACCCCTCGCGATTTGGGAAATAGCCGAGACTTGTTGGGCGATAACCGCAACCGCAGCTTTCTTGATCCGCAGGCTCTTGCGCGCCTTGCCGCGATCCCTCTTTTTGCTCGGCGGCCCATGGTCGGCAGTGTTTCGGGGATGCACACCAGCCCGCACCGAGGGGCCAGCGTTGAGTTTGCCGAGTACCGACGCTACGTGCCGGGGGACGATTTGCGACGGCTGGATTGGCGTGCGTTCGGGCGAACCGATCGCTACTACGTCAAAGAGTTCGAGGCCGACACCAACCTGCGACTGTGCTTGGTCGCCGACACGAGTGGTTCGATGGGGTTCGGTTCTACCGACTTGACCAAGATCGAGTATGCCCGGCGCATCGCAGGAGCGCTGGCTCATCTCGCGGTTCAGCAAGGCGATGCCGTTGGCCTGACCACAATCGCAGAGAAAATCGTTCGCAACATTCCACCACGCCGCACGCCTTCGCACTTGCGTGGCCTGTATGACGAACTCGAAAGCATCCGTCCCGAAGGTGACACGCAGCTGGTCGCTCGACTACATGAGTTTGCGGAAACGACCCGACAGCGTGCGTTGGTCGTGATCCTCTCGGATCTGTTCGTCCAGCCAAGTTCTCTTCGTGAAGCCTTTGATCACCTCCGCTTTCGCAAACATGATGTCGCCGTTTTCCATTTGCTGGATCCCCAAGAATTGGGTTTCGAGTTCAAGCGGCCCACACGGTTCCTGGACATGGAAGGCGGAACGGCAGTGTTTGCCGACCCCAGCGACATCTACGACCGCTATCACAAAGCGCTCGCGACCTACCTGAAAGAGATGAAAGCGATCGTGATGGAATCCGCGATCGACTATCACCGCGTTTCGATTGACGAAGACTACGAACAAGTGCTGTTTCGGTATTTGGCCAGTCGCACCAAAGGACGCGGAGTGCGATGAGTTTTCTACAACCGGCGATGTTGTTGGCGCTGCCAGCGATCGCGATTCCGATCATCATTCATCTGATCAACCAACGGCGTTTTCAAACCGTCAACTGGGCTGCCATGCAATTCTTGCTGGCCGCCAATCGGATGTCACGTGGCTACGCGAGAATTCGACAGTGGTTGATTCTGGCAGCCCGCACCCTGGCGGTCGCAGGTCTATTGCTCGCGATCGCTCGCCCACTGTCCTCCGGGCTATTGGGTTTGGCTGGAGGCGGCCGCGTGGACACAACGATCGTGTTGCTCGATCGCTCCCCCAGCATGTTGCAAGCTGGGCCGGGCGGCATCACGAAGTTGCAAGCCGGGATCAATCAACTGACTCAGTCTCTCGGTGTCTTGAAATCGAATCGATACATCTTGATCGACAGCGTGACAGCCCAGCCAATCGAAATCGAATCCGTCGAGGACCTATCTGATTTGCCGGAAGTATCCGCCGTCAGCCAGTCCAGCGATCTGCCGGCGATGCTAGAAACGGTGGAGGAGTACATTCGCGCGAACCGGCCGAGTCGCTGTGAAGTTTGGATCTGCAGCGACGTCCGTAAGAACGATTGGAAGGAAGACAGTGGCCGCTGGCAGGCCATTCGCTCTTCCCTGCAAGAGCTTCCTCAAATGGTTCGCTTTCACCTGTTGGCGTATCCAGAATTGGACCCGCAAAACCGATCTCTTCGAGTCACAGCAGCTCAACGTGTGGAAGGAACCGAGGGCGCACAACTGCAACTGTCGCTTCGCATCGAGCAACGCGAACCAGCGGAGGCTCGTACCGCGATTCCGATTCAATTGGAGCTCGATGGTGCTCGCTCGGAGTTCACCGTCGAGATGACCGGAACCGAACTTGAACTGCAGAATCACATCGTGCCGCTGGATGGCGGACAGAATCGCGGCTGGGGAAAGCTATCGATTCCCTCAGACGCCTCCCCTGCGGACAACGAATACTACTTTGTTTATGACGATCCGATTGACCAGCAAACCCTCATCGTCGCAGAGGACCTCGAAAGTGTTCGGCCGCTTGAGTTTGCCGCTGGTGTTGCGCCCGATGAAGAAACCGTTTGCACGTCGGTCACTGTCACTCCGGAGCAGTTGATCGGCACGTCGATGGAAGAAATCTCGCTGCTGCTTTGGCAATCCGCGATCCCTGAAACCGACTCGCCGTCTCGCGCGATCATTGACGGATTTCTCGCCAGAGGTGGCAGGGTCATCTTCTTTCCGCCGTCGGTGCCGACCGCGACTTCGTTTGCCGGAGTGCGATGGACGGATTGGCAAGCAGCGGAATCTGAGACTCCCAGCATCGCGGTCACGACCTGGGTCGCGGATCAAGGCTTGTTGGCAAAGACCTTGAGCGGAGCAGCGTTGCCGGTTGGCGAATTGAAGGTGGCAAGGTACTGCGAACTGGAAGGCCAACGAACGGCCTTGGCCAGCTTGGATGGCGGCGCTCCGTTGCTGGCGCGTGCTCTGACAGACCAGCGCAACGTGTTCTTCTGCAGCACCACGACTTCGGCAACCGATTCAACGCTCGCAGCCAACGGCATCGTGTTGTACGCGATGCTGCATCGCGCATTGACCGATGGCGCTCAGTCGCTTGGCAACACTCGCCAGTTCATCGCAGGCGACGTGCCGGTCCCGAACACGGGTGGATGGAGCCAACTGGCCGGTGATCCGCAAACGCTCTCCAACGCCTACGCTCAGCAAGCTGGTGTCTACACATCCGAAGAACAACTGTTTGCGATCAACCGCGGCGAAACAGAAGATTCCGCAACCATCTTGGCCGACGATCGTGTGACAGGACTGTTTGAGGGTTTGGATTTCGATCGTGTTGATGATCGAGCCGGCAATAGCGCCAGCTTGATCCAAGAGATCTGGCGATTGTTTTTGATCCTGATGCTGATCGCACTGGTTCTGGAAGCGGCGTTGTGCATTCCGCGCCGAGTCGTCGCAGCGCCGGAGGTCCGCCTGTGACTTCCAGCCAACTCACATTCCTGGGCACGCCCCTATCGATTTCACTGTCGGTGTTCGTCGTCTTGCTCACAGCCGCGTTGGGCTACTATTCGTGGCATCGCAGCGGGCATTCCAAGTCTCACGGAATGCTGGAACTGCTCCGACTAGCAATCGTAACTCTGGTCGCGATCCTCTTGAACCAACCGGAATGGATCGAGCAGTACCAGCCGGATGCGAAACCAACCGTTGCTGTCCTCTGGGATGATTCTCGCAGCATGGAGACTCGCGATGCGCTGGTTGATCCCTCCAGCAACGATGGGCCGGTCACGCGTGCCGCTGCGATTGCGAGACTGACAAAGGCAGAAGCGTGGGCGAACCTGGACGCGAATCTGAAGGTGGTGATTCAGCCGATCGGTCAACAATCGACGCAAAACGCGTCGCCGCTGACCGGCACCGATTTGAATTCGCCGCTGCTGGACACCGTCTCGTCCTTCAACCAATTGATGGGAGTGGTCCTGGTTTCTGACGGAGATTGGAATCAAGGCGACGCACCTGTCGAAGCCGCTTCGCGGTTGCGGATGCGTGATGTTCCGATCTTCACTGTGACCGCCGGAAGCGCCACGCGATTGCCCGATGTGGAGCTGTCCAGCGTTGACATTCCCACCTTCGGTGCCTCTGGGAAGCCCGTCCGAATTCCGTTCACGATCGACAGCTCGCTTCCGCGTGAGTTCCTGACCACGGTCACGATGGAAACCTCCACCGGCGAGAAACTGACCAAGGACGTTCGAGTTGCCGCGATGGGGCGAACACAGGACGCAATTCTTTGGCGACCTCAAGAGACAGGCGACTATGCGCTGACCGTTACGATCCCACGGCACGCAGATGAAACGATTCTTGACAACAACTCCAAGACGGCTCCGATCGTGATTCGCGAAGAGAAGCTGAAGGTGTTGGTGATCGAGTCGTTGCCACGCTGGGAGTACCGGTACCTTCGCAATGCTCTGTCGCGCGACCCTGGTGTGGAAGTGTCGTGCCTGTTGTTTCATCCTGGACTCGACAAAGTCGGAGGCGGCTCCAAGGACTATATCAAAGCGTTCCCGGAGGCCATCGAAGATCTCGCTCAATATGACGTCATCTTCCTGGGTGATGTCGGACTCGAAGACAATCAACTGACGTCGGAGCAATGTGAACTGATCCGCGGGCTGGTCGAACAGCAAGCGAGCGGTCTGGTGTTCATGCCTGGATTCCAAGGCCGCCAATTTAGCTTGCTGGATACCGAACTGGCAGAACTACTGCCGATCGTGTTCGACGAAGCACAACCAGGCGGATGGGGCTCGCGAACGCCCGGACACTTTGAGCTGACCGAACGCGGTCGTGCAAGCTTGCTAACCAAGTTAGCCAATACTCAGAACGAGAACGTGCAGGTTTGGGAAGAGCTTCCGGGATTTCAGTGGCACGCGCCCGTCATCCGCGCCAAGGCGGGTACCGAAGTGCTGGCAGTGCACGGCGAGATGTCCAACCAATACGGACGCTTGCCATTGCTGGTCACACGGACGTTTGGCG
>JBGCGI010000211.1:0-18660 GCA_045110715.1 Rubripirellula sp.
TTTTGTGAAACAGATGAAGACAGGGCTCGCGGCGAAGCGTGCCTCTGTGAAACAATTGGCTAGCTGTGCATGCGAGCCAGTTCACTGCCTTGGGCAATGATCTTGGACTCTTCGGTAGACAGTTGGTCCAACCGCTGGCGAACGTCTTCACGGGAAGCAAAGTGCTCGGCGAGCCGCACGTAGGTGGTGTGATGCCGGGCTTCGCTTTCAAACAAGCTGGCGTAAAAATCAGCCAGCTCTGCATCACGTTCACGGATGTGTTCGCTGAGCAGACTGAACCGCTCACAGCTGCGAGCTTCGATCAAGGAGGCAACCAGCAAACGATCGACACCGCGTTGGGGATCGTTCTTGGAGATCAATTCATTCAGCTTGCGTCCATAGGGGCCGGGCGAGATCCGGCGAAACGCAATTTGGCGTTTGTCGAGTAAACAGAGCACCATTTCAAAGTGCTCCAGCTCTTCTTCGACGATTCGCGTCATCTCGCGACAGAGATCCCGATTCTCGGTGTACGCGTTGAGCAGGTACATGGTGGTGGAAGCAGCTTTGCGTTCACAGTGCGCGTGATCGATCAACACTTCGTCCAAGTGTTGGTCGACCTGATCCAGCCAACGTGATGTCGATTCAGATTGCAGATGCAGCATGAGAGCGATTTTGACGTTTACTCGGAGAACAGAGCTTTGGCAAAGGAACCAGCGTCAAACTCCGCCAAGTCGTCAATTCCTTCCCCCAGCCCTACAAACTTAACGGGCAATTGAAACTGTTCGCGAATGGGCAGAACCACGCCGCCTTTGGCGGAGCCGTCTAATTTCGCCAATACGATTCCTGTGCAACCGGCTGCATCGCTGAACCCGCGTGCCTGGCTGATTGCGTTTTGTCCGGCGGTCGCATCTAGGACCAAGAGGACCTCATGAGGTGAGTCTTCGATTTTCTTGCCAACCACGCGTCGGATTTTGTCCAGTTGCTGCATCAGGTTCGTTTGCGTCTGCAGGCGCCCCGCGGTATCGATGATACAAATGTCTGCATTCAACTCGACAGCTTTCTCGACCGTTTGGAAAGCGACACTCGCGGGGTCCGCTTCGTGTTTGCCGGTCACAATGTCGCAACCGATGCGACCGGCCCAAACGGTCAATTGCTCGACGGCGGCGGCACGAAAGGTATCTCCAGCGCCCAAGACGACTTTCTTTCCTGAGCGATGCAGGTGATTGGCAAGCTTTCCGATCGACGTCGTCTTGTCTTTGAAGGAGACGGCGACCACCGAGATGACCGTGGGTCCCGATTCGGCATATTGAATTTCCGCCGACTCTTGCTGGAGCATCGAACGAGTTTGTTCGGTAATTGTCTCCAAGACTTCTTCAAGATGGACGACGCGAGCGCGAAGTCTTGTACCGACGTCGTCGCGAATGATTTCCGCGGGGCCAACGCCCATGTCCGTACGAATCAAACGCGCGAACAATTCTCCAAGGAACTCGTCATCGACCAAGCGTCCCTCTTTTTTGAAGAGATCGCGAATGTCGGTATTGAGGGCCTGACGCGTTTTGGAAAGCGCGCCGCGCATTTTGGAGAACAGTCCACCGTCAGAGGTTGCTGACTCTTGATCGTCAGGACCGGCAGAATCGTTAGAGTCTGCGTTGACTTCGTCATTGGCCGGAGGAGTGTCAGCAGCCTGCTTAGAACGCCAGAACGCCATGAAATGAATCGGATTGTGGGGGAAGTGGACACGGCAAAGCGCGAGGAAGCTCCGCGATTGACGTCTTTAGGCTTGGATTTTGACCGAAGATGCCATTCAAGGGTAGGCGTCTGCTGTCACAACCGTTCCAGACGGAACGACCGTGAATGGCGGGACATCGGGATTCATGGACAAGGCTTCTGTGACAGCGTTTCCAGGAGCGATTGGCACGACCAATGCCACGCTCACTTGCGGACCACTGAATGGCTGAATCCGCTATTCCAAGCAACATATCGCGGCTCAATTGCGAAAAGGGCTCCGATACCTCCTCATGTCAAATGACGTGATTCGGGAGTTAAAAGTCGCAAGAGGCGGTCTTCAACTTCAACAACCGACAGCGGGAACGCTTCCCGCTCGATTCAGCGACATTGTTCGCTGGGCATCACGCGACGTGCATTTTGCACACTAACCTTAATGGACTCAGGGGAGTTATAAGCAATGAAGCTTAGCAAACTAGCGTTGATCGCAGCCATCGCTTGCGGAACTTACGCAAGCAACGTTTTTGCAGGTCAACCAAACGACATTCAATTGGTATCTCACTGTGCAGCAGCCTGCGATTGCGGCGAGCCAGCATGCGGATGCGAAGCACCAGCATGCGACAGCGACTGTGGCTGTGCAACGGGTTGCGACTCAGGTTGCAGCACCGGCTGTGACAGCGGTTGCGACTCATGTGGTTGCGACAGTGGCTGTGGACTACCCGACTTGGGCCTAGGCGATTGCCTTGGCGGACTCGGTGACTGCACCGACTGCTGCTTGGGCGACCCGTACACCTTGTTCGGCGAGCACTGTGGCTGGTCGGCAGGTGGTTGGTTGCAGCTCGGCTATCACGACGAAGCCAACACGCTGTTTAACAGTCGTCCTGATGAATTGCAGCTGCACCAAGCTTGGTTGTACGCTGAGAAAGCTGTCGACGGATCTTGCGGACTCGATATCGGTGGTCGTATTGACTACCTGTACGGTACCGACTCGCAAGACACTCAAGCCTTCGGTGCAAACCGTGGCTACGACACTGGCTGGGACAACGGTCCTGACTACGGTCACGCGTTGCCACAACTTTACATGGAAGCAGCCTATGGCGATCTTTCCGTGAAGGTCGGTAACTTCTACACCATCATTGGTTGGGAAGTTGTCGGAGCGACCGGAAACTTCTTCTACAGCCACGCGTACACCATGTACAACAGCGAGCCGTTCACTCACACAGGTGCCTTGGCTACCTACAACGTGAGCGATGACGTTTCGGTATGGGGTGGATACACCATGGGTTGGGACTCCGGTTTCAACGACAACGGTGACACATTCCTGGGCGGTTTCTCGGCTGCTTTGACCGACGATCTGAACTTGATCTACGCCACGACAGCTGGACGTTTCGGCGAAGCACGATTTGGTGCTGACGAGCGTGGATACATGCACTCGATCATCGCTGACTACGCTGTCAGCGATAGCTTGCAGTACATCTTCCAGAGCGACTTCTTGGACAGCGAAGATGCAAATGGTGCAACCGTACGTGACACCTTCGGCGTCAATCAGTACTTGATCAAGACGATCAACGATTGCTGGGCAGTTGGAGCACGCTTGGAGTGGTACGAGAACGAAGGCGTCTACACCGACGCTGGCAGCGAAGCTGACATCTACGCTTTGACGCTTGGCTTGAACCACAAGCCTCACGCCAACGTGACGATTCGCCCAGAAGTTCGCTTCGATTGGGTTGACAACAACACGGCTGTCTTGGCAGCCGGCAACACTGTCACCGAAGACGGCAGCGACAACCAGACGACCTTCGGTGTCGACACGATCTTCACTTTCTAATTCAGGCAGGTTGATCCGTGCGGGGGGGTGAATGATTCTCCCCGACGTTCACCCGCCATAATGCGGATTGAAAGCCAAATAGAACCGGCTTCCCAAACGGGAAGCCGGTTTTTTTTCGTTTCGAACGGACGCTAGACCTCGCCCCCAAGACTTACCAGCGGGTTGTGCTGGCGGTACTTCGTCCGAATTCGACTCTCGGGTCATGCTGCTTCGTCGAACCTTCGTCGCTGGGCAGGCCAAAGCATGTTGATTTCCAATCTGCATGGAACCCGGTTTGGCGGCGGCAGATTGCCTGGCCCCCGTGAACGCCGGTTTCACGCTTGCCTGCAGGCAAGCCAATCCGACCGCATGACCAAGATCAGGAACCGGGGATTCTCTCCCGTCTGCAACGCGCAGCGTCGCTCCATCGTCGCCCCTGCCGCTTTCAGCCCCCAGCTCTAACTGTAGCGCTGCACTTGCCGCGAGAACGAATCGGAGCCTCGAACGCGTGCGGGCCAAGCGTTCGACGGGACTCGCGGTCCAGAATTCGATGTATCAACGAACCCTAAAAACGTTCAGAGCAATGCGTTTCGAGTTCACCGAACTCCCCAGCCGTCAAGGTTTGCCAATTCCACGCTTGTGAAAGCGAATCGGTTGTTTCCCTAGTGACGATCGCGTGGAGTTTGACGAATAGGGCGTCGATACGTCTGAGGAAGTCTGTTCTTCGACACACTCTCAACAGCCCAATCTCACATGGCGGATCAATTGGAGTCCATTGGCATGAGTTTCACGCAACGTCTTCTGGCAACACTTTGCTTTCTTCTGATGGCCAGTGGTTTACAGGCCCAATCAAACTCTCACATTTTGCAGGTATCACACTGCGATTGCGGGGAAGCCGCCTGTGGCTGCGAGCCGGAACCGGGATGCGGTTTGGAGCCGGTTTGGGTCGAAAACGCAAGCGACCCAGGATGCGGGATCGAAGCCGATTGCGGCGTGGAGCCTGGCTGCGGATTCCCACCAGCCTGTGGGACCGAGTCAAGTGGCGAGGTCTGGCTGGCCACCGAGCCAAGCTGCGGCATCGGTGACTGCAGCGGATGCACGTCCTGCGGTGGCGGGCTGTTTGATGGAGGAGGCTTGTTCGGCGGAAGAGCAGGCGGCTGTGACCTGGGCGACCCGTTTGCCGTGCTTGGAGAATGCAACGGATTCAAAATGGGGGGCTGGGTTCAATTCGGCTATCACAATCGCAACCTGTCACTATTCAACAGCCGCAAGCATGAACTGCAGCTTCATCAGGGCTGGCTGTTTGCCGAGCAAGAGTTTGACGCGTCTCAAGGCTTTGGCTGGGGCGGTCGCGTGGACTATCTCTTTGGAACCGATGGTCCTGACACACAAGCGTTTGGCATCAACAATTCACACTGGGACAATAGCTGGGACCATGGAGCCGACTACGGTCATGCTTTGCCACAGGCCTACCTTGAAACCGGCTACGGGAAACTGACGGCCAAAATCGGACACTTCTACACGGTGATCGGCTACGAAGTTGTTTCCGCTCCCGACAATTTCTTCTACAGCCATGCTTACACGATGTACAACAGTGAGCCTTTCACCCATACCGGTGCGATGCTGAACTATGACTACAGCACTCACGTCGATGTATTCGGCGGCTATGTGATGGGCTGGGACAGTGGATTTGAGGACAATGGCGATGCAGTGTTGGCTGGTAGCTCGGTGAATTTGAGCGACTCCATCACGGTGACGTCCACGATGATTGCCGGTCGATTCGCCGACAACTCCAACGGTGACGAGCGTGGTTTCATGAGTTCGACCGTAGTGAATGTCAGCTTGTCGGACCAACTTTCGTACGTGCTTCAGGCCGATGTGCTGGATACCGAGGACGTTGCGGGACTGACTGTCCGTGAGACCAAGGGCATCAATCAGTACCTGATGTACTCGTTCGGAGAATGCCTCTCGGTGGGCAGTCGCTTCGAGTGGTGGAATGTGGCTGCAGACAGTCAGGGCTTCTACGGCAATGCTCCAGCAGGCTTAGCGTCGACAGCATCGGGGGACTTCGATGTGTATGGGCTGACCCTGGGAGCGAACATCAAGCCGCACGCAAACTTGCTGTTCCGCCCAGAAATTCGCTGGGATTGGGTGGATGGGAGCCAGAGCGATCTGGCGACGGCCGACATTCAGATCCTCGAGGGCAACGAAGATCGACAAACCACGTTTGGACTCGACGCGATCGTGCTGTTCTAAATCGCCGAACACCTCCAATTCTCACTCGCTGACTGCTCGCTTCCCACGGCATCAGCGAGTGAACAGACCCCATGCTCACGCTTCGAGGAACACAAACTCGGGCGTTGATCTGGCTTCGCGACGAAGCAGAGCAACCGCAACCTCTTTGCACACGATTCGAGCAACCTTGGCTTTGCCCTTGCCTTCAGATCGTGCACAGGACTTGAGTCGATCTCGTCATCTTGGCAAATCCGTTAAAATCCGGAATACCTAAACCATTGCCTGGCAGCAACTTGCGCCAGAACATGCAATTTGACAGCATAGTTTGGCCCGGTCCTTGCAAAGCAGGAAGGCAAGCGAGCGGACGCATCGTCATCACCAACCAAGCTCTGAACACACTTCAGGCAAGGCCCGGGCAGGAGGAGTTGGTTGTTGATCGCGGAGCTCGCGAACGAGTGACATGCTTCGCATTTGTCGAAGCGGCTCTTCCGTGTTCAATAAACAAGAAGGTTTAGGTAGAAATGTTTGTATCGTCTCGAGCAGCAATGCTCGCCATCTTTGGATTTGCAGGGCTGTTGATTTTCGGGGCGATCGTCTCGGACACCACTTTGGCACAAGAGGTTGCCGAAGCGACCGCCGAGAGTGCCTACTCGTCTGACGAGTACATCGCCTCAGAGGGTTATTCAACCTTCACTGTAAACAACCTGTGGATTTGCATTTCAGCAGTTCTCGTCTTCATCATGCACCTCGGCTTCACCACTTTGGAAGCGGGTCTGACCCAGAAGAAGAATGCTGTCAACATCATCTTCAAGAACGTTTGGATTGTCTGTACGGGCATCCTGCTGTACGCCGCATGGGGCTTCAACGCCATGTATCCGGGTGAAATGGGAGCGGATTGGAATGGTTACTTTGCGATGGGCAGCTGGTTTGGCCAGAGCCTCAATGACGCTGCGATGGTGACCGCCGAGTACAACGCTGGCTACACCTGGTATGGAGACTTTATCTTCCAAGCGATGTTCGCAGCGACTGGAGCGACGATCGTATCCGGTGCGGTTGCCGAGCGAGTGAAGCTGCCTGTGTTCATGCTGTTTTCAACCCTGCTGGTTGGCTTCGCCTATCCAGTGACTGGTAGTTGGAAGTGGGGAACCGGATGGCTCGACGCCATGGGATTCTATGACTTTGCTGGATCGAGCGTGGTTCATGCTTTCGGCGGCTTCGCCGCACTCGCATGTGCAATTTTGCTTGGCCCACGAATTGGCAAGTACACCTCCAAGGGCATCAAGCCAATCATTGGGCACAACATGCCACTGGCTGCAATCGGCGTCTTCCTCTTGTGGATGGGCTGGTTCGGATTCAATGGTGGTTCGGCTCTTTCGGCGGACCCCAAAGCTGTCTCTTACGTGTTCGTGACAACGAGCTTGGCAGCATGTGCTGGTGCGATTGCATCGACCATGGTCGCTTGGGCGTTGACCTCGAAACTTGATATCACGATGGCATTGAACGGAATCCTCGCCGGCTTGGTCGGCATCACTGCTGGAGCAGATACGGTTGGCGAAGGTGCATCGATCCTGATCGGTGCGATTGCTGGAGCTCTCGTGGTCGTCTCGATCATCTTCTTTGACAAGATCCGAGTCGATGATCCGGTCGGTGCGATTTCTGTTCACGGTGTGTGCGGCGTTTGGGGCACATTGGCTGTCGGACTGTTCTCGTTCGATTCAGGACACACATTCATGACTCAGTTGATTGGTACTGCTGCAATCGGTGGCTTTGCCTTTGTGTTTTCCTTTGTGACATTCTTCATCTTGAAGATGGTCTTCGGTGTGCGAGTGAGCGAAGAGGAAGAGACCTTGGGTCTGGACCTCAGCGAGCACGGCATGGAAGCGTACGCCGCCTAGTGGATCTACCTACCGCTAGCCTCGTCGCCGTTGCAACTCACGCTTGCGGCGGCGAGGTTCCCGGTTGGGTTCATTCACTGTAGTTGATTCTCTGTTCGGCTGATGCCGAACACTTCGCACTTCTTGGCTCTTGCCTGGGCCAGAAGCTCCCGGTCCCTGGGCGGGCGTCCGCCTCGCACGCTCAGGGCTGGGATTTTTTCAGGCTACCAAGTTTGAGCCGGTACCTCTTGCAGGTGCCGGCTCTTTTCGTTGGCAAGGATGATTCATGAAACGATCGAAAGGCGCTGATTCGGGCGATCGCTAATCGCGGACTCGATGGATTGGATTCGATGAATCTGACGATCGCGCCTTATTCGACGCTCGCCGATTCGTTACCGTAGCGGATCTTGCAGGTTCACTACTTTCGTTACTCAATTCAATCGCAGGTCCGTGAAGCTAATCATCGCCATCATTCAGCCTGGAAAATTGGAAGCCGTCAAACAGGCGCTCACCAAGGTCGAAGTTTTTCGCCTGACCGTGGTCGATTGCCAGGGATTTGGGCGTCAAAAGGGGCAGACCGCTGCCTTCCGCGGCCATGAGTTCAGCCTGAATCTGCTGCGTAAGATGCAACTTCAGATTGCCGTTAACGAAGAGTTCGTTCAAGCGACGGTGGACGCAATTGTTGAAGGCGGCCGCAGTGGGGAAGAAGGCGAGATCGGCGATGGAAAGATCTTCGTGCTGCCGATGGATGACTGTATCCGCATCCGTACAGGCGAGCGTGGCAACGAAGCAATCTGATGCTTCGAACGAAAAAACCTTGCCCGCGGTGAAGCGGACAAGGTTGGCGTCATGAACAGCTGAGTGAGCAAACTTACTGGTTCAATTGTTCTTCAATGGTTTCGCCCATGTCGCGAGTACCAAGTGCTCCCCACAATCCGTACGGGCTTTCCGTCCCGGTGAGGTTCATGCCGCCATCGCGAACGACCGTATCCTGCGTCAGGTCGCCGCTTTCAACGCTCTCGGTCATGAAGACAACCGCGCCGTCTCCCATCAGCACGTGGGTTCCGCCCACATGACGACTGCCGGCGCTCGAAATCATGTACGTGTTGTCGGAGTTGTTACGTGAGCAACTGGCACTGTTGGGTGGTAGGATTGTCTGAAACGCTGCGTAGGCTAGACGTCCGTCCGCCCAGCGAGCACCCCGATAGCTGGCGGTGCTGGTGCTGATCCTGGCGGCGGTGGCATAAAACTTGGGACGCTCAGGATCAATGTGGACGCCCTCTTTGCAATAGAGCGGAGTCGCAAAGTGAGTATTGGTCGGCTGGAAGACAGGACCATGACTGCGAATGTAGTCCGCTTTGACCTCACGTTTTCCGCCTGAAGTGCAAATCTCGCCGGCTGCGACGGTGTTGGAAAGTCCATCCAATGCGTCCCTGAACTTTGACTCCGTCCGGCTCCAAAAGAACCCTCGGCAGGATGCAGCGGAACGGGTGACCATCCAACTTTCATCAAACTGGTCACCGTCGCCGTTGCCGTTGTTCCAGTAACCGTTCTCGTTCTTGCCGCCCCACATCACATAATCGACAGAGTCTCCAACGCATGCAGCGTAGTTAGTGCGCCCCAACGCGATTGACCCTTGCGGGCGTCCGGGATCACTGGGGCAACGAAAAGTTGGAATTTCAGTTGCCCAAGGAACGTATTGAGCTCTCCATGGAGCCGGCCCCATAGCAGGCCATCTTCCACCGGTGACTTGACCGGGCATCGCCGCCCCACCAGTCACTTCCACACTAGGGTTCGAAATTTGCTCCCAGACACCCTGCTGTTCAATGAACGGCAAAATCGAAACCAGATAGCTCAGCATCAGCCGGTTGCTGTTGTAGGAGATATCGGCACCGAAACGGGTGCGATCGGTCCCCGTCATGTTGGTGGGCAACTGCTTGAACGCACTGTGATAGTTGTGCATGCCAAGCCCGATTTGCTTGAAGTTGTTGCTGCAGGACATGCGGCGAGCGGCTTCGCGAGCCGCCTGCACAGCAGGCAACAGCAAACCAACTAGAATTCCGATGATCGCGATCACGACCAACAACTCCACCAAAGTGAAACCAGCTCGAACGGAATGAGTTCGGCGCATTATGAACGCTCCTCAAATGAGTACAAAAGACAAAACCGAATAGTGCTAGCCAACGCTCTGTTGGCGAAAACTATTGCTCACCTTCATCGTCTTTCTCCGCCTCTTCCAATTCACGCTCATATTCCTCGTCTTCGGCTTCGACCTCTGATTGGGTCCGGGAGTCTTGAATGACATCAGCACCTCCGTCACCACACCCGATGGAAAACAGAGAAAGGGAACCGGCAAAGAACAATCCGAACAGAACGCGTGTCATACTGCGTGCCTTTCTTAGCAATGAACGATTTCGACTAGAAATTGAATTCGTGACAGAAAAATCAAGTTTTCAATGTCTCAGTGTTCAACACCAACCACAACACTTTTTTGCCAATTTCGACAAAACACATGGATGGGATCCGCCACAAAAGCGGCGATCTCGGCGGATCACCCGCGAACTCTGGGCCGATGCCGCCGACCTGAACGAGGCTTCATGCTTTCCTTTACCAAGACCGCAATCATTACAATTCAGCCGTCTACGACCATTCCCCGTCTTTCTCACGGAACCGTTCATGAAAAGCAGCTTCCAATCGGTCGTGTCCGTTTTGACGATCGCTGCAACCATGGCACTCCTGACGGATTTCAGCTGGGGCCAGGACTCAAGTCCGGTTGCAGCGGAAGTCAAAAAGGCTCCGACGCAATCGCACGTCTCGGCAGTCGAAAGTTTCTTCGTTGCCATGAAGATGGAGGAGACTTCAGCGAAGACGACATGGTGATGCTGTATTGCAGCGAATTCACCAAGAACGATGTTCGCACGACGACTGCTTTCTACCGAACGCCCGTGGGGCAAATAGCAGTTTCCAAATTACCAATCCTCACCACCGCAGGCGCCCAACTTGGCATGCAGCGAGTCCAGGCCAACATGGGAGAACACCAACAGGCGATTGCCAACCGACAAGCTGCTTTACAAAATCCGGCATCTGCCACGCAATGATTCCATGCAACGCGACTTGCCCTCCTTGCTCAAACCTCTCCTATGAACCTTGCCCTCATGCATCCTCACGCCCACCGATTCATTTTCAGTTTGACCCTGGCACTCTTCGCTCACCTAGGGCTGGGAACTGCGTTCGCGGAAGAACCGCCGTTGAATGTGGTGTTCGTGCTTTGCGACGACCATCGATTTGATTGCCTCGGCGCAGCAGGGCATCCGTTTCTTGAGACCCCGCACATTGACTCGTTGGCCAAAGACGGAGCGATGCTGACCAACGCGTACGTGACAACGTCGTTGTGCTCTCCCAGCCGAGCCTCCATTTTGACGGGCCAGTACGCCCACAACCACCGCGTGGTCGACAACTATCATCCGGTGGATGAGAGTTTGGTGTTCTTTCCGCAGCAGTTGCAGACAGCGGGATACCAGACTGGTTTCATCGGCAAGTGGCACATGGGCGGCGACATCGATGACCCCCAGCGTGGGTTCGACCATTGGGTCGCGTTCAAGGGGCAAGGGACCTATTGGCCCGACGGGCACGGAACGACTCGCGAAGTACCGCAGACGACGTATGACGGATTCAACATCAATGGAAAAACCAGGGCGGACCAGAAGGGATACATCACCGACGAACTGACCGACTACGCGATCGAGTGGCTCGAATCATGTGACGCGAACAAGCCGTTTTTTCTTTACGTCAGCCACAAAGCGGTGCATGCGGATTTCGTGCCCGCTGATCGGCACCGCGGTCGTTACGAAAAGGCGGCGTTGCCAATCCGGACGCCAACGGTGGCAGAAATGGATGCTGGGAAGATGCCAATGTGGGTTCGCAACCAGCGAAACAGCCGACATGGAGCAGACTTTGGATACAACATCGAGGGATTCTCGCCGGAGGTGTATTACCGTCGGTACTGCGAGTCCCTGTTGGCCGTGGACGACAGTGTTGGGCGACTCCGCGGCTACCTCTCCGAGAACGGATTGGCCGACAATACGCTGTTCATCTACATGGGCGACAACGGCTTTCAGTTTGGCGATCATGGATTGATCGACAAACGAACCGCCTATGAAGCGAGCGCGAAGGTGCCCCTGCTGATGGCTGCGAAGAATCGAATTTCTGGCGGAACCAAGTTCGAGGGGCTCGTGGGCAACATTGATGTGGGTCCCACCATCTTAGAAGCGACGTCTGCTCCCTCGCTGAAGATCGCCGACGGGCAGAGCTTTTGGAAAGCGGTCTGCCAGAACGACCCTGAGTCGCTGGATCGAAAAGAACTGCTGTACGAGTACTATTGGGAGCGCAATTACCCTCATACGCCGACGCTGCACGCCATCATCGGTGGTCGCTGGAAGTACATCCGCTGCCATGGACTCTGGGATCGAGATGAGCTCTACGATCTGGAGACCGATCCAGAAGAAATGCACAACTTGATCGATTCGCCCGAGCAGTCGGATCGGATCGAATCGATGAACAAACGGCTTTGGAAGCTGCTTTTCGAGAGTGGGGGACGCGAAGTGCCGCTGCTAGAAGACCGTGGTCCCAAGTTTCCTTGGCGACACCCGGAAATGGGCCCCCAGGGACCGTTTCCAAAGGAGTACTTTCGTCGCAGCGAAAAAGGCTAGGCTCGCTCGGCGTGAAAGTCAGGTCGGGTTCTGCCAACCTGACACAGAGCATTCCTTCGCCTGAGAGAAGACTGTGGTGCGCCCACTTCCCAGGACTGCTCGATCACCGATAAGTTATGCCCAGCATTTGACTTGTGACCAAAACCGGATCACGGTTTTTGGCATTTAGCAACTTTCGGCACACCGCTTGCTTAAAGGACGTCCCTCATACAGTCACTGCCACCGCTGCAGGCCAAGGCCGCATCGGTTTTCAAAATACAACTGTCGACACTCGCCACCAAGGCGAGTCCACATTACTCAGAACTCTGACCTTTCTCACAGGAGACAAACGTCGTGGCAAAGCAAATCGTTTTCGACGACGACGCAAGAGGCCCACTATTGGCCGGCGTCAGCAAATTGGCACGAGCCGTCCGCAGTACTCTAGGCCCTCGCGGCCGAAATGCTGTTTTGGACAAAGGCTGGGGCTCGCCAAAAGTAACCAAGGATGGCGTGACCGTCGCCGAAGACATCGAATTGGACGACCCGTTCGAGAATCTTGGTGCACAACTGGTCAAAGAAGCGGCCAGCAAGACCAACGATGTGGCCGGAGACGGAACCACCACCGCGACTGTCTTGAGCGAAGCCATCTTCCGTGAGGGCCTGAAAATGGTCGCAATGGGAGCCGACCCAATGGCGTTGACTCGCGGCATTGCCAAAGCAGTCGAAGCTGCAGTCGGTCAAATCGAAAAATTGGCGACTCCGATCAACGAGAAGAGCAAGGCGGACATCCGTCAAGTTGCGACGATCGCTGGAAACAACGATCCCGAGATCGGCAACGTTCTGGCCGATGCGTTCACCAAAGTTGGCAAGAACGGCGTCATCACGGTTGAAGAAGGCCGGTCCAACGAAACTTATGTGGACGTCGTCGAAGGCATGCAGTTCGATCGCGGATTCCTCTCACCACATTTCGTCACCAATCAAGACGAAGTTGCCGTTGAGCTGGAAGATTGCCACATCCTGCTGTTTGAAGAGAAAATCAGCAGCAACAAGAAGATGATCCCGCTACTGGAAGCGATCAGCAAAGCCAAGAAGCCGCTGCTGATCATTGCCGAAGACGTCGAGGGAGAAGCCTTGGCGACTTTGGTCGTCAACAAGATGCGAGGCATCTTGTCGGCTTGTGCTGTTAAGGCTCCTGGTTACGGTGATCGCCGCAAAGCAATCCTTGGTGACATCGCTACTCTGACCGGTGGTAAGGCGATCTTCAAGGATCTCGGCATTGATCTTGAAAGCGTCAAAATGAGCGACCTCGGTCGCGCCAAGAAAGTACGAATCACCAGTGATGCAACCACCATGGTTGGCGGTGGCGGCAAGAAGGCCGACATCGAGTCACGTGTCGAGCAGATCCGTCGCGAGATCGATCAAACCGACAGCGAGTACGATCGCGAGAAACTTCAAGAGCGTCTAGCCAAGTTGGCCGGTGGCGTGGCACAGATCAATGTCGGTGCTGCGACAGAAACGGAAATGAAAGAGCGCAAGGCGTTGATCGACGACGCTCGTGCGGCAACCCAAGCTGCTCTCGAAGAAGGCATCGTCCCCGGGGGCGGAACAGCACTCCTGCGTTGTCGAAAAGCAGTCGAAAAGCTAGAGAAGGCAGCCGAGGGCGATCAGCAACTCGGTATCCGAATCATCCGCAATGTCCTCGACAATCCGCTTCGTGCAATCGCAGATAACGCTGGCCTCGATGGCGCAGTCGTCGTCAACCGCGTCATGCAAATGAAGGGCAAGACCGACGGCTACGATGCGAACGCAGAAAAGTACTGCGATCTTGTCGCTGCTGGCATCGTCGACCCAGCGAAGGTTGTCCGAACCTCGCTAACCAATGCAGCTAGCGTTGCCTCCTTGTTGTTGACCACCGAGTCGTTGGTCACTGAAATTCCATCGGAAGAGGAAGAAGAAGGCGGCGACCACCATCACGACCACGGCGGTGGCGGCGGAATGGGTGGCATGGGCGGAATGGACATGGGTGGCATGGGCGGAATGGGAGGCATGGGCGGCATGATGTAATGCCACTCCACACCTTCTAGACCTCATCCTTTCAACAACAAATTCATCAACCAATATCAATCAAGAAGAATCAATCATGGCAAAACTGAATCTCCGTCCTTTGGACGATCGTGTTGTGGTTCAACCCAATCAAGCAGAATCCACCACCGCTGGTGGAATCGTGCTTCCTGCCTCGGCTCAAGAGAAGCCACAACGTGGCACCATCGTCGCAGTCGGTCCGGGCCGGTTGCTCGACAGCGGAAACCGTGGCGAATTGAGCGTGACCGTTGGCGACACCGTGATCTACGGCAAGTACGGCGGAAGCGACATCGAAATCGATGGCCAAGAAATGAAGATCCTTCGCGAGAGCGACATCTTGGCGAAAGTCCTGTAAGCAGATTCTTTCGCTTTGCATTGCAACCAACACACTTTTATAGAGGAATCCTCTCGTGGCAAAACAACTTCTCTTTGACGATCACGCACGTGCTCGCATGTTGGCAGGTGTCAATAAGTTGGCCAACGCGGTCGCTGTCACCATGGGCCCAACCGGCCGCAACGTGATCATCGACAAGTCTTTTGGTGGACCAACGGTCACCAAAGACGGCGTGACTGTGGCCAAAGAAATTGAACTGGAAGATCGATTCGAGAACATGGGCGCCAAGCTCGTGATCGAGGTCGCTCAAAAGACCAGCGATTTGGCCGGCGACGGCACAACGACGGCAACCGTGCTTGCTCGTGCGATCTTCAAAGAAGGTCTGCGAAACATCGTTGCAGGCAGCAACCCAACGGCGATCCGACGTGGAATCGACAAAGCGGTTATTGCTGCGACCGAAAAGCTGATCTCGATGGGACGTCCTGTCAAAGATAAGCAGGAAGTCGCCAACGTTGGTGCAATCTCCGCCAACAACGACAACGTGATCGGTGAACTTTTGGCAGACGCTCTGGAGCGTGTTGGCAAAGACGGCGTGATCACGGTCGAAGAAGGCAAGAGCCGTGACATGGAAGTGAATTACGTTGACGGAATGCAGTTCGACAAGGGCTACGTTTCGCCGTACTTCATCACTGACCCCGGCACAATGGAAGCCAACCTGGAAAACGCCTTGGTTCTTCTGTACGAGAAGAAGATCAGCAACATTCGCGATCTTGTTCCGTTGCTAGAGAAAACGGCTCAGACAGGCCAGCCGCTGATGATCATTGCTGAAGACGTGGACGCTGAAGCGTTGACGTTGTTGGTCGTGAACAAGTTGCGTGGCACCTTAAACGTGTGTGCTGTCAAAGCTCCAGGCTTCGGCGACCGTCGCAAAGCCATGCTTGGTGACATCGCGACCCTGACCGGTGGCACACTGATCAGCGAAGACCTGGGCATCCAACTCGAGAACGTGACGCTTGAGCAACTCGGGCGTGCGAAGACGGTCACCGTCGACAAGAGCAACACGACCATCGTTGAAGGTGGCGGAAAGCGAGCTGACATCGACAAGCGAGTCGGCCAGATTCGGGCTCAGATTGAGCAGACCGACAGCGACTACGACAAAGAGAAGTTCCAAGAGCGTTTGGCGAAGCTGTCGGGCGGCGTCGCTGTGATCAGCGTTGGTGCCGAAACCGAAGCTGAGATGAAGCAAACCAAGGCTCGCTTGGAAGACGCTTTGCACGCGACTCGTGCTGCCGTTGAAGAAGGCATTCTGCCAGGTGGCGGCGTGGCTTTGGTTCGTTGCCGTGAGGCGATCGAAGAAGCCAAGAAGAAGGCCAAAGGCGACGAGAAAATCGGTGTCGATATCGTGCTCGCCTCGATTGATGCCCCGATGCGTCAGATCGCCGACAACGGTGGCATCGATGGCAGCGTCGTCGTTGACGAAGTGCAACAGAAGCCTGTGACTCACGGTTTCAACGCCAACACTGGCGAGTACTGCGACCTGCTGAAAGCTGGTGTGATTGACCCAGTGAAAGTCGTACGAACTGCACTCGCCAACGCTGGCAGCATTGCAGGCTTGTTGCTAACGACCGAAGCAATGGTCACCAACTTCGAGGCGGAAGACAAAGAGCGACGACCTGTCGAAGGCGTTGTTTCCTAGGTGAAGAAGTTTCAACGGTTGCCTTGCGAGCCATGCAAGGCGACTGGACTGATGCTTCGGGACTGACAAAAAAGATCACGGGTCGCACGCTAAGAAATGAACTTGGCTTGCGGCCCGTCATCGCATAGCGATCAAGGAATGCGATCATGGCTGAAAAAACCTGCTACTACGAAGTGCTCCAAGTGGAACGCTCCGCTGCGAAAGTAGAGATTGATCGCGCTTACCGAAAGCTGGCGATCAAGTATCACCCCGACAGCAATCGTGACGATGAAGACGCGATCGAGAAGTTCAAGGAAGCCTCGGAAGCTTACGAGATCCTGAGCGATCAGGAGAAGCGCGAGCGGTACGATCAACACGGCCACGCCGGAGTTAACGGCGCCCACCAATTCAACGACGTCGAAGACATCTTCGAAGTCTTTGGCGATTTGTTCGGCGGTGGCGGCGGGATGTTCGGTGACTTGTTTGGAAACCGAGGTGGACGTGGCAGAAAGCGTGCCCGCCGCGGAGCCGACATTCGCTGCAACGTCACACTCTCACTCGAGGAAGCCGCCCGAGGTGTTCAGAAGGACGTTTCCTTTCGACGCCGCGTGCCCTGCGAAACTTGCACCGGCACAGGAGCGGAACCTGGAAGCAAGCCAACCACTTGCAACACTTGCGGCGGCCAAGGGCAGGTGATCCAGTCCGCGGGCATTCTGCGAGTGCAGACTGCCTGTCCAAACTGCAAAGGCACGGGACAGCAAATCAGCAACCCCTGCGGCGGATGCCGTGGAACCGGCTTGCAAAACGAAAAAGCGGAACTGTCGGTTGCGATTCCTCCCGGCGTCGACGATGGCGTTCGGCTGCGAGTCCAGGGCGAAGGCGAAGCGAGCCCCGATGGCGGCCCCGTTGGCGATTGCTACGTCTTTATTAACGTTCGTAAACACGAACTGTTCAAACGCGAAGGCACGCATCTGATTTTGCAGCTGCCCATCTCCTATAGCCAAGCAGCACTGGGCGCAGAAATCGAAGTTCCATCGCTGAATGGCTCACAACAGTTACTGATCGAACCAGGAACACAGAACGGAGATGTGTTTACCATTCGAGGCCAAGGCGTCGTGGATCATCGAACGGCACGCCCCGGTGACTTACTCGTCCAAGTCTTCATCGAAGTTCCCAAGAAACTGAATCCCGAGCAAGAACGCTTGCTGCGTGAGTTGGCCGAACTCGATGCCGAATCCGTGCTCCCGCACCGCAAGTCATTCCTAGCCAAGCTGCGAAATTTCTTCGATCCTGAATCACAGCCACAAGAAACCTGAGTGCAACGATGAATGAAGAATCCCAACAAGAAGAAATGAACGACGACGAATTGCGAAATCCAGTCTCAGAAGCCATGGACGCGGCACTCGAAGGTGTCGTTGATGAAGCAGAAGCTCAAGTCCCCGAGACTCGCGACGAAGAAATGGACCGTCTGCGCGGCGAAGTTGCCGAAGCAGAGAAACGTGCTCTGCTGGCTCAGGCAGAAGCTGAGAACTTTCGCAAACGTACGCGGAAAGACTTCGAGGAACGCTTGAAGTATGCTTCGCAGGATCTGGTCAATGACTTCCTGGATGTGCGCGACAACCTACTGCGTGGAATTCAGGCGGCTGAGAGTGCAACCGACGCGGGTGGCTTGAAAGAAGGCGTCGCGATGGTCTGCAAGCAGCTGGACGACACGCTGGCCAAATACAACATTCGTGAAATACCAGCTGAAGGCGAATTGTTCGATCCGAATTTCCACGAAGCGATCTCGCAGATGCCCAGTGACTCGCATGCCGAAGGCACGATCGCGCACGTCGCGGTGACCGGCTTTCAGATGCACGACCGTGTGGTGCGGCCCAGCCAAGTCGTCGTCAGCACAGGCCCTGCCAGCTAACCAACGCCCGGCTCATGCCTCCGCGGCAGCCTCTTCCTCGGCACTTTCCAAGCTCTCGCGAACTTCTTCGTTGGCGGTCCAATAGAAGATCGTGCCGATGATCGCCATCACCACCTTCACCATCTCGAAGACCAGGGCAACCAACGTTCCCGAGGCAGAAGTGGGGACGGCTGGCACGATCGAGTACAGCGATTGAATGGTCGCCTCTAAGACCCCAATCCCTGCTGGCGTGATCGGTAGTGCTGATGCCAACATTCCGATAGGGACAATGACAAAGTGCTCCAGCAGTGTCGGTGGATCCGCGTACAAGCCGCGGGCTATCAGGTACATGCTGAACACGAGCATGCTT
>JBGCGI010000212.1:0-22834 GCA_045110715.1 Rubripirellula sp.
AGAAGATCCAACGTCTTGATGTCCCAGGATCTCCATGACCGCGGGCAACGGCGAGAAGCCTCGGATCCACTCGGCGGCAACTGGTAGCCAACCTTCTCTCATGGTGCCGCGAATCAAAGCAGCCGGGACAAGCGTCAAAAAGAACAACGACAGCACAATCGTATAGGTCAGACGCACGCCTGCATCGGCCGACTGAACAAGACTGCTGACCAATAGTCCCAGGGTGACGTACTGCAAAACCAGTACCAGCAGAATCACGTACAGCAGCCCGAGTTCACGCGTGAGTTCGATCCCACCCATCGCAAAACAGGCGGCCGACGCTGGTAGGCTGCAGAGCAGAACCAACAAACTAAAAAGCAGCACACCGGACGCTTTTCCGAAATAGATCGAAAACGCATTGAGCGGCGAATTCAACAGCAGTGCGAGCGTTCCGCTATTTTTCTCGTTGACGATGGACGTCGATGGGAAAGCGGGCACCAGGAAAACGATACCAGCCAACAGGCCGTATCCAAAGATGCGAAACACTTCCAGGGATTCGTGGCCAGACAGATCAACCGAGCCGTCAGCGGGCCAACGCATCACAACGGCTGCGGAAAATGCCGCGGTCAAAACCAGCAGCATCACAAACGCGCGAGGCGACCGTAGAATTCCGAAAAACTCTCGTTGAATGACAGGGTTCATGATGGACTCGAACCAGTTTCGGCGGCTTGGGATTCGCCGGCACCTGCGACCGATAGAAATGCATCTTCCAGGTTGCTACTGATCTCACGAAACTGAGCGATCGTTTCACCTTGCTCGATGAGGTGCGACAGCAGTGGTGATATCTGTTGATCATTCAAGCTGGTCGTGAACCTCACCACGCTCTCCGCGAGCACGCTGGAGACTTTGACGGACTTGGCTTTCTCTTTTGATTCATGTTCAGACAGCCATTTCTTGATGCTGTCTGACACACTTTTTTGTTGGCTGTTATCGCAGAGCAACGCTTCGAATGTTCGCAGTTGGTGGATGTCACGCATGATCTCGTCGACCGTTCCGTACGCTCGTAACTTTCCTTTTGTGATCATTGCAACGGAGTCACAGATCCGCGCCAGTTCTGGCAAAATGTGGCTGGTGACAATCAGCGTTTTGCCCAGTTCGGATAGTCGCAGCAGCATCGACCTCATCTCAATTCGAGCTTGCGGATCCAATCCGTTGGCGGGTTCGTCAAGGATCAGGACTTGCGGGTCATGAATCAGCGTTCGCGCGATGCCGATTCGTTGTTGCATGCCGTGACTGAGAGCATCGACGAACAGGTCTCTCATGTGACTCGCCCCGGCAATCTTTAGGACTCGATCGATCTGCTTGTTGCGTTGCTGTCTTGAAAGACCATAGGCAGCTCCGAAAAAATCAAGGTATTCGCTGACCCGCATGTTGTTGTATCGGCCGAACCGATCGGGCATGTAGCCCACCAATCGTTTGATCTTGCGTGCTTGCCGCAGACAGTCTGCGCCAGCGATTTGCGCACTGCCGCTGGTCGGCTTCAGCAACCCCACGAGAATACGAATGGTGGTTGTTTTGCCCGCACCGTTGGGGCCAATGAAGCCCAGGATTTGTCCACGATTGACGCGGAGCGATAGTGAATCCAGCGCAGTGAAGTCTCCGTATCGTTTCGTCAAGTTCTCGATTTCGATGACAGCGTCGGAATCGCCTGAGGGGCGATTCTTGCCATTTGAATGTTCGCTCATGCGGTACCGATCGCTTTGTTCTTCGCAGCTACGTTGAATGATGAAAGGTCAACCATGGGAAATCCCTTCCACGCTCACATGGAGGTAGTCAATTCCCCATGTTTCGATGTTCAAGTTTTGGTTTTGTTTGGCCCGTTCTTCGGGAGTCTCTTGGGCGGACTTTTCGAGTCGCGTTTTCTTTTCCAGGAAGGTTTCGGTTACGGAAACCTTCAAACGAAATCCACCTTGGTCGTCCAGTGTAAGTGCTTCAGGATTGTCGATCAGAAAGTCGATTCGTCCTGTGGGATTCTCTTTGCGATGCAGCGTCACGTACTCGCCGTTGACCAAGCCCTGGAGTTCCAGGGTCCGCGATGGTGCCATGATCCGAATCGTGACATTCGCTTTCTTGATCGTGCAAGGCACCAAGACGTGAGGCAGTTCACAGCGCAGTTCGGAATCGCTGGGTTTGTCCAAGTCCGATAGCCATCGTCCTGTGCGGGAGTCGAAAATCGACGTGATCCCCTGACTACCAGCATAGGGTTTGATCTTCACAAAGCTTGCGGGAACATGAAAAACGGCATCTTCACGTGTCCGTTGCAACTGAACGGGAATCGAGACCAATGCTGAGCCACGACGAAAGTAGCCGCTGCTGAACTCGATGCCAGAATCAATCGGGTCAGTCCACAGCAACATTGTCGGCTGATCCCCAAAGGGAGATAACTCCGTCGCGCCCAAGCCAGATGCCGGTTGCAGTAATTTGCGGAGCAGTTCCTGTCTTCCGCGCTGGACGTCGGACAAGAAGCGATCGTTGGCGTACTGGCCTGGCAGCATCTGCTCTCTGGGACCGCCACCGAAGGTTGCCGAGTCCGATTCGTACTCGACGGCCAAGGGGGGCGCAGCTGGCGAAACGATCACTGCGTCAAAGCACTTCGCAGGATTCAGACCACGTACCCTTCCCATCAATCCCAAGGACGTGAACCGGCCCTGGAACGACCAGGGTTTCTTGAGAGGCAAGGTGGCTTCGCTTTCAATGTGGCGAACAACACCCGGCGGTTGCTTGATGTTCAACCAAACGCTTCGGCCATCATCCGTCCACTCCAAACGCTTCAGTTCCGTGCCGGACTCATCGGCATCGATCATCGTGGTCGCCACCGAGGAAGATTCGATTTGCAGATCACGACCACGTTGGCTGTAGATTGCGACGATGGAATCCACGTGAATCTCGGAAGCCTCGTCCGACACACGAGCGATCTGGCCAGTGGCGATGGTGGATGGGACGGAGGATGTTCGCCGCTTGCCCAGTGCCATCAGTACCACTGTCGCTGACATCGCGACCACCGGGACCAAAATTGCCAAGTGATGCAGCTGACGGCGAAAAGCCAGCCAACCTCCGATCAACAGGATCAGCAAAATCTGAGCTCCCAAAATGATCGCAATCGTACTGCGACGAGGGATCTCGTAACCGATGTCGTCTTCCAAGAAAGCGATCATTTCGTCGCTATACTTAGGAGCAGGCGTCCGCGGCTCAAAAAATTGGCTCGACAGACTGCGATACAAGCTTGAGGGTTGGCCGCCGGCATGTAAACCTCTTGCCCCAAGTGTCGTGAAAATGACCTGGCCCCGGCCAACACGCTTCCGAAAACCAACTGGCCAACCGTTGATCGAGCCCATGACATCGGACGAGTCCGTGAAGACGCGAACAAAGTCAACGGGTTCTTCCGAAGACCATTGCTCGGCATCCCTTTGTTCTCCTGTGCCAAGGTCTGTTGTTTTCATTCGAAACGCGTTCAGCTCAACGCGGTCGACCACACTGAAACAGGCTGAGTCCCCTAAGAGTCGTCGCACGGATGTCGGTTCAATCTGATCCAGCATCACCCACATCTGGCCACCCGAACGCAACCAGCTGCGCAGTTGAGTCACCGAAGCAGAATCATTCAGAATGCGATCGCTTGCGATAACAATTTGGTCGACGACATCGAGCGACTTGGGTGAGGGAGGCAAGAACGCAGAGGAAATATTGACGAAGCCCAAGTCTTGGGAACCTTGTTGGACGAAGTCGCGACCCAGATAGATCGCTTCGCTCAAATCTTTCAGGCGATCTTCGTTGTTGTCAGCATCCCGATTTAAAAATACCATGGTTTGTGATTCGTCCGACGACAGCAGAAGTGACCTTTCGCTGGCCGGAGAACCTGTTTTGTCGGCTTGATAGTCTTCACCACCTTCGTCGGTTTCTTTGACGTGGATGGAAGTCATTGGGACTTGTAGCTGAGTCTGCGGAATGTCACCCGGAATCAAAACCGGCATCCACGTTTGACGTCGCGAGTTGGCTGGAATCCACATCCGACGGGCAAACTGAACTCTCTTGTCCTCGCCGATGGTCACGGCGACCAACTCCTCGGTGTCCATGTCGGTCGGATTGACCACATTGACTGCCGCTGTCGCCCATTTGCCACGCACATGGCGTTGCATCCCGGCGGGATTGACAGCGACGGTGACCTGCGGCTCTGCCGGTTCCTCGGGCTGCTGAGCCTCCGTGATGGGCTCGGGCGACTCCTGCGCGAATGCCTCGCCGGCATGAAAAACCGCGATGACAGCGAGGAAACTCAGTAGACGCTTGACGTTTTTCATGAGCGACTTTGCGGACCGATGAGAAGGCATGCGGATAGTCTACACACTTCTCCTCATGCCGACTGATCCTACAGCGATCTGGCCTTCACAATTACGACGACCGAAAGAGCAATCAGGCCGTTTTACTCCGCAGGCTTTTGTCGGGTAGGTACCACTGACGCCATGCGTGATTCACGGCGTCGACGTCAAGGTTTTGGCACGTATCGGTACTGCCCTTTATTCTTCGCTGCGATCCGGCGCATTCGGCTTTCGCCTTCCTTGCTGTGGTACCCAATCGTGTGAATGATGCTGATGGGGTGGCTCTCGCCAAACAGATTTTTCACCAAGTTCTCTTCGGTCAGCAAGTCCTCAATGCCCTGCGGAAATTCTCCGTCGGACAGCAGGAAGACGACATCTGGTTTCAAATTGAGCGCAAAACGAAGCGGCTCATACGGTGCCTTTCCGCGGTCCATCGAAATTCGCATCGCCCATCGCCGCAGCTTCTGTTTGTTCTCTTTTGTCGCGTAGACACTGCGAGTCTCGTCTTTGTTGACGTCCTGCAACCTCATGAAGTCGGAGTCAGCATCGAAAAAGACGACATAGAACCTTTGGTCGGGTTTCAGAATTTCGATGGAGGAAAGTAGCTCTGCACGGGCTGATTCAAATCCATCGCCCATGCTGGCCGAACTATCGACCAGGTACACGAAGTGGTTGCCGCCTCCCTCGACCCCACAGAACTGGATTTTGGCCTTCGAATCCGACTTCAGCGACATCGCGGCGCTGGATTTCATCGTGGCGCTGCTGATCGCTTGCGCGGCAGGGGAAGGCGGAGCTGGTGGCGCGTCGAGTTTGAATTCGGTCACGGCCAATTCGCCGATTGGACTGATCTCGTATTCTGTTTCGCTTGGCGTTTGTTCGTTCGGTTCGGTCTCTGGTTCACTCGACTCGATCTCGAACGTCTCCATCGAGACCTCGTTGGCCTCGGCTGTCGAGCCTGACAAGGCGACCTGATCCTTCGGCCGCTGTGTTTGCAATCCGATCAAGCCCAGCACCATTAAGATCAGTACGTGGGCGATCGCACTAGCCAGCCATGCAGCCGGCCGGGCACGTCGCGGTTGTTCCTCTTCCTCCTCCAGTGAATCAATCGCGACCGCCCCCGTCAAAACCGGCTGAGAAATCTCGCTCTCGTCAACGATCAATGGGAAAGCTTGTAAGCTGCTTGAGTCGTGCGAGCTTGACTCTCCCGCTTTCTCGTCGGGCTCTTGCTGGTCGGGATCCTCCTTGAGATCAAGAAAGCGAGGGCGACGGACTTTTGGTTCGCTTGGGTCGACGCGTGAGATTGGCTGCGCATCCTCTGCCGCCTTCATGAGTTCGATTCCAGCGGAGCGTGATTCCGCTGATGGGATCGACAACGCATCGTGGGCGGAGAAGAAGCCTGCCGATGAACGCACTTCCGTCCAGCTATCGAAGTGAGTTTCTGGTTTCGCCGAATCAATGTGCGGAGGGTTTATCGGGACACCAGACGCGGTTGTCGTTTCTGCCTTTCCTGGAGTGGTACTTTCGAGTTGCTGAATGATCAGTTCAATTTCAGCGGCTCGAGCTTCTAGACGAGCGGCAGAAGCTTCGTTGCGAATCTTGATCAGCTCCAATTCCAGGACACGTCGCTGCGCATCCGTACCATTCCCTTTCGACTCTGGAGGGTCGCTTGGTCGCTCGCTCGGATGGAATGAATCGGAGGACAAGGAGCAGCTGCGAATGAGGGGAAGAGAAACGCTGGACGTCCAATATACAAGATAGGTCTGCGGATATCCCCGTGTTTCGCCCTGCAGAAGCGTTGCTGCGGAAAGACGCAAGCGATCGTTGGCTGTGGGTTTCGTGCTGGCTTGTTGGGCCGGTTATAATTCCTTTTTGGTAAGAGCGTCTGAGGTTCGGCATGGCGGAACGAAAAAAATCGATTGGTGGCTACTGGGTGTTGGCGACATTGCTCGTTAGCCCAGCATTCTTGAATGCACAGGACGAGCCAACGCGGCGATTACCGGTGCCGCTTGAGGCCAATCGAGTCAAGTCCGAACAAGAGGTTCGGCAACGGTTTAAAGTTGATGCTGCCAAGACCAGCGAGCTGCAATTGTCTTTGGCGGCAGAGCTGCTGCGGACTGCTCGTGGGACCAACACTGACGCGTCCGCACGTTTTGCGTTGTTGAACCTCTCGCGTGAGATTTCTGCGACCGCTGGTGACTTGATTGCGTCGATGGAAGCGACGGATCAATTGGCCACCGATTTTCAGGTCAATGCTGATGACCTTCGCGCCTCGTCGTTGCGTCTGGCGATCGGTGCGTCGAAAGTGGGGTTGGGCAACCGAGTTGCGATCAGCCGCTTAGGAATCGCCCTGATCGAACACTACGCGCGAGCCGATCAGTTTTTGAAGTCCAGGGAACTTGGTCGCTTGATGCTTCAGGTGGCCAAGAAGTTTCGTGATCGGGATCTGCTGGCAAGCCTCGCCAAGCAAAAGTTGCTGGTTGACCAACTGGAGGCTACTTTTCAACCGATTGCGTCTGCTTTGCAAATACTTGAACAGAATTCAGAAGACCTCGCTGCGAATGCGATCGTCGGCAGGCATCGATTCTTTCAAAGAAATCAATGGGCGCAGGCGATAGAGTTTCTGATCAAGAGTGACGATGAAGCTTTGGCTTCGGTGGCAAAAAGAGAACAGGCGAAACCGAGCGAGTTGAGTGAGCAGTTGAAAATTGCAGACGCTTGGTGGGAGTTGGCTGAGGATTATCAGACCGAAGAGCAGAAGCAGCGAGCGATGGCACGCGCCGCGGCGTGGTACTCGATCGCCAGTCCAGGGCTGGCAGGACTTTCAAAAACGAAAGCCATTTATCGGCTGGGGAAAATTCGAGAGGCAAACGTCGATGCCGCAACTCTTTCATCAGAGAGTCCGAGCATGGTCGCCATGTCTACGAAAGGATTGTTCGATGGAATCGAAATCGACACGCCAGTTGCCAAGACGCCACTGCCTGCAAAGGTGGACGTTTCGTTGGCGTTGTTGAACGACGGAATCCGTGATGCCCGCTGGGCGGCCAACCGGCCCATCTCTTTGATGCCGATGGTCGAGTTTCCGAGAGACGAGATTCGGGGGAACTGGCGGCGGGATGGGCACGTCTTGACCTCTCCGGCAGGTGAGCACATGCGGGTCCGTCTGCCGATCGTTGCGCCGGAAGAATACTTGCTGGAAGTCAACTGCACGCCGATCAAAGGCAGGCAGTTGACAATCACGCTTTCGGCGCCCACCGGCGAACGTTTCGTTGTCAACATCGATAGCTTCAAGGGTAGCCGGATCAGTGGGATTAGTCGT
Organism: Rubripirellula sp.; assembly: GCA_045110715.1. Taxonomy (GTDB): domain Bacteria; phylum Planctomycetota; class Planctomycetia; order Pirellulales; family Pirellulaceae; genus Rubripirellula. The sequence goes on from JBGCGI010000212.1 coordinate 7,666, forward strand.
GTTAACGGGAAAATTGCCTCGAGCAACGCTTCCAAGTATGAGGGGCAGGCACTGATGGACGGCAAACCCAACACGGTGACGATCGCGGTGCGCAGAACTGGGATTCAAATCGCCACCAACGGGCGAATCATCAGCCGTTGGCAAGGGGATTTTTCCAAGCTCGGAATTCTTCACCGCTATTGGGATGAGCCGACGCATGGGGCGATCGTGCTGGGGACACAGAGTTCCCTCATCAAGTTTCATTCAGCAGTGTTGACCCCGCTTTCCACGAGTCGTGCGATGTTGGCTTATCCGGTTCCCAAGAAACGTGCGCGGGCCTGGTACAACCGAGGTCGAACGGAGATCAGTGGACCGCTCGCCAAACGAAACAAGATCTATTTGGACAATGTCTTGGAACGGTCCTTTAATGTTGGCTGGGGCGTGCCCGGTAAACTTGGCAATTCGGGAATGCCATCGCGGGCACCTGTTCTGTTCAACGACACGCGCGTTGAGCATTCCATCACGACGCATCCTCACACCAATGGAGTTGGTCGGATCACGTACTCCTTGAATGGGAAGTATCGTCGTTTTTCTGCAAGAATTGGGATTTCGGGAATCGATTCGAAGGACCCCAGAACGATCAAAGGATCGCTTTCGTTTCAAGTTTTTGGCGACGGTAAGTTGTTGGCGCGCAAGGATAGTGTTCGCACACCCAGGACTTTGGTTCCGATTGCGAGTGACGTGAGTGGTGTGAAAGTCTTAACATTGGCCGTGCGTTGTGCGAACGAGCAATATCGGGCTTATGCAACCTGGGTCGATCCTCTGTTGGAGAAGTAACGATGACGCCGCTAGCTCCTTGGATGCTTGGTCGGCTCGTTCTTTACGTTCGGCAAGTCGCGATCATCACTTCGCGTTTTCCTCCTGGAGGGCCTGCGACGCGCCGGACGTCGAATCCTGCTGACGCAAAGGATTCGCGGACAACTCGGTTGACGCAGTAGGTGACCAAGCGACCGTTGAGTTTCAATCGTTGCCCCATTGTGCTCAGAAACTCTTGTTCCCACAAATGAGAGTTCGCGCTCGGAGCAAACGGATCAAAGTAGATGGCGTCGAACTTCTGGTCTTTGTCGATACACGCGTCAAGTGTTAAGGCATTGTCGTGGTAGACGGTGACTTGCCGTTGGTCATCGATTTTCCACGAGTGCAGGCCATCAGCGACGCGCGCCCCCAAGGAGGATCTCCAACGCAAGAATTCTTGCGCCGTTGACTTGTTCATCACCAAGTCGGGTAAGTGCAACTCGTTCAGGAGTTCGGATTCCAACCACTGGTTTTCGACGGCGAAGTAAGTCAGTTTGGCGGAGGACTGCATCGCCAAGTCGACGGTCATCAGCAGCCCCATTCCAGTGCCGAGCCCGATCTCGAGAACCGATGTTTCTTGGCCAGCATTCAGTCGATCACTCACACCGCTGTTGTTGAGATAAACGTGGCGGGTTTCGGTTGCAGCACCCGATGCACTGTGAAAGGCAATGCCTGTGGTTGGATTCACGAGAGTGCGACTGCCGTCGTCGGTGATTTGGACGACCCAGGGTGAGTCGGGGATCGAGAAGGTTTCGCGAGTGGGACGCATGCTAAACGGCAGGTGATTTTGAAACGTCAAAACAATGTGAAATGGAGCTGAATCGTTTGATCCGCTCGCTTTCCAAAGTTTAAGATGGTCCAACAGGAAATCGCCTGCAGGATACAAATGGGCTGGCCTTCAAGCCCGCTCTGAACATCCTCAGACGCTTAGGAATTACTTGTCTCAATCTGCGTCGGATCCTTCAGCGTGGGCTGGACTCAAGGGCCCGACTTAGAGACGAACGAATCGATGGTGGCTTACTTTTCAGTACGATCAACTTGGGTGTGATTCCTGCGAATCGTCCATTGATTTTGCTGTTCTGTGAAGGTGGCGTGGCTTCGTTCGTACAACTTCACGTCGTACCGAAGGGATCTCGTCATGTTCACACGCAACAATCGATCGGTCGAAGCCACAGGCGATTCATTGGACTACCAGGCAACCGGTGCTGGCTCGGAGACGATAGAATCGGCACCAGCAAGCGTTTTTCATCATTCTTCCGGTCCGCCAAAGTTATCCATGAATTCAGTGTCTTCCAGTGACGTGCTGCAAAAAATCGACTCGGTACGCAGTGAGCTTCAGAGAGTCATACGGGGCAAACGTGACGTCATCGACTCGATTTTGACCGCTCTGCTTGCTGAAGGCTCGGTCTTGTTAGAAGACGTGCCTGGTGTTGGGAAGACAACCCTGGCGAAGTCCATCGCAGCGCTGATTGACTTGGATTTTCAACGAGTGCAATGCACTCCAGACTTGTTGCCAGCGGATATTCTGGGGAGTTCAATTTTTCAACCGGCGACCAGTAGTTTTGAGTTTCGTCCCGGTCCAATCTTCTGTGACTTGCTGATCGCTGACGAAATCAATCGAGCATCACCACGCACGCAGAGTGCGTTGTTGGAAGCGATGGCCGAGTCGCAGGTGACCATTGACGGCAAACGTCGCGACTTGCAGCAGCCGTTTCTGGTCATTGCCACCCAGAATCCAAGTGGCTTCGAGGGAACGTTTCCACTGCCTGAGTCTCAGATGGATCGATTCTTGTTGCGACTTTCGATGGACTACCCGGACCACGAAAGTGAGATTGAACTGTTGTTGGATCAGCCAACCGACGACCCGAACTTTTCTTTACAGCCTGTGATGCATCGAGACGATCTGATCGCGGCGCAGCAATGCGTGCGAGCGGTGAAGGTGGATCGCAAAGTGGCGAGTTACGTTGTCGAATTGGTCTCGGCAACTCGTCAGGACACGCGGTTACGAGTCGGTTGTAGTCCACGCGGAGGAAAGATGTTGTTGCGTTCGGCACAGGCTCGCGCTCTGTTGGAGGGCCGCGAGTTTGTGATGCCCGACGATATCCAGGCGATGGCGGTCAGCGTGATTGCGCATCGACTCTCCGCTCGCAGCATCTCGGCGTCACCGATGGAACTGGCGGCCATCGTCACAGATATCATCGGGCAAATCGAGGTGCCTGTATGAACGGTGCGGCCGAGGATAGCCGCAAAAGCGACACTCGATTCATGCGAGTGGTGAAGCGGATCGGGGTTGCGGGCTGGTGGATCCTGTGGGGACTTGCGGCGCCGCTTCGGCTGTTGCGTTCCATTCGCCGCTCGATGACGGGCGCCTCGGTGACGCTGCTCTTGATTGGGATCGTGACGGTGAATGTCGTATGGGGCTATCCATGGACGGGCGTGTTTTCAGCTTGCCTCGTTTTGTTCCTGCTGGGCTGGTTCGTCAATCGTTTTTTGCGTCCTCAACTGAGCGCCAGCTTCTCACTGCCGGTTGCCGTTTCCGCCGGGACCCCTTTCTCGCTGGTGACCCATCTTCGTAATCGAGGGCGTTTTCCGGCGATGGAGTTGGGGGTTCAGTTTTGCGGACCAGACAAAAAGCACCGCAAAGGAGGAGGACGCGATCGGGTTGCTGTTTCCGGCGAGTCCCTTGAGTACCCGCACCCGATCGGAATGATTCGCGCGGGCGAACGTGCGGACTGGAAGGGCACACTGCTGTTCGATCGCCGAGGGATTCATCCTCTACCAGACTTGGCGGTGACCAGCATGTTCCCGTTTCACCTGTTTCGGTCCTTGGTCAAGATGCCATGCGATACGACGATCGCGGTCACGCCGAGATTGATTTCAGGTGATGAGGACACGGTTTCGCGAGGACAAATGAGCGCGCTTGGAAGCTTTTCCAGAAAGCTACGGGCCGGAGATGCCCTGGATTACACCGGCAGTCGCGAGTACGAAGTTGGGATGCCGGTTCGCCGGTGGGACTTCACCTCTTGGGCCCGTTTGGGAAAACCGATCGTTCGCGAGTATCAGTCGCCCTCGATTCACATGGTGACCTTGATCGTGGATACCTCTGGCAGTCAGAGAATCTCGCTTGATGCTCATGACGAACGGATCGAGCGAGTGCTGTCCCTGGCAGCCACTGCAGTGACGGAGTTGAAGAGGAATTCTGTTCACGTTCGCATGTATATCACTGGGGAACCGACGAGCGGAATGTCCAGAGACGTTCGTGGATCGGTGGCTTCGGATTGCCAGTCGTTGCTGATTCGATTGGCAGCAGCGAATCGCACGACAACCGATGAAGCGAAGTCTGGGTTGAAAGAAGTTGTGGATCACATTGGCAATACTCCGGCGTTGATCCTGACATCAAGAATTGATTTTGAAGTTCCACCAGGAATGTCGCGAAGTGCATCGGTGATCATGGTCGATGAACGCGATCGAATGACACGCCCTGCCGTGTCGACCAGTGCTTTGGCTGCCAGTTGAGGAGGAATGAAGATGGCTACACGATCAAAACAGGTGCTTGGTTTCCTGATGTTCGCGTTGACGATGTTTCTTTCGTCAACGTTTCAAAATTGGGTTCCCGTTTGCCTTGCCGCTTCGATCACTGCATTGGTGGTCTTATTGCGACACAAGAAGGCAACGACTGGGATGAGATTGAAACAACCAAGTTCCGGAGTTTCGCGGTGGCTTGGATGGTTCGGGTGGACGTTTGGCGTCTTGTTGATCCTGGCTGTTACGGGTGTTTGGCGATGGGCTAGCCAGGTGGGTACGATTGTCAATCCGATTTACGTCGGCACCGACATTCTGGCCCATGCTTGTTTGTTCTGGGCGTTCTTTGTGTGGGCGATGCGACCAAATCGAGCTCATCTTTCGATGCTACCACTTGGGTTGATGGTGCTGCTGTTTTGCGTCGCTGCGGGTGGAGCCAGTCGGTCGTTGGCCGCTCAGACGACCGTTGCGTTGGCGTCTTGCGTTGGGTTTTCACTGGCTTCGCAAATCATTCTGGGGTCGAAACGAGGCACGGAGGGAGCCCTCTTTTCGTCAGATGACTCGCCGCTTCGAGGCACGAGTTGGTTGGGAGGAATCCTTTCGATGCTGACGCTTTCCGTTTTGATGATGGCGACAAGTTTGGTTGCCAACGCAACCGATGACGTTTTGCCGGGGGTTCAGAAGCTCTTGCGTGACCAATTGAGGGCATCCCTTGATGCGGTCAATGATGAGTCGTTCATTGGAGGGACAGGATATGTGCAAGGCAGCAAGCTAGGAGAGATTCGCAGGCATCACTTGCAAGATCCAACCGGGATAGCGCTCTGGGTTCGTTCCGACTACAAGCCTGGTTACCTGCGTGGCAGCGTGTTTGAGGTCTATCGTCGCCGCAAATGGTTTGACGCAGGAACGTATGGCACCGAGTCGCTTCAGCAGATTGCGTCGTTTCAAGATCGTGACGTTTCCCCAGCAGGAACCGGAACCGCCAAGTTGGCTTATCCGCGAAGACAGCCATTGTTGCGATTTCCCGTGACGGGAGATCAAGTGCGTCAGGTGATCCCCCTTGAAATCATGAATGACAGAATGAAAGGGCCTGTGTTCTTCACGCCGCTGACGACTCACTGGATCGAAGCGAAAAGTAGCGAAGTGACGATTAGTAGCGACCATACGATCCGCAGTGGCATCGACACGACTGCGCCTTACGTTGCTGGCGTTGGATGGGCGCCGATCCCAGAACCGCTCGATCAAGAACGGCGAGCAGTCATGCTGGACGTGCCCAGTTACCTGAAAGAATCGGTCCAGAGTGTCGCTGGTGAAGTCTTTCGCGGCGATCTCGATGCTCAGGAGAAAGCAGTCGCGTTGGCGAACTACTTTCAGGATCAATACAGCTATAGTCTTTCACTGCCAAAGGTTCCGCGAGACATTGACCCACTCGCTAACTTTCTTCGAACCAAGCATCCGGCCCATTGTGAGTACTTCGCGGCTTCGACGGCTCTGATTCTAAGAGGCGCTGGTGTGCCGACGCGTTACGTGACCGGCTACGTCGTTGATGAACTCGATGCCGAAGCGAACGATGACCGTTCTTGGCTGGCTCGGAATGCGGGGGCTCACGCTTGGGTAGAAGCCTACGATGACGAAACCAATACATGGTTCGCTGTTGAAACCACACCCGGCCGCGACTACGCGACCGTGGATCCAAACGCGATCAACACAGCAGCGGAGAGTCTTTTCGATGTGTTCGGCAATGGCGATGATGACGACGATCGGACGTTGATTGGGCGAGCAGTCGGTTGGTTGTTCTCGATTCGGGCGACAGAACCGCTGTTGGTTCTGTTCAGGATCGCACAGTTGCCACTGTTCTGTTTCTTGGTGTTCGTGTTGTGGACCAGGTATCTTCGACCCCAGCGGATGGAGATCGATCCGACGGACTTGCGGAGTCGCAAGATGCTGCGGAATGCGGATCGACGGTTGCGAAAATATTCCCTTATCCGCCGACCCCACGAGACGATCTATCAGTTTGCGGCCAGGATTGAGCAGCATCAGAGCGATGCAAAAGCATCATCAGAAGTGATGGGCGATTTCGCGCGTTGGTATCGTCAATATGCCGACGCGAGGTACCAGGGGGAAGTGCCATCACCGCTGGTGTCATGAGGGCGATCGCAGACACTGCTAGACCATCGTTTCGCCTGTCCCGCCTGAAAGATGCGTTCCATTCGCAGGGAAACGCAAACGGAAACAGGTTCCACGGCCGATCGCGGGATCGACAATCTGGATGTCACCACCGTGTTCGCGCATGATCTTGGCGCTGACGGGAAGCCCCAGCCCGGTGCCTCGCATTCCTTTGCGTGATTCAAACAGCGAGAAGATCTTTTCTCGATCCTGCTCCGCTACTCCTGGCCCGTTGTCGATCACGTCGACCCACCAACCTTCTGTTGGATCAAATCGAGTTTGCACAAAGACTTTGGCCGGTTCGCGTTCTTCAGTCGTTGCTGTCTCGGCAGAATCAAAATCTTCATCCCGCTCGAGCGTTCCCGCCGCAGCGTCGATGGCGTTGGTCAGCAAATTGAGGACCGCGCGGTGAATCGCATCAGGATCAAAGCTTGCGGGCGGAATCGACTCGTCTAGCTTGCTGCCAATTTCGACTTTCATCTCGCTTGCCCGCGTCAGCATCAGTTCGATCACTTCGCGAACCGTTTCGTTCAGGTCCGCTTCGATTTTCTCTGGTTCCCGCTCTTTGGAAAACGTCAGCATGTCCATCACCAGATTCGAGATTCGGTCCTGGTTACGGTCGACGATTCCCCATCCACGTCGAACGGCGTCGGTGTCCCCGCGGTCCAAACCGGCCTCGATCAGGTAGCTACCGCCGCGAATGCCTTGCAGAATGTTCTTCACATGGTGAGACAACGTGGCAATCGTCTGTCCCATCGCAGCGAGGCGTTCACTTTGTAACAAGGCAGAATAATAGAAGGTATCTTCAATGGCTAAGGCGGCCTGATGACCGATCGCAGTGATCAAGCGGAGGTGGTCGTCGGTGAATCGCTGTTTGCTGCCTTCTGCGATCCATTGCCCAGGTGGTGTGTACGTGTCGATGTAGAGTGCGCCCACGATGTCGTATCGACCTTGAAGCGGGACGCAGAGCGCTTCGCGAACGCCGGCGCTTACGATCGAGGCAGCCGAATCGAATCGCGAGTCGTCTCTCGCATCGCTCGTTCGAACACCCTCTTTGTGCTCCATCACATAATCCAGGATCGTTCTGCTGATCGAAATCGGGCGGTCCCTCATCGCCTCATTCATTCCCTCGCGATCACATCTGGCGGCCGGTTGCAGGTGGTTCGATTCGGCGTCGCGAAGCATCACACAGCCTCGGTCAGCCTCGACCCAGTCGAAGACCAGTCGGAGGACTCGATTGAGCAGTTCGTTGAGATCATCGGTTCGACCAACTGCAATCGCCGTCAGATACATGACTTCAAGCGAGCGGTCGCTTTCGGAGTCGGATCGAACCTGTTTGTGAATCTTGGAGTCGGAGCCTGACTGGGACAGCGAAGAGACGATCCGACTTCCATCATCTTCCTGGCTCTTCGCCACAATGTCCACGCCGTGAGCAGCTTCCAACGCTTTTGGGGCTCCGGTCCCCGTGTAGATCATCAGCGTCGCTCCGATTTCGATTCGATCGCCGCTGGCCAATGTCTCTCGGGAAATTCGCTGGCCATTGATCAATGTGCCGTTGCTGCTGCCCAAATCCACCAAATCGCAGCCGCCCTTTTCGTTCAAACGCAACTCTGCATGAGCGCGTGAAGCTTCGGAGTCGAACAGCTGAATATCGCTGTTGGATTCACGCCCGATTCGATAGACCGGCTCGGAAAGCTGGAAGTGCTTTCCCTGATCTCGGCCACGAACGACAAACAACGACGCCATGAGGGTGATTCATTGAGGTAGAAAGACAGACGAATTTCAGACGTTATCCGTTGACGTTCAGCATAAAGCAGTGGTCTGGCGTCAGACAGGTGGCACGCTGGAAACCAGCGACCATAATGTGACAGATAGCTTTCCCCATTTGCGTATTTGACCTGATCACGTTTCCAAAGGTTTTTTTGTGGTCCAACCACCCCCCATCGAGTCACAGGACGACGCGGCAGCAGCCAAGAGTTTGGTGGACGCGTGCAATCGTATTCGTGAACAAGTCGCCCGCGTCGTTGTCGGCCAAGATGACGTGATCGAGCAGTTGTTGATCGCGATTCTGGCGCGGGGACATTGTTTGCTCGAAGGCGTGCCCGGGCTGGCGAAAACCCTGATGGTGCGAACTCTTGCGGAGTCGATGGATTTGACATTTCGACGGATTCAGTTCACACCTGACCTGATGCCCGGCGACATCACGGGAACAGAGATCATCCAAGAAGATCCACAGACTGGGCATCGTACTTTCGTATTTGAGAAAGGTCCTGTGTTCACGCAAATGTTGTTGGCTGACGAGATCAATCGTACGCCTCCCAAAACTCAAGCCGCACTCTTGGAGGCGATGCAGGAACACGAGGTCACCGCCGGTGGCACGACTTACCGATTGGACGAGCCGTTCTTTGTCCTGGCGACACAGAACCCAATTGAGCAGGAAGGCACTTACCCGCTTCCCGAGGCGCAGCGAGACCGGTTCTTGTTCCATGTTGTCGTTGACTATCCCAGTCGCGAGCAGGAAGGGGAAATCGTCGATCGAACGACGTCCACCTTCAATGCCGCCGTTGATGCGGTCGTCAGTGGTGACGAGATCATTCAATTCCAACGCACCGTTCGGCGAGTTCCCTTGCCTCCACACGTCAAGGACTGGGTCTTGGATGCCGTGCGGGCGATTCGCCCCAAAGACCCCAACAGCAAACCTTGGGTCAAAGAACTGGTCGAGTGGGGACCTGGTCCACGAGCCAGTCAGCAACTTGTGCTGGCCGCCAAAGCACGCGCTCTCCTGGAAGGTCGGCCGCATGTGACGATCGATGATGTGCAAACGTTGGCGCACCCAGTGCTGCGGCATCGCATCGTGCCAACCTTCGCTGCTGAAGCCGATGGCATCAGCGTCGACGATCTGATTTCTCGGTTGATCAAGGAACAGACGGTTGCCGGATCGCCCGTTCTGTAGCGGGAACGCAGGAGCTTTTTCCTGAGCGGCGGCAACTCAGCGACCGATTGCTGAGGAACGTCGTTTTGTCGTGGCCTCTCGGCCGGTGCCACTCAGGCGCTCTCGCTTGCCATGCGCGGTTCGTCCGCGCGATGTGGGGCGATCTTGGCGATCGATTCGATTGACTTGATGTGTAAGTCCTGCTGCGGGAATGCGATTTCGATATCAGCAGCCGCGAACTCGCGGTTGATCGCGCCGTTGATTTCATTGACCACGTCAACATATAGATCTCGCTGAGGAATGAAGACCCGGAGTTGCATGTTCAGAGTGCTGTCCCCAAACTCTTTGAACAGTACCGTGGGCGCGGGTTCCGACATCACCAGTGAACTTTGTTCGGCGATCTTGATCAGGATTCGGTGTGCGTGATCAACGTCCGTTCCGTAGGCAACTCCGACGGGCAGGACCACGCGGCTGACCGGATCGGTTAGGGTCCAGTTGATCACGTTGTCGGTGATGAACTTTTTGTTGGGGACAATCATTTCGCGGCGATCAAAGTCTGTGATCGTTGTCGCACGGATCTGCATGCGTGTCACGTTGCCGGTAAGATCACCAACGGTGACGAGGTCGCCTGCGCGAATCGGTCGCTCGAACAGAATGATCAAGCCACTGACTAAGTTGGCGAAAATTTCTTGCAGGCCAAATCCGAGGCCTACTGTCATGGCGGCCGCTAGCCACTGAACGCTTGCCCAAGAGAGCCGTATCATGTGACAGGCCAGCAGCAAACCAGCAACCGTCGCCGCGTAGCGAACCAAAATTGCGATCGCATGCCTTCCTCCTTGATCGACCGGGAGTTTTTCAAGCAACGTGAGTTCGAGCAGACCGGGCAAGCGTCGTCCCAGCATGACCGTTCCGATACAGATCAGGATTGCCATCAAGACGTCGGTCAAAGTGGTTGGTACCGGCGTCTCGTTCATGCGGATTTCAGTGCTGCCGTCCTGGTTGGTGACCGTTTCAGCGACGGTTTCGATGTTCTGCCAGAGTTCGACTCGATCCAAGACTCGGAGGGCTGGCAGAACGTCAGACCAGATGAACCAACCTCCACAAATCAGGCCAATCACCGCGGCGTAACGGAGCAGGTCTTTGAACTCTCGGGTGGCCGCTTCGTGTTCTTCAATTTCTGGATTGATCGACTCAACACGAACGTCGTCGTTGGCGATCGGCGAATCCATCAAAAGCGTCTCGCTCGGCGACTGATCGGTTTTCAGTTCGCGAAGTTGGCGGTTATGACTCTGCACCTCCAACCAGCAAAGGGCCAGTGAGTGCAAGACGATCATCGCGACGATCGCGGCACCCGTTTCGGCCAGTCGGCCAGAAAGCTGGTATGCCGAAAAGTGATAGCCGACCACCGATAGGATTGCGAAACCGATGGGAGCGGCGGTGGACATGACCCAGATGGGGCGTCGCAGGCGACAGGCAAGCGCGGTGGGCGAATGGGCCAACAGGTTCTGCATGAGCTTTCCGCCGGGGCGGGCCAACCAACCAATCTGCATGCCGCACAGCATTAGGATCGTGATGAACAGTAGTCGTTGGAGACTCTCCATCTCTGGAGTGTGCGCAAAGTAGGATAACTGAAGCATCGCGAACAGCGGCGTGCCAACCAGCAGAGTGACCTCAAGCACCGCCCGAACGGATGCAGTCACACTTTGGTGCCAATGAAAGAGACTCTCTCCGACGCCGCCGCAGCGACAAAGCTCTCGAATCGATTCACAGCCCCAAACGAATACAACCGTTGTCAAGCAAGCCGCTCCGACTGACGAAGTCCAAGCGGTTGTCCCGCTGGCAAACATCAATCGAAAGCCGACGGCAGCCAGCAAGAGTGGCCAACGCGCCGAAACCACGAATGTGATCGCAAAGGCAGCTGCGTAGTTCAGGAAAACAGCAGGCTCGTCGGTCTCTGGTTGGCGGCACAGTTCACGTTGGTTGGCGAACATCCGAGCCCGAAACACAAGCACCAGCAAGAACAAGGCGATCACGCCGATTCCAATCGAAGGCTGGCGGATCAAGTCCCCGCCGCCGACTCGAAGCACCTCGATCCATCGCGAAGGGGTGATCAGGGTCGCGATTCCGCTGGTCGCTTTGCTCACATCGGTTCGCCCGAATACCTCGTTGCTGCGCATCCATAGGACTCGTTGGTCCAGGTACAGACGGAACTCGTCGACCTGATCGTCGAGCGACTTGTTGGCGAGGTCCAGCTCATTCAGGTCCTGCAGGTACTTGTTCTGGTCAGGGATTGCCTTGTCCAAAAAGTCGCGACGATCTGAGACGAGCCGTTTGACGACATCTAGAACTTGTTGGTGATCGTATTCTGCGAGAGATTGTTCAACGGTCAGCATGATCTTTGCCGCCGCTTCATCAGGATCGGCAAGTTCACGCCGGGCTTGCTTCATCTCCATCAGTTGTAAGTGAACCTTGGGCATCTCCTGTTCGACGAAATCTGCACGCTTGGCAAATTCTGATTCTTCAGGCAGGTCGCCTCGGTGTTTTCGCAACAGAATTCCGGTGGATGTCGTCGCGCCTGCGTGTTGGACCCTGCCGCGAAGGTCATTGAACTGTTCCGTGAACCGCGCCGCAGAAGTTTTGATCTGCTTGTTCATGTTGGCCAGCTTCTCAATGCCAGCTGCCGCGGTGATTCGAAGCTCTGCTATCTCCGCGTTACGCTCCGCCAGGGAACGAAGCGCAGGGTGCGATTGCTCGGCGATTTTTCGAGCTTGGTCCGCTTGGCGTATTGACTCTTTCTTGCGCCACTTGCTAACGGCATCCTCCCATCGTTGGAGTTGCTTTTGGTTGGCGGTCGAAGTGCGAATGGCAAGGTCGCGCTCCATCGGCAGCAACTCGGCGGTTACCTCCAATAACTGACGTTTGACCTTGATGGCAGACTGATGTTCGGTCAGTGCGCGAACGCGAGCTTGCTGCTCTAGTCGCTTCGTATTCGCTGCCAGGTCTGATCCCGTTAGTCCTGACAACTGTTCTTGGGCCTCCGACAAACGCTTTTCAACACTCAGCAGTTCCTTGGCAACCGCGGTCAATCGGTTGCCGTGCTTTTCCGTGGTGTCTTGCTTTTCGGTGGCGTCCTGTTCGGCAGCTTCGACCAAGTGACGCATCTGGTCCAATTGCGATTCAAGCTGAGCGACGGTCGCATTGCGGGGAACGTCTGGTTCAACCGGTTCGATGGGTTTGGCCAGTAGCTGTTGAGTTTCAGTCGTGCGGGTGGGCACCGCCGCGATCTCCGTTTCGTCGGCCTCACGTTGCTTGGCCCATTTTCGCGCATCCTCGAGCCATTCTTTGGCCTTGGTCAGACGCTGCGTCGACTCCTCTTTCAGCGCCTCGTCTAGATCGGCCGAAAGGATCCTTGCGAGTTCCGAATCAAGGGTCTCCGCAGAGAGTTCCTTCAATGGGATGGCGACTTGTTCGGCAGGCGCCTCAAAGGCAACCGGCATCACGAAGGAATTGGTTTGAACCGCTTTCGGTTCGGTAGGGGGATCGGCGCGAGCGACGTTGGCCCAGTTGGATAGCAAGATCGAAGTGATCGCGAGCGTCAGCAGGGAGGGAACGGGAAAGGCGTGGATTCGCATGCCGAGCTGGATTGGACGTGGAGCAGACGGGATAGAACGGGAAAGCGTTAAGTACAAGAACGCAATCAACAGCGTCAATCGAGGAACCCTGTGAAACACGTTGACGGACGCATACACTCAGGTCGACCAAGGAGCGAATGCCCCTGTCATTTTCCTCTCTCAAATGCTGGTGAAACATCCAGACAGCGAAAACTCTCCGAATGCTCAGGAAACACGTTTGACTGATCACGTCATCTCCGTTCGCGGATGCCGCGTCCACAATCTGCAGAATGTTGACATCGACATTCCCCGCGGAAAGTTGGTTGCTGTTTGTGGTTTGTCAGGTAGCGGCAAGACATCGTTGGCATTGGATACTTTGTATGCAGAAGGCCAACGCAGTTACATCGAGAGTTTTTCGGCCTACACACGCCAGTTTCTTCAGCGTCTGGACAAACCCGACTGCGACCAGATCACGGGGATTCCGCCGGCGATCGCTGTCACTCGCGCCGGTGGATCGAAAACCAATCGCAGCACCGTCGGTACGGCGACCGAGATAGCGGATCACCTGCGATTGTTGTTCGCGAAGGCGGCGCAATTGTTTTGCTATTCCTGTGGGCGGCCAGTGCGAAGCGATGATCCCGCAGAGGTTGCGGAGGAAATGTTGGCGACCCCGCGGCGTTCGATGATTGGCTTTCCCGTTTGGCTTCCTGATCGAAAATCGGCGAGCGAAATTTTACTGGGGCTGCAACAGGAAGGTTACCTCAGGTTGATCGTGGGTGGACAAACCTTCCATCTATCTGACAGTGATCGTGCCGCCTTGGCGAAGAAGGTTGGCAGCAAGGGAGTCGAGTGCATCGTTGTCGTCGACCGAATTGGCGAAGATGCCGAGCTTTCTCGTTTGACGGACTCGCTGGAGAACGCGATGGCGGAGGGGCATGGCCGTGGTGTCATTTTGTCAGCAGTGCCAGACGTCGATGAGTCCAAGGATAGCAAGGTGCAAGAAATAGATGGCAAGCAGTGGACGCAGAGGATTGTCAGCCGCGAACGCCGTTGCGACCAATGTGACCTTGATTATCCCGAACCTGTGCCGCGGCTGTTCAATTTCAATAACCCACTCGGGGCATGCCCTCGCTGCGAGGTCTTCGGCGACATCGTCGACGTCGACATGGACTTGGTGGTCCCGGACAAGTCGCTGTCGTTGGCCGAAGGGGCGATCGCGCCTTGGAACACGCCTTCCTATGAACACGAGAAACACGAACTGCTGGAGCTTGCCGATGACTACGGGATTCCTGTCGACGTGCCCTATCGCAAGCTGAAGAAAAAACATTTGAAACTGATTCAGCATGGCGTGCCTGAACGTAGCTTCGGTGGCCTGGATGGTTTTTTCGCGTGGCTGGATCGCAAGAAGTACAAGATGCATATCCGCATTTTTGCATCCCGATTCCGCAGCTATCGTCAATGTGAAAGTTGCGAGGGCAAACGTTTCAAGCCTGAGGCATTGGCTTTTCAAATCGATGGCAAGAGCGTGGCAGAAGTGTTGTCCATGCAATCGGATGAAGCGTCCGCGTTCTTCTCGAGTGTGAAATTGCCCAAACGTGAGGCGACGATCGCTGCCGAGCCAATGCGGCAGATTCAGGATCGGATCGGCTACCTGCAGGACGTTGGACTTGGCTATTTGCAACTGGATCGGACACTTCGGACGTTGTCCGGCGGTGAAACCCAACGTGTGGCTTTGACGTCGGCGCTGGGAAGCAGTTTGGTCAACATGCTTTACGTATTGGATGAACCCACAGCCGGTTTGCATCCCGCCGATGTCGAGCGTTTGTCGCACGCCATTGTCGGATTGAGGGACAGAGGCAACACGGTATTAGTGGTCGAACACGATGAAACAATGATCCGATTGGCGGATCACGTGATCGAAGTCGGACCTGCGGCGGGTGTGTCTGGTGGCAACGTCATGTTGCAGGGCAGTCCCGATGAACTGCTGGCCGACAAGGAAAGTTTGACAGCGCAGTTTCTGACAGGCAATCGCGGATGGACCTTGCGTGATCGCGAACCACGGACTCCACGCGGTTGGATTAGCTTGAAAGGCGCCAGCGGGAAT
>JBGCGI010000213.1:0-4297 GCA_045110715.1 Rubripirellula sp.
TGGAAGCATCCAGTGCAGGAAGATCAGTGCGAGAGCGATCGTGCCCCAAACACCCTCTTGGCGGTGGAAGAACCACTCTTGTTCCTCGGGGATGTTGGCGTACCAGATCAGCAAGAACTGGCTGAAGGCGATGTACGTCCAAAAGAAGACGAAGCCAAAAATCAGTTTGCCAAGATCGTGATAGTGTTCAATCGTGATTTCGTCACGCATCGCACCCTTGGATTGAAGGATGTAGCTGGCGACGGCCAGAACGCAGTGAGCCGAAAGGACACTTCCGGCGAACAGGTAGACGCCAAACATGGTAGAGAACCACATTGGGGCAAGCGTCATGACCCAGTCGAAGGCAGCGAACGTGGTCGCACCACAGAACGCCATCACAGCGGGACCGCTCCAGTATTGAAGACGATCGGTGACTGCTTTCTCGCCGGTTTCGTCTTGTTCGAGACTGCCACGATAGTATCGCAGCGCCAAGACAGCCCAGATTGCAAAGTAGATGATCGCGCGGAGCACGAACCATCCCGGCGAGAGCCACCGTGACTTCTCGCTCCAGACTCGTTCGGGAATGTGATTCGCTTCTTGGAAATTGCTGGCATCCCAACTGTAAAGCGATCCGTCTCCGATGAGCGAGAACAGGACTGGCAAGAACAGGATGGCCAGCGGAAAGACCATCATCATCACCAGTTCGGCGATTCGTCGAACGACAGTGCTCCAACCTGCGCGCACCAAGTGCTGAATCAGCACGAAGAACAAACAGCCCAGTGTGATTGTCAGGCAGTACATGAACGCTGTCAGGTAAGCCGACATGGCGAACTTGGTGCCAACGGTCGACCGGGCAATGACCCAACCAACGACCAAGGCAACGAGGCCACCCGCGCATAGCGGGAGTTGTAGCGCGGCTAACGACGCTGGCAATTTGAATGCCGGGTCGTCCGCGGGTTTAACGGCAGGTGCGCTGTGTTCAGACATCTGTGTGGAATCGTACGTGAACGAAATGAATGTTGATGGAATGCGTTTGCCTGCGAACCGCTAGCTAGCGGCTTGCTTGGCTCGTTCTTCTTCTGCTTTGCGTTCTGCTTCGGCTTGTTCGGCAAGCTGCTTTTCAACTTCGGCTTGTCGCTTCTTGAGTTCATCACGCTTGTCCGCTGGAACCAAATCCAGGGAAGCGTTTTGGCTTTTCTGCAACGCTCGCACGTAAGCGACTATTGCCCAGCGGTCGCGAGTCTTGATTTGGCCAGCGTAACCAGGCATCTTGCGAATGCCGTTGCTGATCGTGCTGAACAGTTTTCCGTCGGGATACTTGTCAGCTGTCAGGGTATCGGAGTGCAGTGAGGATGGTGGAATCCAAGTTGCGGCCAGGATTTTCTGGGCACGTCGATTGACCAGTCCATTTCCGCCACCGTTCATGCCGTGGCAAACCGAGCAGTAGATCCCGAAGTACTTCTCGCCACGTTCGACCAGTTCTAGGTTGACTTCGAGAGGGTTCTCTTTCAGCCAAGGCGTTGTGTCCATCACACTTGGAGCTGGCGCGGCAGCCTTGGGAGCTTGCTCGTCATCCTTCTGCTCCTGTGGGTTCATGACTGCTGCGACCAAGCGATCCGCCCGCGGGCCATCCACTTGAGCTAGCTCTTCCATGTTGATTCCGGTCAAGAAATCCATGTCACCGCCGGTTTCTCCGCGAGCGACGGTACCAGGAACATCCGCTCGCATCGCACGGCCATCGGCGAACAGCGAGGAACCCTGCTGAGCATCCTTGGCTGGTGAAAAGTCCATGTCGTAAAAGATATGGAAGCGAGGCGAAGTGCTGTTGGTGACTCGCATCTTCAAAACGATCAGCAATGGAATGATCGAAAGTGCAGCGACCAAGCCCCAAATCGTGAAGAACCAGCGAGGGACGGCAGCAGATGAATCATCGCTGACGACCGAAGTGATGTGTTCTCCGCCGGTTTCGCCCAAGAGTTGCTCGACGCCAGCAGTGTCGAAACGCTCGTCCTTGCTGTCGATGTACAAGAAGAAGGTGTCGTCGGTCGCGCGATCGAATCTGGGATTCGTAAAAATCGGGTTGCTGAATCGCGGTAGCCCATTGAGTGCCCACATTCCGAAGAAGGCACCGAAAGAGGCGAACAGAATCGTCAGCTCGAATGCGACCGGCATGAACGCCGGCAGCGAAATGTAGGGTTTGCCAGAGATGATGTACGGATAATCGATTCCGTTCATCCAAACTTGCATGGCCAGAGCCGTGCAGGTTCCAGCCAAGCCGCAGACCAGCACAATCCAAGGGAGCTTGGTCGGCTTGATTCCGAGTGCGTTATCGATTCCGTGCACTGGAAAAGGAGTGAACGCATCGGTTTTTTCGTAACCAGCGTCACGCACGCGTCGGCAAGCAGCCAGCAGCGTATCGACCGAATCGAATTCGGCGACAATTCCGTGAACTTTGTTTTCGTTGTTATCTGACATCAATTTGCAGCTTGTAATTGCCAGGCTACGGGTTGCTAAACGGTAAAGGTGACGCGGGCGTTAGTGATCGTCGTTGTCGTGTGCCATGTGGTACTGCTTCGCCAGTGTCGCCTTGGTTTCGGCCATGTTGATCACGGGCATCAATCGGCAGAACAGCAGGAACAGTGTGAAGAACAATCCGAACGAACCGATCAACATCGACCAGTCAACCCACGTGGGTTCAAAGTAGGCCCATGCACTTGGTAGGTAGTCTCGCGAGAGACTGGTAATCACAATCACGAATCGCTCGAACCACATCCCGATGTTCACGAAAATCGTGATCAGGACAATGATCCATGGCGTCGTGCGAAACTTCTTGATCCAAAACAGTTGCGGGCTGATCACGTTGCAGGTGACCATCGTCCAGTAGGCCCACCAGTAGGGCCCAAAGGCACGGTTGGTGAAAGCGAACATCTCTTCTTGCACTTGACCGTACCAAGCGATGAAGAATTCTGTGCCGTAAGCGAGTCCGACGATCGATCCGGTCGCCAGAATGATTTTGCACATGTTGTCCATGTGTCGAATCGTGATCAGTTTCTCCAGGCCCAACATCGAGCGGGCGGGAACCATCAGTGTCAGCACCATCGCGAAACCGCTGAAAATCGCACCGGCAACAAAGTAGGGTGGGAAGATCGTGGTGTGCCAACCAGGGACTTGCGAAACCGCAAAGTCAAACGAAACAATCGTGTGTACCGACAGCACAAGTGGTGCAGCGAACGCAGCCAGCAAGGCATACGCCTTCTCGTATCGCATCCAGTGACGTGAAGAACCGGACCATCCGAGGCACAGAACTCCGTAGGCCATGCGTCGCCATTTGTTCTTGGAACGATCTCGGAAGGTCGCCAAGTCGGGAACCATGCCCATGTACCAGAACAGCAGCGAAACCGTTCCGTAGGTGCTGACCGCAAAAACGTCCCACAGGAGCGGACTACGGAATTGAGGCCACATCCAGAGATTCAAACTTGGGTACGGGGCAAGCCAGAAGGCGAGCCAAGCTCGACCAACGTGAATGCCAGGGAACGTGCCCGCACAGACGACCGCAAAAATCGTCATCGCCTCGGCAGCGCGGTTGATACTGGTACGCCATTCTTGGCGAAACAGAAACAAAATCGCACTGATCAACGTTCCAGCGTGACCGATACCCACCCAGAACACGAAGTTCACAATGGGCCAGCCCCAGAAGACTGGTGATCGGTTACCCCAGACGCCAACGCCGGTGTAGATCAAGTACAGGATACAGATCGTCAGCCACTGCAAGAGCGCGAAGGCGACGAGGAATCCGATCACCCAACCTTTGCTAGGCTTGCGTTCGGCGACCTGACAAACCGTCTCGGTGATGTCGTGATACGTCGTATCACCAAGCACCAGCGGCGCGCGTTCGCCGGGGCGTTCGACGGTGTTGTCCAATCCGTTGGGAATGGCGAGTGACATAGGTTTCGTTATCAGGTAGCAGTGAATGATGGATAGGAATTGGAAAACGAAAGCTGCTTAGTCTTTCTTTTCCTCGGAAGCGTGAGCTTCATCTTTGTGATCGGAATGTGCGTGATCGTCATGCTCATCATGACCGTGATCGTCGTGACCGTGATCGTCGTGACCGTGATCGTCATGGCCGTGGTGAGGTGCCTTCAGTTCGGCCAAGTCTTGCAGCTGCTTGGCTGTCATAAGACGCTTGTGTGGGTTTCGCACGCGAGCGAGGTACTCGGTTCGCGGCTTCACGTTCAGTTGTCCAAGCATGCCGTAGCTGCGAACATCTGCCCGCTTCTTGGAGACCTTGGATTCTTGGTCGGCGATGTTTCCGAACTCG
>JBGCGI010000214.1:0-25822 GCA_045110715.1 Rubripirellula sp.
AAAAACAATTGGGACAATTGTTCTACATGGATCATGCAGAGCGAGGAAACGCTTCCCACACCCACATCGCAACAAATTTGGAGCCCGACATGCCATGGCTTGAGCCAACACCACTAAGAGGTAACGACGCAACACTTCTTCCGCTCTCTCATGACCACGCCAGCGACCTGGAAGAGGCTGCCAAAGATGGCGAGCTTTGGAACTTGTGGTACACGTCGGTTCCCAAGCCACAAGACATGAAGGCGGAAATCGACCGGCGACTGGAACTGCTAGAAGTTGGAGCGATGTTGCCGTTCACCGTCCTTGACGGTGCAGGCAGTGTCGTTGGGATGACGACGATGATGAACGTTGACTCGGTTCATCAACGCGTGGAAATTGGTTCGACTTGGTACGCTCGGCGGGTTCAGCGAAGCAAACTCAACACGGAATGCAAACTCCTGCTGATGAGCCATGCGTTCGACTCGCTCGAGTGCATTGCCGTCGAATACCGGACGTCATTTTTCAATCAGCAGAGTCGGCGGGCGATCGAGCGTCTGGGGGCGAAACTCGATGGCGTGCTCCGAAATCATCAGCGGCACACCGATGGCACGCTACGAGACACCTGCGTGTTCTCGATCATTCAGTCCGAGTGGCCGACGGTGAACGCTCACCTGCGCTTTCTGCTGAACGATCGCTAGCCGCCTCAGCGACGGGGATTCCCTGGTTTCTCCGCGGCCATGCGTCCGGTTGTTCCGGCTGGGCGGGTGCTGGGGCCAAGATCCGTGATCGGCCGTACCTCGTCGGATTCCCGTCGTTGCTTTGCTGGGACTGCTGAATTATTGTGAGGAACCGGTTTTGTCCGATTGATTCGCTGTCCCCCGTCCAAAAATGCTGTATTTCCTTCCGTGGGTTCTGTTCCTGCTGTTCGTCATTTTGGCTGTTCCAGTGGCATCGATGCTGGAAAAGCGGAAGATGCAGGCGTCGTACGGAGGCGGAGTCTCGGATGAATTCACCGACGTTGAGGGCGGAGATGCGCCGATGGACATGGAAGAGCCTCAGGAAGATGGATTTGGAGGCGATGCCGAAGAACCGTTGGAAGGCTTTGGAGATGAGAACGATTTGGGCGGCGACGCTTTCGCTTGATCGACCGTCGACGGCAATGACGCCGTCGCAACCCACCCGCTCCTCTATGCTTTGCCGATCGGTGCTTGCCACAGACCGAGCGCGGGATTCTGAATGTAGTAGAACTCGCTGCCGTCTTGATCGGTATGCCAGCCATCTTTCAACGTGTGAATGTCGTACTGCTGCATCAGCTGGTTGATATCGCCGGGCGTGTAATTGACCGAGGCGCTTTCTTTGGCTGACAACTTGCCTGCCGCGTAGACCACTTCGAATCGGTTCTCGTGCGAGCCGTGAACCAAGTGTGCGGCAGCGGACGGATTGGCAGCCAAGTCTTCATTCTCCTCGACCAACTGCAAGATTTCTGCTTTGGTGCGGTAGCCATACTTGCGGATCAAGCGATCGATCTCTTTGTCCTCGCCGAATTCTTCCACCGCCGGCCCCAGCACGGTCAGCTTGCCGCCGTTCTCGATGGCCAATCTGGTTCGATAGATTGACTTGTTCCCGAGCCAAGTGCTTTTGAACTCACTGGGATCCAAGTACGCCACGACGTGCTTGGGCGCGCGATCCAAGTGGTTGATGTTGACCTTCCGCGCCAACTCCGCTGCCTCGAAGAACGTGTCGTGATCATCGCCAATGTACAGCCCGCGAGTGTGCATGGTTCCGTCTGGCATTTGCTGAACGACCGTCAGCGCATAGAGCAGCGGCATGTTCTGACAAAATTCATCTTGCGCGTGATTCAAGATTCGCCGCAGCGGCGTGTCGGCGCGACCCAGTGTTTCTTCGATGCCATACACTGCACTCAAGAAATGGCTTTCGTTGATGCCTTCGGCGCCCCCGGTTCCAACAAAGACGTTCTTGTTGTAGTTGGCCATTCCGATCACTTCATGAGGAACGACTTGCCCCAAAGAGAAGATCAGATCGTGGCCACCGTCTCGGAGTAGTTTGTTGACCTGAGCCTTCCAAGGTTTGTTGTAGACGCCGCCTGTCGCTTCGGCGACGTACGAAGCCGGCACTTCACCGAGCGTCACCACGTCGTTGCGCCAGCGATGAGGGCGGAACAGTTCGTGTGGCACACCCGGAAACATGTGCTCCAACTGGTCCGGCTTCATCGGCGAATGCGTGCCCAGCGCGGGCATGATGTCGGTCACGCTATCGCCTAGCAGCTCACGGCACAGCACCGTCAATTCACCAGCCCGACTGAACAGCCGGGTCGCATCGGGTGGCAACAGCAGTGTTTTCTTGGGCATCCCGATGGCCGCAAACGTTTCCTTGAGTGCTTCGCGAAAATCGTCATTTGTCAGGGACGTGGATTCGCTGCCGTTGGCGTAGTAAGTCGTCATGTGCTTTCATCAAATTTTGGCGTGGGAGCTAGCTCGAAGCAGGGACCCCAGAAACACGCTGGAAAAATCACTCGTGAATCGGTGATCGTCCAGCAAAGACTTTGGTTCCTTGCTGCCCGATCATCCCAAAATGATGCGAAGTAGCACAGCACCCCACGTGGCCCGAGAACTCGATGCATCACGATTTTTTAAGCGAAACCGGTGGGACCGCTTGACGAAATGCCGTTGGGTGCCGTCTGATGTTTCCCATGAGTGCACAAGAAATTGAACAAGCGATCCCCCATCGACCGCCCATGCGTTTGCTGGACGAGATCGTCTCGCGGACCGAAAACACGATCATTTGCAAGAAGACGTTTCTCGCCGGAGAGTTTTTCGTGCAAGGACACTTCCCCGAACAGCCAATCGTGCCGGGAGTGATTCAATGTGAGTGCTGTCTACAGGCCGGCGCGATCTTGCTGGCGAACCTGACTTCCGGCGAAGAGGGCATGGTGCCGGTCGCGACCCGGATGGAATCGGTCAAATTCAAGCGGATGGTAAAACCGGGCGACACGGTCGAAGTGCATGCGACCTTGAACGACCAGGTTAGCAACGCATTTTTCTTGACCGGAAAAGTAGTGTTGGACGGCAAGGTTGCCACCCGTTTGGATTTTGCTTGTAGTGTGGCCAAGCCGGGATAGCCCAACGACGTTTGGGGATGGCGGCCCGCACCACCTGCTGCCGAAATTGGCTACTGAACGGAAAAGATCTGCCCGGAGTCAGGATTTGACTCCAGGCAGGTCGCAAACTTCGATGGAAGCGGTCAGTTTCTGATCACTCCACTTCTGGTCGACGCGGTCGATCTCCACCGGCTCGGTCGCCGCCACCGCCACCTGGGCGTCCGCCAGCTCCTCCGCGGCCACCACCGCCGAATCGCTCCATCATCGCTTTCATTTCTTCACGTGAAACGCTGCCGTCTTTGTCGGTGTCGAGGCGTTCCAATCGGCCAGCCATCTGCTCTGGCATTTCGTCCTTGCTGAGCTTGCCGTCTTTGTTTGCATCACGCTCCTCGAACATTTTGGTGAAGAACTCCGATGGGTTACCACCACCGGGTCCACCAGGACCGCCACGCTCGCCACCAGGTCCACCGCGCTCACCACCACGTCCACCGCGCTCACCACCGGGGCCACCGCGCTCACCGCCGGGGCCGCCGCCACGCATCGCAGCGAAGTCGGGACGCATTTCCTCTTCGGTCAGATCACCGTCTTTGTTCTTGTCCAAAGCTTTAAGAGCAACCGATGCGTTGGCGATCTCGCTTTTGGAGATTTTGCCATCCTTGTTCGCGTCCAACGCTGCGAGCACAGGCATCATTTGCATCATCATCTGAGGTGATGGGCCACCGCGCTCGCCACCGGGGCCACCGCGACCGCCTCGTTCGCCACCGGGGCCACCTCGTTCGCCACCGCCACGACCGCCTCGTTCGCCACCGGGTCCACGATCTCCGCCACCGGGTCCCCCCCCACGTTCTGGCGGTTGTGCCATGGCGGTACTAGCGAGCAGTGCTGCCAACATGGTGAAGGTGTAACAAGTCTTGCCAAACAATTTCATCGGTGACTCCGAGTTTCAAGTTCAAAAGAGAAGGGAAAGAGAACGACCCAACTAGGAAGGTCGCTTTTTGTTTCGTGATTGAAGGTTCGATGGGGCAACGCCTCGCATCTGGCCCTGTTCGTCTTCGAAGGCGGTGTGCCCGAGAACGATTGGGAAGTTGGCTGCCAATTCGCCAATCTTCGAGTCTTCGATCGGCTTGAAGTCCACCAGCACGGTCTCTCGTGCAGCGGGATCTTTGATTCGCTTGAACAGCCCGTCCTGCTTGTTCTGGGCGTTGCCTTTGACCAGCAACTGTGTCGTCAGAATGCGATGACCATTCTTGCTAACCGCGACATGGATGTGCGGTGTTCGTCCTGGATAGTCGACAGGCTTGATGGTCCGAAAGTAATAGCGTCCAGAAGAGTCGGTCAAAAAGCGGCCGTAGCCCTGGAAGTTTGAATCGCGATTTCCAGCTCCGTTGGATTTTGAGTGTAGGTAAACACCATTTCCATCGACCTGCCAAATCTCGACAAACGCGTTTCGGATCGGCGATCCACTCTTGGTCAAAACTTGTCCACTCAAGTGGGTGATCTCACCAACGCCTGGCGTGATCGAATCGTTGACGATCAACAAATCGTTATCGGTATCGAGCGGCATCCGATCAGGATAGAAGGGCCCCTCTCCCATGCCCGAAGTTTGGATCAGATTTTTCGCTTTCGACAATTCATCCGCGAATGCGCCGTTTGACTTCCATGCGCTGGTTGCCAACATCGATGCGGTTGCGATTCCGATGGCGCGTCGTCGACGCATTGGCAGTTGGTTCAAATCCATTGTGGATCCTCATGAGAGAAGAGGTGTTAGAAAGATGAACGCGGCTCGTTCAATCAATCCACAATTTGAACCCAAATGGCGCCCCCCGGTTTCGTTGAATCGGGAAAAAACCAGCATGGAACGGCAAAAACTAATTTGCGCGTCCCGAAAATCATCTCAGGACGGGGCAGACGTCGAACCATTCTCGCTTCTGCTGGTGCATCCAATCGGTGGCCTCGGTGGGCCCCCACAAGCCAGTCTGGTAGCGGAACAGCTCGGGTGCGGCAGGGCTCTTCCAAGCCGCAATGATCGGATCAATGATTCCCCAAGCCAATTCGACTTCGTCACTTCGGGCAAACAAACTGGCGTCGCCGTTGACCGAATCCAGCAACAGTCGCTGGTAGGCATCCGGCATCGAAGCGCCTCCCGCGGTATCTTGAAAATTGAAATCCAGTGTGCTGGTTCTGGTTTTCATTTCCGCATCGGGAACCTTGGTTTCAAAATGCAATTGAACGCCTTCTGCTGGCTGAATCTGAATCACCAATCGATTGCCAAGTGGCATCCTGGATCGATCGCCAAACAGCAGCAGTGGGACTTGCTTGAATTGAATCACAATTTGAGTGGTTCGGCATGACATCCCTTTGCCGCTTCGCAGAAAGAACGGCACGCCCTTCCACCGCCAGTTGTCGCAGTACAGCTTCAGGACGGCAAAGGTCTCCGTTTGACTGCCGGCGGGAACGCCTTCCTCTTGCAAGTAGTGATCGTACTGGCCTCGCATTGTGTTCTTCGCGAAATCGCCGCCAACCATCTTTCGCACGCTGTGCAGGACTTTGACTTTCTCGTCACGAACCAGTGATGAATCGTACTTCGCAGGCGGCTCCATCGCAGTGATCATCATCAACTGCAGAATATGGTTTTGGAACATGTCGCGCAGAATGCCCGACTTGTCGTAGTATCCAGCACGGCGACCGATCACGACTTCTTCGGCGACGGTGATCTGTACGTGATCGACAAAGTTCCGGTTCCAGATTGGTTCAAAGATGCTGTTGGCAAATCGCAACGCAAAAATATTTTGGACGGTTTCTTTGCCCAAGTAATGGTCGATGCGATAGATCTGGTCTTCGCGAAAGACCTTGTGAATCGAAATGTTCAGTGCTTGCGCGGTTGCCAGGTCCGTTCCGAACGGTTTCTCGATGATCACTCGGCGGAAGCCTTGGGAGTCGTCGGCCAACCCGGCAGCCCCCATCTGATTGATGGCTTCTTCGTACAACTGCGGCATGGTGGAGAGGTAGTAGACTCGGCCACAGCCTGAATCGGGTTCGATGCTTTCGAGAAAGCGTCCAAGTGCAACAAAGTCTTCGTGCGACTTGATATCGCCAGGTTGGTAGTAGACCAGTTCGCTGAAAGCAGCCCAGCTTTCATTGGTGAATTCGGACACGAACTCGGCGGTTGTTTCACGCAGGGATTTTCGCCAATCCTCGTGCTCGAATTTACTTCGCGAAACACCGACGATTCGCGCCCCCTCGGGGAGCCGACCTTTGATGAACAACCGAAACAATGCCGGAATCAGTTTGCGGCTGGTGAGGTCGCCAGAGGCGCCAAAAATGACTATCGAATCGCTCATAGAATCTCTTCGCTTTCCTCAGACTAAGTGTGATTTGCACAGCTTAGGGCAGAACCACGTTGCCGGGGAGGGCAATCTGCCCCCACCCTGAGTCTGGGGCTCTTCGTCGTCTTTTGCAGCACGTGTTACGGGGTTGAATTTCGCAAGATTGGCTCAAATTCTCTGTCCAATCCACTCCCGTTCAGTAGTGTTTGGTCATGAACGCAGAAAACTTGGAACGCTCCGATTCGCCCACACCTGATCAGGGTGAGGTGTTCGTACAGCTGTTGTTGGAGCATGAACCGCAAGTCCGGGCGTTCTTGCGAGGACTGTTGCCTACCTGGAATGATGTCGATGATGTCCTTCAGGAGGCTGGTTTGGTCGCCTGGCGAAAATTCTCGCAATTCGAACAGGGCACTGCGTTCGGCGGATGGTTCTTGACCATCGCGCGGTACGAGGCTTTGGCCCATCGCCGACGGATCGCCAGAACTCCACTGGTTTTCTCCGATGAGGTCTGGGCCATTTTGGCCGAAGAAGGCGCAGCGGACACCATGGTGTCTTCGTATCGACCGTATTTGGAAACCTGTTTGGCCAAACTCACGACGGAACAGCGGGCACTTCTGCTACACGTTCATTCCGCTGGCGTCACCATCCGCGAGGTGGCGCGAAACACTGGCAAGAACGAACAAGCCTTTTACAAGAGAATCCAGCGACTGAGGGCAACGGTGGTTCAGTGCATCTCAAGATCGATGGCAGCGGAGCAGGCAAATGTCTGAGCATGACCTACAGCAGTTGATCGCAGCCTGGTTGGATGGCCGGATCACCCAAAGTGAATCCGATGAACTACAGCAGAGGCTACGTGAATCGGCAGAAGCTCGCGCGATGTTTCGCCAGTTCAGTCAGCTCGATTGCGGACTGCGCGAGCTTTCGGACGGCGATGCGATGGTCGAGCCGAAGCTAGCGACCATTGACGATCGAGCGTTTGGTTCAACGGATCCGTCGATTCACCGTCGCATTCCCGGCTGGGCACAATTTGCAATCGCCGCCGTTGTCCTGCTGATGGTCGGTGGGATCGCCTACCGGTTGGGCAAAGAGAATCTCTCGAAGCCTGAGGCTGTTGCAGTGGCCCCAGCCAATCCTGAGGAAAGTCGCCGCGAACAAGTCCTGTCGGGCTATGCGACATTGCGCCGGGTCGCCGACATTCAATGGACCGAAGGCGCCAACTCGTTTCGCGAAGGCGATGTGCTGCCAGGGGGAATCTTGCAATTCGAGAGTGGCGTTGCCGAAATCGACTTCTTCTCGGGCGCGACGCTGGTCGTCGAAGGCCCAGCCAAGATGAATCTTCGTTCGGACTGGTCGGTGCATCTGCTTGCCGGTCGCCTGCGGGCCAACGTGCCACCAGCGGCGCAAGGCTTTGTGGTTCAGGCCGCTGATTCGGAGATCATCGATCTGGGCACTGAGTTTGCTCTGGACGTTCGTCCTCAAAATGTTCGCGTCGAAGTGATCGATGGAGAAATCAAACTACGCGGTGGCGAACATGACGGACAGCACTTGACCACCGGACAAGCCCAATCGCTGCGCGGCGATGGCTCGGGTTCAAGCTCATTCGATGGACTCAGCACCACGCTCGACGTCCAACGGCAACATGCAATCGAACAACAAAGAAGAT
The DNA here is from genome assembly GCA_045110715.1 of Rubripirellula sp. Classification (GTDB taxonomy): domain Bacteria; phylum Planctomycetota; class Planctomycetia; order Pirellulales; family Pirellulaceae; genus Rubripirellula. Next base: position 8,087 of record JBGCGI010000214.1, read on the forward strand.
GGAACCAATGGAAACTGGACTCGCAGCAGTTGCGCAACGATCCGAGATTGATCGCCTATTATCCGATCGCCGAGTCTTCGAGCAGCCGTTTTGTGCCCAATGTGGCAAACACAGGCAACGACCGTGACGGCACAATGGTTGGCTTGGTGCATCGGACCGATGGGCGGTTCGGCCAAGACTCCGCGAGCCTCGAGTTCGATCGTCCCGGCTCGCGTGTCCGAGTCCGAATGGACGGAGACTTCACCGCGTTCACCTTCGCTTGCTGGGTCAAGATCGACAGCCTCGAGCATCGTTACAACGCCCTGTTCATGGGGGATGGATACGAAAACGGCGAACCGCATTGGCAGATTCGTGATGACGGCTGCCTGATGTTCTCGGTGATGGTCGATGACAGCGTCAACCTGACGCGTTTGGACAAAGTCGAGCAACGAATGGTCACGACGGCCGGCCGACATCGCGTCTATTCATCGCAGCCGATCTGGGACATTTCCAAGAGTGGCCAATGGCTTCACATTGCGGCGGTGTACGACCCGCCTGCCCGGAGAGTCACGCAGTATGTCAACGGACAACAAGTTGCCGATGAAAAGATCACCGATCAGTTTCTGATTGAGAAACTGCGGATTGGGCCAGCGGAAATCGGCAACTGGGGACAGCCTTTTCGCAAGACGCCTTGGTTTGCGGTCCGCAACTTGAACGGCAGCATCGACGAACTGACGATTTTCGACGCCGCGTTGCAGTCCGATGAAATCACAAAGCTATACGAGCAAGGGAAGCCACTTGGCTACTAGAACGGTTTTTCAACGCGAAACGCTTGGCGTCGTGCTCCTGCTGACGTTCTTGGTTGGATCGACATTCGCGACCGACCAGAAACCCAATCTCGTTTTGATTTTGTTCGATGACCATGGGTACGCGGATGTTGGTTTTCATGGTTCGCCGGACATCACAACTCCCGCGCTAGACGTTCTGGCCAAGAACGGGACGGTGTTCCGATCGGCCTACGTCGCTCATCGCGACGCAATGGATTAGGATTCGGCTATCAAAACTCTGCTCCTCGGAACTGAATAATGACCATGAGCTACCAACGATCACTGATGTCACTGTTCGCAATTCTCGCGTTGACTTGCGTCACCCGCGGTGCAGATAAGCCGAACGTGCTGTTCATCGCCGTGGACGACCTGCGACCTGAACTGGGGTGCTACGACTCTCCGATTGCTGTGTCGCCGAATCTGGATGCACTCGCCAAAGACGGCCTGCTGTTCAATCGTGCGTATTGCCAACAAGCGATTTGTCGGCCATCGCGTGCCAGCCTGATGACGGGTGCTCGTCCCGAAACAACCGGCCTGTTTCATAATTATGTATCGCTTCGCGAGCTACAGCCAGACATCCTGACGCTGCCACAGCATTTGAGCACAAACGGTTACGAAACGGTTTACTGCGGAAAGATTTTTCACAACGGGGATACTGACGAAGGCGTCTCGTGGAGTCGGGATCCAGTGAAGCCGCTCAAGGACATCAAGAAACCGAAAGGCCCCTACGCGCTGCCCGAAAACAACAAAATGAAAGCCGACAACATGAAAGCGATGTTGGCGAAGTACGGGGAGGCCGCCCGACGTGGTTTGGCTTCAGGCCCAGCGTATGAGTCGGCCGATGTGCCGGACCACGCCTACCTGGATGGGTACAACACCCAGCGAGCGATTGCCACGTTGAAAGAAATGACGACCAACGGCGACAAGCCCTTCTTCCTGGCGATGGGATACAAGCTTCCGCATCTGAACTGGTGTGCTCCGACCAAGTATTGGAACCTGTATGACCCCGCCAAGATTCCGATGGCGACTGAAGTCGACGCACCGAAAAACGGCGCGGCGATGGGGTTGCACGCTTCCTTTGAACTTCGCACCCGAGCAGGAATTCCGAAGCACGGACCGTTGGGCGCGGAACTCTCACGAACGTTAAAGCACGCCTACTTGGCCAGCGTCAGTTACGTCGACGCGCAAATTGGCCTGATGGTGCAAGCCTTGGAAGAGGCGGGGGTGCGAGACAATACGATCATCATCGTCTGGGGCGATCACGGTTGGCATCTTGGTGACATGGGGGTCTGGGGGAAGGCGACCAACTATGAAATCGCGACTCGCGTTCCCCTGATGATCTGGACGCCAAACATGAAAGCCAGAGGGTCGAAGACGGAGGCATTGGTGGAACTCGTCGACATGTATCCAACGCTTTGCGAACTTGCTGACGTTCCGGCACCCGATCACTTGGAGGGCCACAGCTTTGTGCCGTTGCTTGACGAGCCGAATCAAGAATGGAAAAAAGCTGCCTTTAGCCAATACCCAAATCCCGCTCTTCGCGAATGGGCGGCCAATCCCCTGTCACAGGGCATGCGTGAGACTTGGTTTGGTCCTTTGATCGAAGAAGTTGAACAACGCATCATCACCCAGCAAGGCGAGAAGTGGGATCGTGAATTATTCGAGCAGCACTTGATGGGGTACACCATGCGTACCGACCGCTATCGCCTTGTGCTTTGGCGAGATCATCGCGACAAGCAGTCGGAACCCGTTTATGTCGAATTGTTTGATCACGAGAGCGATCCGAATGAAACAAACAACATCGCTGACTCTCATCCTGATCTCGTGACCAAACTGACGAATCAGTTGGACTTGGGCTGGGAGCATTCACTCGAGGGCTCAACCAACCCGGTGAAGTCCCGTTAGCTTCCAAACAACCTCTGAATCAAACTTCCTTTTGTATCGATCACGAATGAATTCAATTCGTCAAACTCGAACGACTTTCGCCATCGCGGCGTTCTTGCTTCTCCCGATTTCCGTTGAAGCACAAGGCATCGATTTCGAATCCGAGGTCGCGCCAATTCTTGAAGAGCACTGCTGGCACTGTCACGGGGAGGACGAAGCAGAGTCGGGATTGAGACTTGACCTGCGTCCAAGGATCCTGCGCGGCGGCGACTCAGGATTGGCGACCGTCGTTCCAGGCAAACCTGACAAGAGCTACTTGATCGAAGTCATCAACCACGTCGACAAAGACATGGCGATGCCGCCGGATGAAGACAAGCTTCCGGCAGCGCAGATCGATGTGTTGACTCGTTGGATCAAAGCGGGGGCGATCTGGCCCGGCCAGATGGATTTGGTCGATGACGAAAGCTCCGACCACTGGTCGTTCCAACCCGTCGAGCGACCCAACGTCCCAAGGTTGAACAACCGCAAGCCGGTGGACGCGTTCTTACTCCAGCGACTCGGCACAGAAGGACTTGGGTTTTCGGCAGCCGCCGATGCTCGTTCGCTGATCCGCCGCGTCTCGATCGTACTGACCGGATTGATGCCGACTGCGAAACAGACGGCGGAATTCGTGGCGGCTTTCGAGCACAATTCGTCGCAAGCCTACGAAACTTTGGTAGAGCGTTTGCTCGCGTCGCCGCATTTCGGTGAACGCTGGGCACAACACTGGCTGGACGTGATCCGATGGGCTGAGACCAACGGTTCCGAAGCGAACTTGTATCGAAAGAATGCTTGGATCTATCGCGACTACGTCAGCCGTGCTTTCAACGAAGACTTGCCGTATGACCAGTTCGTTCGCGAGCAGATCGCCGGTGACACGATGGGAGCCGGCGAGGCAACTGGATTTTTGGTGGCGGGACCGCACGTCCCAGCGGCCACCGTCGGTCGCGAACCGTCGGCTATCCGGCAAGCTCGCGCTGACCGTATGGACGAGATCATGCAGACCGTCGGTGCCTCGGTGATGGGCGTGACCATGGGCTGCGCACGCTGTCACAATCACAAGTTCGATCCGATCACCATCACCGACTACTATTCGATGACGGGTGTCTTCCAAGGCGTTGAATTCGGAAGTCGTTTCCCGGAGTTTTCGGAGGATCATCCCCGCCGCAGACGCGGTAGTGAACTTTGGAAAGAGATTGCGAAAGAGCGTCGTAGCCTGCGCGAGCTCGGTGGTTGGGAAGAAAATTGGGGCGCGTTCCGCGAAACCCACTTCAAACCTTTTACCACCAAAGCGATCCGGATTCGCTTCAAGACGCCGAAGGTTGGATTGGATGAGCTAGAAGTCTTCGGGCCGGAACTGCGAGACGAAAACTTTGCCCACCAGCGGAACGGAACCAAGGTTTCTAGCAACGCGGAAGAAGGCGTCGACGGTCGCTTTCCGATCGGACGTCTGATTGACGGCGATTTTGGAACAATGACTTGGCGTGCTGATTTCCCCGCGAAAGGCGAAGAACGCGCTTGGGTTCAGCTTGATTTCGAGAAGCCACAAGCAGTCAACCGACTCAGGATGAGCAACAATCGAGAGTACTTTTACGACACCGACTACTTGGACAAGAAGCCGTATCTACCGCGTTACGAGTTCGACATGGACGTGATGCAAGAGGACGGGGCTTGGAAGCCTTGGGTTGGAACTTGGCACATCAACAAGAAGTTGAACGAACAGCATCCAGCGCGAAAGAAAACGTTGGCCAACATCCAAACTGCAATTGGCGTCTTGGCCGAAGAAGGGCCACGTCCAAGCTTCGTTGGCCGATTCGTTCGTCCGGATGTCACACGAGTGCTGCACCGTGGAAGCCCAGAAAACCCACGCGATGAAGTCCCGCCCGCCGGACCAGCCGTCTTCTCAGGTGACCTTGGTTTGACGGGAAAAGCGTCGGGCTCCAAACGTCGCGCGGAGTTTGCGAAGTGGATCAGTGGTGCCGAAAACCCACTGACCGCTCGTGTGATGGTCAACCGTATTTGGCATCATGTTTTTGGCAGCGGAATTGTGCCAACGACCAGCGACTTCGGGAAAGCTGGCGCACCGCCCTCTCACCCACAGCTACTGGATTGGCTTGCGGCAGAATTCGTGGAACCTACCGTGAAGGAAACGACCAAGCCTTGGTCGATGAAGTCAATGATTCGGATGCTCGTGATGTCCGACGCGTTTCGGCAATCGAGCGCACCGAACGAAGCGGGAATCAAGATCGATGCCAGTTCCGCATTGCTATGGCGATTCCCTCCCCGACGCGTCGAGGCGGAAGTCATTCGTGACTCGATCCTGCAAGCATCGGGTTCGCTGAACACCGAGATCGGGGGACGCAGCTATCGGATCCACAATGAAAAGAAGACCTACGCACAGTGGGAGGTGCTTGATAACCACGGACCACAAACCTGGCGTCGCATGCTGTATCAAGAACGCATGCGGCGCGTTGACGACGGGATCTTCACTGCATTTGATTTCCCGGACTGCGGCCAAGTGCGCGCGAAACGCCCTGTGTCGACGACGCCGCTGCAGGCGCTCAACTTGATGAACAGCGACTTCGTTTTGGAGCAATCCAAACGGCTCGCCGATCGGGCAAGAAGAGATGCGGATGGCGATGAAGCGAAGGCCGTGCAACGTTGTTTCGAGCTTTTGGTGGGTCGATCACCTGAAGCCGAAGAGCAGGCAGCGTGCCTTCAGTTGGCCAAACAGAACGATCTTTCACTCGTCTGCCGCGCACTGATCAATAGCAACGAGTTTGCATTCCTACCGTAGTTCCTCCGTCGCCCGTCGACCGGTGAAGATGAAAGAACAAGACGCTTCTTCTTTCTGAACATGACGGGCAACGAAACTCACCCCAACCTTCGACCTAAGTTCGTTCGTTACGACACCAAGGCAATAGCATGAACCATCCCGAACATCTTTCACCCAACGGACGACGCCTGTTGGATCGTCGCGGCTTCTTGGGAACAGCGGGACTATCCACTGCAGGCCTTGCGCTGACCAGCCTCCTGGACGCCGACGGTTTGCTGGGCAGTGAAACTCAAACCGTCAGCGGCGAAGCACCGATTCGACCCGATGTCGATCCCAACAATCCGTACGCGGCTCGAGACGCTCACTTCGAGATGCCCGCCAAGCAAGTCTTGGTGATCTACTGCCCGGGCGCCGTCAGCCATGTCGATACGTTCGACTACAAACCTGAACTTGCAAAACTGCACGGTCAGAAACCACCCGGATTGCCCGCCGTCACTTTCGAAGGCCCAACGGGCAACATCGCCAAACCGTTTTGGGATTTCAAACCACGTGGGCAAACCGGCAAGATGGTTTCCGATTTGTTGCCGAACCTCGCCGAGCAAGTCGACGACTTCTGTTTCATCCACTCACTTTCGACCGACACGAGTGCTCACCCGCAAGGTGAGAACTTCATGAACACGGGATTCACGATGGAAGGCTTCCCGTCTTTCGGTTCTTGGGTCACCTACGCCTTGGGAACCGAGAACCAAGAGTTGCCTGCGTTCGTTGCCATCAACGATCCACGCGGACTGGCGCGAAGTGGCAAGAACAACTTTGGCAATGGTTTTCTGCCAGCCGCTTTCCAAGGCACGGATTTCAACGCAAAGAATCCGCCCAATAACCTGCATCGCCCCGAGAAGCTTTCTGTTGGCGCCGATCGTGGTACCGTTGAACTACTGAAGCGTTTGAATGCCCGCCACTTGGAGAAGTTTCCAGGCGACGCCAACTTGGCAGGCCGAATCGCCAGCTACGAACTTGCCGGCAAGATGCAAACTTCGGTGCCTGACGTGATGGACTTGTCTGGCGAAACCGAAGCCACCCTAAAAGCTTACGGAGTCGAAGGCGGCAGCGATTTGCGTGGGCACTACGCGCGAAACTGCATCCTTGCCCGTCGCTTACTCGAAAAGGGTGTGCGTGTGGTCCAGCTATTCAACGGCAGCGACCCAGCGGGTGGCAACGGCATCACCAATTGGGACTCACACGCGAACATCCTGAAGACGCACTCGATGCAGGCCGAGATCATGGACCAGCCAACGGCGGCATTGATCGCCGACCTGAAACAACGTGGAATGCTGGAGGATACCTTGGTTGTCTGGGCGACCGAATTTGGTCGCATGCCATTCTTGCAAGGGAACGGTACCGGTCGAGATCACAACCCTAGTGCGTTCACCTGCTTCCTGACCGGCGCGGGCGTCAAACAAGGGTTCAGCTACGGGGAAAGCGACGAGTTTGGCTTCAAATCGGTCGTCGACAAAACCTCGGTTTACGATTTCAATGCAACGATTCTGCACTTAATGGGACTGAATCACGAACGCTTGACGTACTACCACAACGGGCTGGAGCGGCGATTGACGAATGTCCACGGGCGTGTCGTTAAGGAACTTCTGGCGTGATTTCAGCGGCCGATTGGAAGACAGACGGAACTTGTGCGCCGCACTGATCGTGTGGTCTGCAAAGCTGGTTAGAATGGGGACCTGCCCGCTCACACCTGCCAACTTTGCTGCCCATGCCTGCCCGCCACCGATTGCTGCCGTTGCTCTGTTTCTGCCTTCTCGCGTCGACAGCGCCAGCGGAAACGGTCCGATTCGACCGTGACATCCGGCCGATTCTGTCCGACAAGTGCTTCTTCTGTCACGGCCCCGATGCCGAACACCGGGAAGCAGACCTGCGTTTGGATCTGGAGTCCGAAGCTCGCGCGGCGATCCAGTCAAAGGACGCCAATAGCACGGAACTGATTCGACGAATCAAGTCCGATGACGCGGACGAACTGATGCCTCCCCCGGACGCTCACAAGGAGCTTTCGGCTGACGAGATTGAGTTGATGGTCAAATGGGTCGAGCAGGGCGCGAAGTGGAGCAAGCATTGGTCCTACACGACTCCCAAGAAGACGCCGCCTGAAAGTGATAGCGGCGATGGCGTGATCGATCAGTTCGTCGCCGCGAAACTTGCCGAACAGGGAAAGCAACTGTCCGGCAAGGCGTCACGCGAAAAACTGATTCGCCGGGTCACGTTTGACCTGACGGGAATGCCGCCGACGATCGCCGAAGTCGACGCGTTCTTGAGTGACCAATCGGCCGATGCGTATGAGAAACTCGTTGACCGTTTGCTGGATTCACCACGGTACGGTCAACGCATGGGACTCGCGTGGCTGGACGCAGCAAGGTACGGCGACACCAGTGTCTATCACGCCGATGGCCCGCGAGACATGTGGGCGTGGCGAGATGCGATTGTCGACGCCTATAACCAGAACATGCCTTTCGATGAGTTCACCGTTTGCCAGCTTGCGGGAGACCTGCTGCCTGACGCGACGGTCACGCAAAAGCTGCTGTCGGGTTTCAATCGCAACAACGGGACCACGGACGAAGGAGGTGCGATCGCCGAAGAGTATCGCGTCGAGTACGCCGTCGATCGCGTGAAAACGACTTCAATGGTTTGGCTTGGCTTGACGATGGAATGTGCACAGTGTCATGACCACAAGTACGATCCGATCTCTCAGGAAGAGTACTACCGCTTTTTTGCTTTCTTCAACGTTAGCGGCGACGGCGGAATGCAGACAAGAAAGGGCAATGCTGAGCCGAGTTTGCCGATCATGGACCCCGCCAAACAAGCCAAACTCCCCTCCGTCGAAAAATCATTGGCGGATGCCAAAGCGACGCTCAAGAAAATCAAAGCGGATAGCGAGGAGAGTTTTCAAGCATGGCTCGCTTCCACCGAACACGAGGATTCGAATCCAATCCCAGAGGGATGCTTGGTCTCCCTTCCACTACTCAAGGGAGCCGGCGATCAAGTCGTTGACACGATCGATGCGGAGCGCAAACCGAAATTGGTTGGCAATCCCGAGTGGGTCAAAACTCGCAACGATGTTGGCTTGAAACTGAACGGCAAGAGCTACATTGATCTCGGACAGATCTGTGATTTCGAGCGTGACCAGTCGTTTTCCTATGGTGGTTGGTTCAAACCAGCAAAGGGAGCGGGGCATGGCGGATTGATTGCCAAGATGGACAGCAGCAACCAACACCGCGGGTATGATTTGTACGCTGGGCACACGCAGGTTTCGGTGCACATCATTCACTCCTGGCCCAACAATGCGATCAAAGTCACCACCAAGAAGAAGCTCAAGCCTGATGTTTGGCAACACGTTTTCGCGACCTACGACGGCAGCAGCAAGGCCGAGGGCATCAAAATCTATGTCGATGGTGAGCTGTGGGATTGGAGCATCGAACAAGATGGACTGACGAAGTCGATTCACAGCAAGGCCAATCTGCAGATCGGAAGTCGAAGTCCAGGGGCAACGGTCAAGGGCGTGGTGGATGAAGTGCAAATCTTCGACCGAACCTTGACTCAAGTGGAAGTCAAATCACTCTCCGGCACGCTGCATCTGCGTGAGCTGTTGAACATCGATCCCTCGGATCGCACCGAAGAACAAAAGAAGCTGCTGCAGAATCACTACCTCGCTACGGAGGACAAAGACTATCAGCGGGCTTCCAAACAGGTAGACAAGCTGACTGCCGACCTAGCGAGGCTGAAGCAGCCGCTCACGACCGTGATGATCATGAACGACATGTCCAAGCCACGCGAGACCTTTGTGCTCAATCGCGGCGCCTATGACTCGCCGACGACCAACAAAGTGGAAGCTGGCACGATGGCCGCTCTGCCGCCAATGGCTGCCGACGCACCTCGCAACCGGCTTGGATTGGCTCGCTGGCTGTTTCAACCCGACCATCCACTCACAGCCCGCGTCGCCGTGAATCGATACTGGCAAATGTTCTTAGGGACTGGGCTCGTTGCCACCGCCGAGGATTTCGGGGCGCAAGGCGAGTTCCCCTCGCACCCGGAACTGCTGGATTGGCTGGCAGTCGATTTCCGCGAGAACGGCTGGGACACGAAACGCTTCATCAAACAATTGTTGATGTCACGCACGTATCAACAGACGTCGCGTGCGACTTCGGACGCCTATCGAAGCGACCCGCAGAACCGACTGCTCTCGCGAGGTCCGCGTTTTCGGCTGCAGGGCGAGTTCATTCGTGATAGTGCTCTCTCGGTGAGTGGTCTATTGAACGATGAATTCGGTGGTCCCGGCGTCAAACCCTATCAGCCCGCCGGCCTGTGGGCGGAAGTTGGCTTGGGAGGAAACCCCAAGTTCACGCAAGATCACGGCGACAAACTCTATCGCCGCAGTCTTTATACGTATTGGAAGCGCTCTGCACCTCCGCCGGCGATGCAGATTTTCGACGCTCCGACGCGTGAGAAGTGCACGATCCAACGAGCCCGGACGAACACGCCACTGCAGGCGCTGGTGACATTGAATGACACGCAGTTCATGGAAGCGTCTCGTCATTTTGCTCAACGAATGCTGGAACAAGCAAGCTCAAACGACGAGAGTCGCATCGACTTTGGCTTCCGCCTGGTAACGTCGCGTGTGCCGAGCGATACCGAGCGTCAGGTGCTGATGGGGGTGCTGGCATCGTCGCGCGACAAGTACGCTTCGGATCCGGATACAGCCCAGGAATTGCTTGCGATTGGCGAGGCAAAGCAGCAAACAGACGCGGATCCGGTTCAGCTGGCTGCTTGGACGATTCTGGCCAGCACTCTGCTGAATTTGGATGAAACGTTAACGCGAGAATGATCGAACGGCATTAAAACTCCAGCAACGCGATGACGAAATGGACGACCAACACGTACAGCGTTGTCCAAAGCACCGTCGATGTGATCGCGTTACTGACGTCGCTGGCGGATTGCTTCGGCGCCATGCCGCGGTAGTAGCCAATCGCTGCCGTGCCAATGCCGCACGCTGCGTTCTTGAGAAGCACCCAGCCCCATCCCAAGGGCCATCCGTCGCCAGATAGATTGCGATAGAAGTGTTGCTCCCAAAAGTACGGCCCGATGTTTGGGTGGGTCCAGGTGAACGTCGCCAGGCTGATCAATCGAGCCGAACTGAACGCCAGCCATTCCAGCAGCGGCGTTGCCACCAAAAACGCGAGCACGATCGGAACCAACAGGTAGGACTTGGGACGCACGCCCAACGTGCGAAACGCGTCGACTTGTCCTCCGTATTGCTTGACGCCGACGTCTGCGGCAACCGCGGCGCCGCACCGAGCAGCGATCAGAATCGTTGCCAGCACGGGAACCAAGATTCGATACAGAGCAAACCCGATCGACGACAACAGTTCGTCAATCAACAAGGGCTGTGTGTAAAGTCGAAAAGGCAGAAACCGAAACGTGAAGTAGGTGGCGGTGAAGCCGACAATCAGTCCTGCCAGGATCAAGTAGACCCAGGCTGAAAATCCGCCGATGAGCTTCAGGTAGTGCAGGAAGAAGCGAATGCCCCAACCGATCCGTGGAAAAATCGGCAGACAATCGATCGGAAGCTGAATGGCTTTCGATAAAGCAGCGCCGGTTGTGGTCAAAAACTGATCGCCGACTTCTGCCATGCGGCCAGCAACCGTGGGGGGATCTGGCACGGCCTGACTGATGGCCATCGGTTTCATGCGCTCGGGAATCTTCTCCCACTCGCTTTCAGGAATCGCTACCAATTGCCGCGTTTCGGAATCCAACAACAAGACTTCATCGGCAATCGGCAACAGCGTTTCGTAGTCATGAGTGACGACGATGCTGGTGCGGCGATGGGCAAGGTGAGTCTGGCGGACGAGCTCGGCCACCTTGCGGCCGCTAGCCGCGTCCAGTCCCGAAGTGGGCTCGTCATACAAGACGACGCTGGGTTCGGCAGCCAATGTCCTGGCGATCGCCAAACGCTGTTTTTGGCCACCGCTCAATCCAGCGATTCGTGTGGCTGACGGAACGCCCAGCTCATCCAACCATTGCTGCGGGGTCTGGCTGGGAGCCTGGGAGCGATCAGCACGATGGTCAATCGCGAACTGGACGTTTTCGAGGGGAGTCAATTCGTCGAACAGAGCGAATTGCTGAAATACGATTCCAACTCTGGCTGGGCCGGCCGATTTCTCGATCTCGACTTCGCCGGTCCAGGAAATCGCTTCCCCGTCACGGCGAAGTAGCCCGGCCAAGGTTTTCAAGAGAACAGACTTTCCGGCGCCGCTCGCGCCAACGATCACGGTGATTTTCCCCGCTGCGATGGTAACGTTCGCGCTGTCCAATAAAACTTGGGAACCGGCTTGGATCCGCAGATCCTTGAGTTGTACTGTCGGGATCTCGTTCTCCGCGAGTGTCATTCGACGCTCCCTGCATCGGATGCCGTGTAGACGATGGGATAAGGCATCGAATCGCGTGATGATCGAATCCGAATCGGTGTGGCCTGGAGTGAATCAACGGTGCCGTCGGTCTCTCTTTGTGCGACCAACCAACGTCGATCCTTGCCAAGGATCTGGTTCCGCAGCACCCGGGCAAAACTAGGAGTGATTCCCGATTCCTGAGTGCCGAACAGGTCGTCACCAATCTGTCGAACGACCGGTTCCAGCCGATCACCCGCCATGTCCAAAGCCTGTCGGGCATCGTTGCTGCTCCAAACATCGCTCCAGACTTTCCGAAGTCTGTCGTTGTCCACCAGCGTTTCCCTCAAAATCACACGCACCAATTCGCGAGCCTCGGGGTCCGCGGCAAGTTCACCGGCGACGACTCCGAGTTCGCGGCGAACCACTTCGTTGGCTGCGACGCCAGTCACAATCTTTTGCACCGTTAAGACAACATCGTCCATGTGGGACTCAAAGACGGGGACCGCTTCCTTTTCCACAAACCGATCCCATTCTTCTTGAACCAGATCCTGACGCGGCAAAGGTGACTTGTCGTAGATCGCTCGCCAGCCGAATCGCCAGATCGAAGCACGGTCCCATAGTTCGCGTCCGATCGCGTTGGCCGTTGGCTCCCCATGCTCACGAACGATCGGCAAAATCTCTCTGCGAGCCAGTGGGATCAATCGTTCGGCAACCACTTCGTCATTCCAACGTTCGGCCATCGAATCGATCTGATCGCGGTGCCGCCCGACCGCCAATCGAAACTCTTCTTCAATCACCGGCAGAGATCGGCGCAGGCTGGTTTGCACCAATGGCACAAACGAAGCCGACAGTTCGTCACCGTGCTCCGCCATCGCCGCCGCCAAACGTTGACGAATCTGCAACTGCTTCTCGGGAGGCAGCATCGTTGCCACGACATCTTCTAGCCGACCGCGATTACGATAGCTCGCCAGCGAGCATTCCAACGGCGATACGTCGCTGCGAAACCAGGCGATATTCAGTAAACCTTGCTCCGACTCTGACTCGATCGATTTGATGTATCCAATTTGCGACCACTGGCTGTCGGTATCCTGAAAAAAGACGGGATCGTAAACGCGGAGTTGCTGCGAATCGTCGATCGCTTGCACTTGGGCGCTCGGTCCGGCGAAATATCGCGTCAACGAAGTTTGTGGCGAAGACGTCTGGTCGGGTTCGGATCGGTTGGCAAGAATGATTCCGGCGCCAACCAAAATGGCCCAAAAAAGGACTCCGAGGGTACGTTCAACGTTACGGGTCATGCGGTGCTTTCGACGAGAAATCTGTCGCGAGTGATAATCAGGAAGGATTCGGGTGCAAAATGTCGGCTCGCGTTCGGACGCCAAACGTTGCTTTTCTAAATCGTGAAGAGAACACTATCCAACTAAGGTCCATCGTAGGCATTCATGGGGCGCTGTGTTAAGTGAAGGATGCCGGAATTCGCTCGATGCGACATTTGGTTTTGTCGCATTTACATTGGAGAAATCTGCTTGCCAAAGTTGGACGAAAGACTGAAAGCGGTTGCTCGACAGATTCGCGCTCGCACGCACGTCGACGTCGGTTCGGACCATGGACACCTTCTCAAGGCACTCTTGACCGCTGGACGCATCGAACAAGGAATCGCGATCGAAAACAAGCAGCAACCGTACGCGAACTCGCTCGCCATGCTGGACGATCTCGCTGGCGACGTTCGTTTCGGTGATGGGTTGGAACCGCTGGTCGCAGGGGAAGCCGACAGCCTCAGCATCTGTGGAATGGGAGCGGAGAGTATCGTTCGAATTCTGGAGTGTTTTCCAAACCGCGTGCCTGAGACGGTGTTGTTGCAGCCCAACCGCCAACCGGAACTCGTGCGTGCTTGGGCACTTCGTGCCGGTTTTCATCTCCGAGACGAGCAGCAGGCAGCAGGGCATTGGGATTACATCATTCTGCGGTTCGAGCGTGCCACGGAGTCGGAGGATCCCGCTTACCTGAACGTGAATCTTGACAGCGCCCTGTTGTTCGGTCCCTGGATTCTCAAACGCGGAGGACACGCGTTCTATGAATCACTGCGTGAAGAGGAAAGCTACTGGAGCCGTTTTGAGCGTCTGCGTCCCGAGCAAACCCATCGGCTGGCAGTGATCCGGCGAGTCATTCAGCAGCGCTCGTAGCGTCGTCCTTTACTTTGGATTCGTTTTACTTCGAAACGGTTCGCTCAAAACGACATGCTTGATCAACTGCTGCAGCTTGTAGTCATCGGCTGCCGTTGCCGCCGCGATTTCGTCCAGAGCAAGCTGATCCGCGGGCCCCAGTTGGCGGGCCAAACCAAACGACAGCAAGTGTCCCGCCAACGCGCGAGCGAATCGATCTTTCTCAGCTAGAATCGCGTCCTTGAATTCGGCGATGTCCTCAAATTCATGCTTGCGAAACAGGGTTCCAACCATGTCCACCTCACGACCGTTCTGATATTTCTGTCGCCAGACGCCGATCGGATCGTAGTTCTCCAGCGCGAACCCGAGTGGATCGATCTGTTCATGACAGCCTTTGCAATCGGCTCGCTCGCGGTGCATCGCCAGTCGCTCACGCAAGGTCAGGTGCTCTTCGCCCTCGGCTGGCTTTTCACCCAACGCCGGCACATCCGCTGGCGGCGGCTCGGGCGGATCGTTGAAAATCACCGACGCGATCCAGGCGCCACGTGTGATCGGCTGCGTTCTTTCGGGGCCCGAGGTCATCGTCATCACCGCTGCGTTGGTGATCACGCCGCCGCTGCGTCGGTCAGTCACTGGGACACGATGGAACGCCAGGACCGTTACACCGTTTCCCTTCTTGGTAAGAGGATTTCCAAGTTCACCGTAAGCTGCTTCCAACAGTCCAGAGCGATAGGTGAAGTCGGAATCAATCAACTGGCTGATCGGCATGTTTTCGATCAAAACCGTCTCAAATAACAGGAGCGGCTCAAGCATCATGTGCATGCTGTTTCGATACTTCGCAAAGTAGAAGCTTGAGTACTTCTCTGGATCAGGTGTCGACGAAATGATTCTCTCGAGCTGCAACCACTGCGAGGGAAAACTATCGCAGAATCGTTTCAACTTGTGGTCTTTCAGCATCCGATCCACCTGCGTTTGAAGCACTTCGGAATCCTTCAGTTCGCCAGACTCTGCGAGAGCAAGTAATTCATCGTCGGGAATACTCCCCCACAGGAAGAAAGACAGCCGTGAGGCGAGCTCCGAGCCATTGATCTCGTCAGACGTCTCCGCCGAAGTCGGGTCGTCGTACAAGTAAAGAAAGCGAGGCGAGGCGATGGTCGCGGCTGCAACCGACTTCATCGCGTCGACAAATTCGGTTCCGTCATCGAGTTCGCGAGAAACGAACTGCACGTATCGATCGACCACTTCGTCTTCGACGCGGCGGCGGAATGCCCTCCTTAGGAATGGCTTGATGCGGCTACGGACCTCGACCAACAAATCAGTGCCTTTGGCAGGCGCCGCGAAGAACGAACTCCAAACAGCGACATTCTCAGGAGTGAAGTCGGGACTGTGTGTGATGGAGTGCCCGAGCTTCAAGAACGACTCCATCAACAGCGGTGAAAGCGAAAGGTGATCACCTCGGTTGTCATAGCCGTGTTCGGCTCGCAGGTCTTGGGGAAAAGCGGCAACGCCAAGCAAACGTTTTTCAATCATCTGCGATTTCCCCAGCGGACGACTACCAACCGTGACGGTGCTGGCCATCTTGCCCGTGTGCGGCTTGAAATACCCCTTGTGTTCCCGCATCATTCGTTCGGGCAGCGTGAAGACGATGCTTTGCAAGTCGAACAAATCGATCACGGCATTGTTGTATTGGAATCGATTCATGCGACGCAAAGGCGCGTGCTCGAAAGTCTTGCTGGCCGCTACCGATGAACGCAGGATCTTTCTCAGTTCATCGACCAATGTTTGACGAAGCTCAGGACTCAACTGTGGCTCGTCCTCCGGCGGCATCTCCTGCAGATCGATCACCTCAATCAAGTCCGCGACGAGCTCAAGCCTGGACGCGAATTCTCCGTCGAGTTCCAGCAAGTTGACTTCAGCTTCCACTTCATCCTCAGCACCATGGCATTTTCCACAGTGCGTTTTCAATGCGGGAGCGATCACGCTGGTGAAGGCAGTGCTGTTGTCTCCGCACAGACTCGATCCAGCCGAGCCAAACAACAGTAGCGCCAAGATCCGCAGGCTGACTCGTAAATCGATACACATAGATGGATAGGGCAGATCAAGGTGGCGGGGCGAAGGCTCAGTGACGTTGGCTACTTCGATCAGCGGCACAACGTTCTCAGTCGCAAAGACGTCGCGGAATCTCTGCATCGTCGTGGCCAAGCGATCCCGCAGGAGCAAACGTGATTGAGATCAACCGACCTTCTTCATCAAAGCTGGAGTGTGGGCGAACTGGCTCTGCCGAGTCGGTCGCAAGATCCTCCTGCGTCCAAGCGATCAAATCTGGCTCCAATCCGGCTGATCGCAGACCATCGACATAGCCTCTCCAAACGACCGAGATCAGCAGAGAAACCGCCAACGTCCAACCGATTCCGAACAGCACGCTGGCGCCGAAGAGTGCCCCCGCGGTGATGCTCCAGACGGTAATGTTTTGGATAGAAAATCGCATGATTTGGACGATTCGATTTGCGAAAGCGAACCCTCCAATTTTAGCAGGCGGGGCCTGCATTCGCTTTGGAAGGAGCCTCGATCGCCCGCGTACGCCAAAAAAATTCTTGAAGTCTTCACGTGAATGCAGCAAAAAACCGGCTTTCGAAGCCAAATTCCTGCTCGATATTCAAATTCATGGCATCGCCTGGATCGAACGAGCGCGATAGACTACGGCCTTCGCAGAGAAGCACGTTGGACGAATCATGTTTATCGGTAGCCCTGCAGAGACACAGTTTAGGATTTTAGATATGGCAGAAGGCACCATCAAACGAGTAACGGACAAAGGCTTTGGCTTCATCGATTCAGGCGGAGAGAAGGACTTGTTCTTTCACTCATCCAGCCTGGTTGGCGTCAAGTTCGACGACCTGCGTGAAGGACAACGAGTGACCTACACCGAAGGGCGTGGACCAAAAGGCCCTTGCGCTGAAAACGTTTCACCTGCCTAACTTGGTGACGTAAGACGCAGCTAAACCGCACGCTACCGGCGAAGGCTTACAAAGCGTCGACCACGTACAATCGTTCGTGGTCGCCCTGAATTCTTGATGCATGTGAATGCTCACGAATTCAGGGCGGCCACGAATTTTTTTTTGGCTGGACGATCGAGCGTTAAGAGTCTCGACCAGGTTTTCTTTTCAATTCGCTTGACATCCGGCGTTGGCCCGGTGTACTATCTCACTGGTACACACAAATGGCCATCCAGCCCAACGGTGTCTGAGCATGTTTTTTTCCATTGACCCATCTGGCGACGTGCCGATCTACGAGCAGATTGTTCGTCAGGTCAAGCTAGCCGTTGCGGACGGTGTTCTTGTCGGTGGGCAGATGGTGCCCAGCGTTCGGCAGCTCTCCAAAGAGTTGGCCATCAACCCCAACACGATTGCACGCGCTTATCAGCAACTGCAAGGCGATCAAGTGTTAGAGCCTTTGCGTGGTCGCGGCATGGTGGTTCGTCGTGATTCCATTTCACGTTGCACCGAGGCACGCGACTCGCTGGTCGCGGACGCCTTCCGCCGCGCGCTGGACGCTGCACTTGCTGGCGGCATGCCGCCTGACGCATTGCCTGAGCCGTCCGAGTCGGACCCAAAGACCCAGTCCCAATC
>JBGCGI010000215.1:0-12034 GCA_045110715.1 Rubripirellula sp.
ACCAGAATGCTGCCCACCACTTCGAAGGCCGTCACGACCGTTGCGGTGGTGACGGTCATCAATCCGTAGTGGACCAAGCGCGGGCGAAATCCCAATGCTCCGGCAAGCTGAGGGTCAAACGTTGTGATCATCAACTCTTTGAAAAGAACGAAGATCAGCCCCAAGTTGATCAACAGCATCACGCCGCAGGTGATCGCCTCACCAGGAACCTTGGCTGCCAGCCCAACTGTTTCCAGCTGTCCGTACAAAACGCAATCCAAATCGACGTCGCTCTTGTCGGCGAACATCCGCAGCATGATCAAGCCAATGGCAAACAGGGTTGTGAAAACAACTCCCAATGCCGCATCCACCTGAATCCAGCCGGTCCGAGAAACCCACTCGGTTAAGAACGCGGTTAGCAGTCCTGCCGCCATCGCACCGGCGAACATCAGCAGTTGCCGAACCGCCCAACCGCCGTCGTGATCAATCCAGCCCCAGGACTCGAAGTATCCGGCCAAGACAAACGCGCCAACGACGCCGGGCAGCGCCGAGTGAGTCAACGCGTCGGCGATCATGCTTTGTTTGCGAAGGAACAGAAAGCAACCGGGGATCGCACAAGCAGCGCTGACAAGCGCTGCGGTCAAGATGATCCACGTATCGATCTGCGTCCAAGTGAAGCTCAAGCCCCAGCGCCTTCCAAGTTCAAGCCGTTCAGCAGCTCAGCGGCTGCGTCGCTTTTGTTGAGGACATAGTAATGAATTCCGGGAGCGCCCGATCGAACCAGGTCCTCGGTCTGCATCCGCGCGTGCTCGATGCCTGCCTGGAACTGACTTTGATCGTCACTGGCCGCGTTCATGCTCTGGCTTAACGAATCGGGAATGCGAGCTTTGCACATCGACGCGATTCGAAGCGCCTGCTTGAAGTTCGTCACTGGCAAGATGCCGGGCACGATCGGTACGCCGATGCCAGCTTGTTGGCAATCGTCACGAAAACGATAGAAGTCATCGTTGTCGTAGAACAACTGCGTGATCACGACATCCGCACCGGCGTCGACTTTGCGCTTCAGGTTCAACATGTCCGTTGGTCCATCCACCGCTTCTTGATGAATCTCGGGATAGCCGGCAACCGCGATCCCCAAGTCACCGAACTTGGCGCGAATCAATTCGACCAACTCATTGGCGTATCGTAGGCCACCATCGATGGCCTCAAACTTGTCAGTCCCTTTGGGCGGGTCGCCACGCAAAGCGACGATATAGTCGGTGCCCTTGGTTTGTGCTTCGGACAGATAGTTCTCCAAGTCCTCGATCGTCGCATTCACGCAGGTCAGATGCGAGGCGACCGGCAGACTCGTGATCTCACGGACTTTCTGAAGAACCTCAAGCGTCGTTCCCTGAGTCGATCCGCCTGCGCCATAGGTGCATGTGAAGTAGGCAGGATTGAATTCGGCTAGCCGTTTGACGTTCGCACACAGAGTCTCCATTCCGGCCGGTGTTTTCGGTGGGAACAGCTCAAACGAAATCGCGCAGCGGTTGGATTGATAATGGGACGCGAGACTCATAAAGGGATACCAGTGAACAGTCAAAAATCGGAATGCGAGAAATCAGTTTAGTTGCCAAGGCAAAACTCGCACTCGAGCGCTTCGGAACTTCCGCCGATTCGGTCAGGACTCACCGGTCGCAGTGCAAAATAGACCGCATTTCCCAGAGAAACCCAACACAACGATAGTGAAATGTGCTTGATCGGGAAGGGCCTCGACCGCCGGGAACTCGTTTCCTGCCCCATGTAGCCGCTCAAGCCGCTCGCTTCGCCTGCGACTCGGGTACTGGACGCTCTAGCGATTCAGCAGGTTCACCCACCGCCTCGATGAGCCGTTTCCTTGGTCCCTCGCGATCCGATTCCATCTTATCGAAAACGCTGCCCATCAGCCCAGGGTGATAACAAACGTAGGCCCAGGTTAGCCCTACCGCTGCCGAACCAAACAGGTCGCTCAAGAAATGAGCGTTGCAGTACAGTCGTTGCAGCATCGTGCCGGTGCACAGTGCAACGAAGATGATCCTTCCGCGTGGGATCAGAACCCACAAGCCAAACGTCATGGCGGTGGCGGTCGCCACATCCGCGCTCGGAAACGCTCGGGTGCTGGCATCAAAATGGGCGATTTTCGAGAGAGTCCAGTCAAACGACCAGATCCACGCGTAATCAAAGTTCATCGCGTCCAGGTTCAAACTATTCGGACGCGGGCGAAGCACGAACATCTTCGTCAAAGTCGCCACCGCTCCACTGCCCAGCGCCAGCGTTGCCAAGCGGGGGATGTGCCAGCGATCTTTTGGCGAGAGCAATCCAATCCCAAGCAGGATTAGAAAGACACCGCTGCCGTGGGCGTAGATCCGAGCCAGTTCGAGGGTATCGCCGACTTCGCGAGTCAGCGAGCCGTTGCCGAACCATTTCGCAATCGGAATATCGATCAGTGTCGCCATGGGAACCAACAGCAACGTGATCCCAGCCATCCAAAGGAGACTTGCCATACGAAAGTTGTCCTCCGCGCTCCGCGGTGGGCCAAGCGGTCGCCGGAGCGGAGGATTGGTTTCAACGGACATAGATATCGCACTCTCGGAAGCAACGAACGCAGAGGCCGGGACACGCCAGCCATCTAGCGGGAGGCTAGCCAATTTGCGACAGCTGCCGAAAGAGCGGAATTCACGTTCCGCGCGCACTCACGCCAGCATAATGACGCGAATACAAGCTGAATTGGTCGAGTCAACACTGGCAACAAGGTTGCTGGATCCGCATCGAAAAAACTCCTCTTGCGTCAACACTCTCGATCTCATTAGAAGCCGTTGTGAAATCCCTTTCGTTCTTCCTCTTGTCGCAGTGCCACTTTATGCCGCCGCGTCTCAAATCCATCTTTTGTCTTGCTTCGCTTGTTCTGTTCGGCGTTCCGGCGCCGGCACAGGTTCCGACGCGAGCCGAAATCGATGCCTTGAAAGCCATCCAATTGCCGGATGATCCGGCCGCCGTGATCGCGATGGTTGGCAACACGCCAATTTTGCTGTGCGACCTGATGCCCAAGGTCGAGGCAAAAATCAAAAAGGTCCTGGCCAGCAACCCGCAGAAGGTCCCCGAGGATCAGCTGCATGTCGCACGTGTCAACCTGATCCGCGGACATCTCGCGCAAGCGATCCAGAACAAAATGATGCGAGAATCATTTTTGATTGATCAAGTCGGCACAGAAGCGGCTGATAAGCGGCGTGAAGCGGACGCCCGACTGTCGTCTCGAGCCAGGCAAATGTTCTTCGAGTCGGAATTGCCCCAGCTGAAGGAGCAATACGAAGTCGAGGACCTGGGGGAGCTGGACAAACGATTGCATGAAAAAGGCAGTTCGATTGCAGCTCGTCAGCGTGACTTCATGGACGCCATGCTGGGACACCTCTACATTCGCAGCAAGGTCAACCGCGAACCGAATGTCTCGATTTCGGAAATCAAAGAGTACTACGAAGTCAACAAGAAGGAGTTCGAGCGACCCTCTCGTGCTCGTTGGGAACAACTGTCGGTTCTGCACAGTAACTTCACGAGCAAAGAAGACGCGCAGAAAGCGATCTGGGAAATGGGGCGCGAAGCCTACTTTGGTGGCAACGTTCAAGCGGTTGCCAAAGCCAAGAGCCAAGAGCCGTTCGCATCAAGTGGCGGACTTCATGCCTGGACGACCAAGGGAGCGTTAGCGTCGGACAAGCTGAACGATCAGATCTTCTCGATCCCACTTAACGAATTGAGTGAGATCATTGAGGACGCCGATGGACTTCACATTGTGCGGGTGTTGGAACGCGAGGAAGCTGGCATCACGCCCCTGAGTAAGGTGCAGGATGAGATTCGATCGACCATCCGGCAAGGCAAAATCACCGAATCACAGAAAGCAGTGATGGAAACGATGCAGGATCGGATCCCAGTTTGGTCCCTGTTTCCTCAAGACACACCCGGTGCCAAAGCGATGCCAACGCGTTCCGCACGGCGTCCGTCGCCAGTAGGGCCAGCCCGCTCGATTCGATAGGCTCTGCCTGAATCCCAAGCCGGAAGCTCTCATGCAAATTTCTGATTCAAGGAAACCTGACTTGGCGTCGTCTCGATCGATACGCATCGTACTGTTGTTGATCAGCATGGCTTGCTTGGCGGGCTGTGGCCAACTCGCATATCGACTTCAGAACGATGTCCCCGAAGCGTTCGTGCCTAACCCGCTGGAACTTCCGCCGGCTGCCGATGACTTCGTTTGGTCGCAAGTCGTTGATTCGCTGGACGACTACTTTCGTATCTCGCGAGAACAACCGGTACAGAACTCCAACGGGGTCGTGCTCGACGGCAGCATCGAGACCGCTTACAAGATTGGTGGTTCGATTTTCGAGCCATGGCGCAAAGACAGCACGGCGGGCTTCGAGCGTCTGCAGAGCACGCTTCAGTCGATTCGCCGTCGGGCGTTGGTGACCGTTCGCCCCATGGGCGCTGGTTACACGATCGAAGTGGTCGTGCAGAAAGACCTGGAGGACACCGATCGGACGCAGTACGCCACCGAGTCGACTGCACGGATGCGACACGATGGAACACTGCTTCGCAACGCCGACCAATATGACGACAGTCCGCAAACGCTCGGCTGGATCCCACTGGGACGCGATACCTCGCTTGAGCAGGTCATCTTGCGGGACATCTTTGGACGCATCACTCAGATTGATAGCAAGTGACCGTTCCAGCTCGGATTGACGTTGAGAAAAACGTCGACGCTCGGGCAAGTGGCACAATCGCTACGCCTTCACGCTGAAGGCGGACAGATCGCAATAGACTTTTTTGCAGACTCATCTGCCGGGGGCTCCGCGCCGATACGGATGCTGCGGTCGCAATCCTGCCAACCATTGCGGGCCGCTCGGTGACCCATTTCTTCCCTCCGCGATGACCGGCCGCATGATCAGTTTGACGCCCCACAAGATCGACTATGACACTCTTTGTGAAACAGTCGAGCAGCGACTTTGCGAACTGGGACATCTGATTCCCAATCAGTTCCCCATGACACAACGAGAAATCGTGCGAGGCGGAAAAACAGCTGGCGTCTACTTTTGCGTTCACGGTCCTCGAAGCGTGAAACTGACTGCCATTTGCGATTTCGATAAGCACACCGTGATCATGTACGGCAGCGACGGAATCCGCAAAGAGAGCCTTCGAATTCCGATGCAAACCGCGCAGGCCGCGTAACAGCGTTCGAGCTTCTCTGAGGTTTGTTGTGGCTCACCCGCGCCTCAGCCGATCGCGACCGTTCAAGCCAGCTTCTTCATGAGCAGCCGGCCGCCAAGGAAGAACTCGCCTTGCCCATCGGCTCAGTTTGCGAAACACGGTGCTCTTGACGCTCATTGCCTTGGCGTCCTACACACCAATGCATGCGTTCACCTTTGGCATTCTCGGTTCTTTCCTGCGCGATCCTGTTCGCAACCGCTGGTTGTCGTATGGGGGTTCCGTTGCACGTATGGCAACCGCCGGAGATGCAGTCCGCTGTTGGAAAACGTTTGGTGATCTCCTCCGTTGGCGGGCCTGATGAGTTGGCCGAGAAAGTTCAGCAAAAGATGCTGGCTCTGGCGCCTCGCGACACGGGGCGAAATGTCGATGTGGCGAGCGCAGCTTCGCTTCCTCAAGTCGGAAACATCCGATTGGTGTCTGCAACCGACGACGAGCCAAACGATCTGGCGCTAACGTCGATGGGCCGCCACGCTGGCATTGACTACTTGCTGAGGGGTGAGATCCTGGTCGATCGCCATCCGAAATCCGCTGCAGCGAACTCCGAAGAGAAACTTCTGATCTCCTGGCGTCTGACACCGATCGGCAGCCAACAGCGTCCCGAAGGGCGTCCGGTCGTCGTCGATCTCGAGTCCGCGCTCAAACGCTATCCCGATCTTTCGATGCTGGGTGATCCAACCGACGTGCTTACCAGCGCGGCAGTCCGAGACACCTATCGGTTGATCACGCCGTCGATCGAACGCGAGCGTGTGCAATTGGCGATCCCGTACTTGATGCCCGGCAGTGCCGAAGTCCGCCGAGGAAACATGAGCGCGTTGGCAGGCAAGTGGCAAGAGGCCAAGCAAACGTGGACCGAGGCAATGGAAGGCCATCCCACGCAAGCTGCGGCGGTTCACAACCTTGCGATTGCAGCCGCGGCCGAACAAGACTTCTCCCGCGCTAAAGAGCTGGCTAGGAAAGCCATTCGAATGCAGCCAACCAAACTGCATCAAGAGACATTGGTGTGGATCGAGCTGAAGCAACGCGATTACCACGAGAGTTTTCAGCTCGCCGATCCACCCGAGGGCTGGTTCGTGACGAGCGAGCAACCGCCTTCGTGATTCGAGGACTCGACCTCGAACGCACGCCTACTTCACATCACCGCCAAGTTGGACCTTGAAGGGCTCTTTGCGTTTGGTGCGGTCGATCGCAAACACGATCGTGTGATCACCGGCTGGCAGCTTCAGCGACTTCAATTCCCAAACGGGCGTTGGCTTCGTATCGACCCAAGCTTCGATGCCCTCGTTGGGCAACTCGATTTGGGCCGTGCCTGCAGCGGGCAAGTTGATCGTGAATCTTGCGAACGAAGTTGGCGGAGTTTGGCGGTGCTGCTTGAACTCAGCTAGCTCACTGATTGGCAGCGTTCCATCGACCTTGCTGGTCAATGGCTTCCACTGCATCGCAGGATCATCGCTGGCCGCCGTGTCAGTGCTGGTTCGGTTCAGACGGCGATTGGCTTCGTTGGTATAGATCAGCGACTCGAACTGCCGCACGATGGACTCGGTCGACACGGTGTACTCAGGCGTACGTCCCAGTGCCGACATGAACGCGATCAAGTCCACCAAGTCGGTTTTCGTCAGAGTGTCCAGCAGTCCCTCCGGCATCAGCGACTTGCCAGGTTTCTCTTGTTCGATCGAGTCAGCCGCAATCTGAACTTCTTTGCCATCGGCCAATCGCAGGCTGACCGTCTTGGCGTTGCGACCGATCAAAATTCCATTGATCAGTTCGCCACTATCGGTCAATACACTCAGCGTCGTGTAACCTTCTTTCAACTTGGCACTTGGCAACAACAGCGATTCGACGATGTAGTCTGGCTGCGAGCTTCCGCCCATGCTGATCAAGTTCGGCCCAACAACACCGCCCGCATTGCCGATCGCATGGCATTTGATGCACTGCAGCTTCTCTTGCCGATAAATCGCCTCGCCTCGCTCAGGCGAACCACTCGATTTCGCCAGCGCCAGCAGTTCCGCTTTCAACTCAGGCGTCAACTTCCAAGACGCGTTCTCAAGTTTACCTGCCGCTCGAATCGCTTGCTCCAAGCCTGCATTACCACCACCTGAACGGACTTGCCTCAGCAGGCTTCGCGCGCGATCGGTCGACAATCCAACCGACGCGATCTTCTCGCCAACTTGCTTGCTGATCTCTTTACGGCCCAGCATGCTGACAACGATGTCAGCGCCGGCATCGCCCGTCGCATCATCCTGCAGTAGATCCACCACCGGACCGACTGCGGCCCAAGGTCGACTGGCGGCAATCGCTCGCGTGGCGGCTACTCGGGTCGCAACATCGGCGTCTCCTGCCAATCGCGTCAGGGTCTTCTTTGCCGAATCGGAGTCGAACGAGCCCAAAGCAGCGATCAACTGATTGCGTACCTGTGGCGCCGCGGTGTCCAACGTGCTGACCAAAGGAGTTTCCAGTTCGCCGATTTTCCAGATGCCCGCCATCAGCGCCAGCGTGCCTGCGTGTTCGGCATCTTTCATCATGTCAGAATCCTTTGCCGCTGTTTTCGCCAGCAGCGGACCAACCCCCGCCGGGATCGTGCCGTCGCGTCGGGTGCGATCGAGCAGTGGCTTGAATCTTGCCGACGAAAAATCCCTTGCATCACGGCTGATCATCGAACGAACGACTCGTCCCAATTGCTGACCGTTGCCCGCCAATGCGACTGCTGCGACCAACGCGTCAGAGGCGGATTGATCCTCGGCTGCTTCGATTCCCTTGACCGCGACTTCCGCGGCAGCCGGGGTCGAGATCGCTGAAACGGCATGTGCCAGTTTCGCCTCTTTGCCGGCCCAGTCCATCGCGGTCAGGATCGAGCCGCTGGAGTACTTGGCATCCAATTGTCGGATCGATTGCCAAACGGCGAAGTCCAGATTGGGATCTAGATCCCGGTCGGTCGCTTCAAGCACCCGCTCGAAGGCAGCGATCTTACGGATGTCGTCCGCGCTTCCCTCGATCTGTCCGGCAGCTGCTACCGCTTCCAACCGAACTCGCGGATCGGCATGTTTCGTGTGAGCGGTCACGAGTAACTGCAGCATCTGTTGGTCGGCCGGCGAAAAGTCCTGGCGACGTCTCCAGGCACTTCGCAAAAGAGTTCGCTGCTGCGTAGGTTCGATGCCCTCCAAGGTCTCGATATCTGCAATCTCGGACGCGTCTTTGCTTCCGATCACTTCGTTAAGCCAGTAGCGTTCTAAGATTCTTGTTTGTGGTTTTTCACCCGCCCAGTTCGCCATCGCCGCGCGGACCGGAGTCGGGTCTTGTTCGATGCGTTGCCACAGTTCTTGTCGAGCAAACTGGCGGACGTGGAGCGCCGAATCCTCCAGCATTGTCAACAATCCGTCCACATCGGCGGCTTTAAAATCGGGCCAAGGGTCCAGTTCACGGCCCGGGAAAGAGACTCGCCAGATCCGACCGTGTTTCCGATCTCGACGTTCATCACGAAAGTCGACCTCGCCATGTTGAATGATCGGGTTGTACCAGTCGGCAACGTACAACGCTCCGTCGGGCCCCATGCGTGCATCGATCGGACGAAACGCGACGTGTTGTGTGGTCAGGATCTCGGGTTGTTGGCGACTGAGGTAGCTGGTGCCGCTGGGCTTGACCGTGAAACGACAGACACGGTGGCTACGAAAGTCATTGGCAACCATTTCGCCATACCATTCCGGCGGAATGTGAGTCCCCGACAAGATCTCCAGTCCGCAGTGCTTCGGACTCCCCGGATTCAAACCCTTCAACCAGCGTGTTGCCCCTGGTGAAGTGACAAACACGGAATCGGGAAAGACGTAGTTGATCCCCTCGAAGTACGCGCCGTCAGTCGCGAACGACTCACCGACCGCGTCAAAGACATGGCCCCACGGATTCACAAATCCTTTGCAGACAACTTCCAAGCGACGAGTTGACGGTCGATATCGCCAGATCCCGCCGCCATCCAAATGGCGAGTACCGAACGGCGTATCGATATGGCTGTGAATGTAGATGGACTGGTTGAAATACAGACAGCCATCGGGCCCCATGCGCAAAGTGTGCACCAAATGATGCGTGTCCTCGGTGCCAAATCCACTGAGGACGACTTCACGTTTGTCTGCTTTGCCGTCGCCGTCGGTGTCTTGCAGGTACAGAATCCGAGTGCTCTCGGCGATATAGGCAGCGTTGGGACCGTCGGGGATAACTCCGGTTGGGATCAGCAAGCCGTCCGCGAACACGGTGCGACTGTCGGCGACTCCGTCACCATCGGTGTCTCGCAACACGACGATCTTGTCATCCGCTTTCTCGCCTGGCAGGATCTGCGGGTAGACTTCGCTGCTGGCAATCCACAAGCCTCCCGTTGAATCGAAATTCATTTGGATCGGCTTGCTGAAATCTGGATTGGCGCCATAAAGATTGACCGCGGCCAATTCGTGCACCTTCATCGCTGCCTTCTCGGCAACGGGATCTGGTTTGGGAATGTCTGTTAGCTCGCGTTGTGCTTGTGCAATCAGCGGGCACAGGAGGAAAAGAAAGCCAAACAGAAAACAGCGAATGGGCAGCGATGCAGGAGGGGTCAACACGAATCACCGAGGGGGCGAGTTTAACGAATGAGCAGAGACGGGAGATTATAGGTGACTTCCGCCTCGTCTGGGGAGCACGTCAAACGCCGTCGAATTTGACCTCGCGCAGCAATGCGTCTACCCTTAGGCTGGTAAAAGACGTTCATTTCCGCTTCATCTCGAAGCGAACCGATAGAGAGAATTGCATGCGAGCTTTGGCTGCAACGAAGGAACAACGCGACGTTTTGACGCGACATCGCGTTTTGATGGTTTTGGTTTATGCGGCGGCGGTGCTTTGTGCAGCCACCGTTTCGGCACAGAGGAAACCTGCGCAGGATGAAAAGCTGAAACCACGCCGGGTAACGTTGAAAACCAAGGACGGATTGTCGCTCAACGCGTTCTATTTTCCGACCGACAAGGGCAAGGAAGCGATCACCGTGCTGCTCGTCCATGAGTGGAACGGAAAGGGCGCCAGCCCCTACGGGAAGTTCGTGATCGCACTCCGCGACGCTGGTTGTGCGGTGCTGGCGCCGGATTACCGAGGCCATGGTGGCAGCGCCGAGTTTACGAACGCTCGTGGCAAAAAAGACAAATTCAATATCTCGCAAATGTCTCGTCGCGATGTTGAAAACGTGATCAACTTTGACCTTGAAAGAGCCAAGGCGTTCTTGAAGGAAGAGAACGACAAAGAGAACTTGAACCTGAACGCCCTCGTGATGATTGGTATCGGAGAGGGCTGCGTGATGGCTGCGAACTGGGCTCAGCGAGACTGGAGCTTCCCCAATGTTGGGCGTATGAAACAGGGACAGGACGTCAAAGCGTTGATCTACATCTCACCCGAGAAGCAGATCAAGGGCATCCCCATTGCACCAGCCCTTAACAACCCACAGCTATTGAACCTACCCACCATGATCGTGGCTGGCGAAACGAAGATGGCGGAGGCCAAGCGGATCGGGAAACCCATCGAGGCCGTGAAAATTCGGATGGGCCGAGGAACAGCGGTCGGCTACTCGTTGAAACTGGTCAAGACAAAGCTGAGCGGTCCATCGTTGGTCAATGATGTCTCAGGCGTTATCCCCGCCATCACGGACTTCATCAAAGAGCATGTGAAGATCAGCGATGATGAAAATCCTTGGATTGAACGCAACTGATCGTTGTTATCGACCGGCAACCAACTCGCGGAAAAACAGCCAACGGTCGAATTTGCAAGGCCGTTCTGACACGAATGTCGCATGATAGCCACGGCTGGCTGATTGCTTTCAGCGATTCCCTCGCCCATCAAGAGTAACAAAACGACGTAGACGCTATGTCGTATTGAATTGGCGTTTCAGGCGAGCGAGTAGCAAGTGTTGGATGTGTTACCCATTTGTGCAGAGGTCAGGCCGCGAGCGCACGGGCAATGACAGAAACCCGGTCGCTGATGCGATTGCGGATCACGATCCAATCGTTACTTGCGGAACTGGTTGATGAGGTCGATCGTTTCGTCCCAGTTGCCGCTGAACGGGATGGCTCGATCGTCCACGTACACGTGGGCAGGCGGCTTGTGCATGCAGACGTCGTCGACTTCGATGTTGTGACGCGCCAGCCAGGACCGAATCGCATCGCAACCTTCTTCGCTGGCGGTTCGCGCGGAATGGACCACCACGCGGTAGCGTTTGCGCAACTGACGAATCGAATCGCCCACGCCATGAATCGGTGGATCGGGAATGCTGGTCACGCCCTGCCATCCGGATCGATAGGAATGGATCACTCCGTCGAAATCCAGGCAAACGGTTTTGATCTTCTTTTGGATGCCGAGCTCTTCTAGCAGCGAAGCAGCGGCCAAGCGGGTTGCCAGAATGCGGTCGATCGCGTCGTGACCATCCAGCCAAGTGCGATCGTCCCACGCTTGGTCGTCGTATACACGTGTGTAGTGCGGATGCGTGTGATGCCGGCCAGGAAGACGCAGCCAACTGCCAAGATGGTTTGACCCCAACGTGCCGGGAAACAGATCGGGCAATTGATCGAGCCCGCGTTTGCGATAGTCATGAACAAGACTTTCTACGAAGGCGCGGACACTCCGCGAGTGCATCGGTTCCGCGAAGATTACCACCAAGTGAAAGCCGCCGCGGCCATTGGAGTCCATCAACACGGGGTCCAAACCCATGCCTTGTAGCCGCTGGTACCACTCGCGTGCGGCAACGAAGTTTCCTTCCGGCGTTACGGACAGATCCTCGTCGTCGTGCAAG
>JBGCGI010000216.1:0-4383 GCA_045110715.1 Rubripirellula sp.
ACGGACGTCCAAGGTCGCGAAATCGTCGCCTCACACTCTGTGATCAATTGTTTCCCGCTCGCAAAGCGAGCCCTCCGCAAAAACAATTGGGACAATTGTTCTACTCTGGCTGTACGCGAACTCGGCAGACTTGCATTGACGGACGTTCAAGGCCGCGAAATCTTCGCCTCACACTCTGTGACCAAGAGTTCCCGCTCGCAAAGCGAGCCCTCCGCAAAAACAATTGGGACAATTGTTCTACTCTGGCTGCACGCGAACTCGGCAGATTTGCATTGACGGGCGTCCAAGGTCGCGAAATCTTCGCCTCACACTCTGTGACCAGTTGTTTCCCGCTCGCAAAGCAAAGACCCACCTTAGAATCGTTGCACTGATACCGGCAACACGGGTTTGCGTGGTGAGTGTTTGCGGCAGAGAATGAACGCGGCCCCTCATTGGCGTCTCCGCTTCTTCGTCCCCCTTGCGACCTGAGAAAATGCATCGAACCCTATTCACCGCAATCATGATCTTCATTTGCGTTGCTCAGGGTGAGGCAGCCGAACAGGCTCGCCCTAACATCCTGTTTATTCTTGCCGACGATCTAGGCTACGGGGACTTGGGGTGTTACGGTTGCCCAGACATTCGAACTCCCCATCTCGATCGACTGGCGGACGAAGGTATTCGCTTTACCGACTTCTATGCGAACGGTTCGGTTTGTTCACCGACACGCGCGGCCTTCATGACGGGCCGCTACCAACATCGCATCGGAATGGAGCACGCGGTTTATTACCAAGAACGCGGCAAGGGGCTGCCGCCGGAAGAAAAGACCATCGCTGACGAATTGAAAGCTGCTGGTTATGTCACGGGTCTCGCCGGCAAGTGGCATCTCGGTTACGACTTCGACAGACGTCCCACCCAACAAGGTTTCGACCATTTCCTCGGGTTGTTGGGTGGGAACCATCACTACTTCGAACACATGGATCGAATCGGAACGCACGACCTGTGGTTGAACAACGCGCCGATCAAACGAGATGGCGTCTACACGACCGACCTGATCACCGAGGACGCGATGCGGTTTCTGGAGAAGAATCGGGACAAGCCGTTTTTCCTGTATCTCTCTCACCCGGCGCCACACTTCCCCTGGCAAGGCCCCGGCGATGCCGGGAAACGAGTTGAACCGAAGAAGCCGTCTTGGCAGCAAGGTGAGCGTAAAACTTATGTCACGATGGTCGAGCACATGGACCAGCGGATTGGCGACGTGCTGGCCAAGTTGGACAAACTGGGACTTCGCGAAAACACGCTGGTCGTCTTCACCTCCGACAATGGCGGACACACATTGTCGCGCAACGCGCCACTGCGTGATTTCAAAGGCACGCGATGGGAAGGCGGCACTCGTGTCCCCTGCATGGTTCGCTGGCCAGCGGTGATCAAGCCCGGCATTGAATCGAAACAAGTCGGCATCACCATGGACTGGACCGCGACCTTCCGCCGTGTCGCTGGACTAGCGGTGGACACGGTTGCAGGGGACGGCCTCAGCTTGTTGCCCCTCCTTCGCTCTCCCAACGAAATTCGTGAGCGGACCATTTTCTGGCGACGTCGACCAAGCGCCCGACGTAAAAAGGTACGAGCAGGACGCGCGGTGCGAATGGGGAATTGGAAACTGATCAGCTACGACGATGGCGAGCAGCATCTATTCAATCTGGACAATGATCCGTCCGAGACCAGCAACCTCGCCGATCAAGCCCCCGAACGCGTGGAGCAACTGCTGAGTGCGATCGACGAGTGGGAACAGGGCGTTGATAGCGACACACCGTCTCCGATCCAAAGGTAGTGCTTCACAGGACAGCGAGGCTCTTAGGCAAGGATGCCTTTCACCACGTGCGTTTCTTCCACGCCGGTCAGTTTCTGATCGAGTCCGAGGAAGGGAAACGTGAGACGTTCGTGGTCGATGCCAAGTTGGTGAAGGATCGTGGCGTTGAAATCACGAACGTGGACCGGATTCTCGACGATGTTGTAGCTGTACTCGTCGGTCTGGCCATACTCGATCCCGCCTTTGATCCCACCACCGGCCATCCAGGCCGTAAAGCAACGCGGATGATGGTCGCGTCCATAATCCGTTTCGGTAAGTTTCCCTTGGCCGTACGTCGTGCGACCAAACTCGCCGGCAAACACGACCAACGTGTCCTCCAACAAGCCACGTTGTTTCAGGTCAGCGATCAACGCTGCTGCCGGCTGATCAACATCATAGGCTTGGCCTCGAAGCTTCTTCGGCAATCCGACGTGATGATCCCAACCACGATGGAAGAGTTGGACGAATCGCACATCTCGCTCGCTCATTCGGCGGGCCAACACGCAGTTTCTTGCGAACGATCCACTCTTGCTGACCTCTGGCCCATACATTGCCAGGGTCTGCTCACTTTCTTGAGACAGATCGGTCAGTTCGGGCACAGACGCCTGCATGCGAAATGCCATTTCCTGCTGCGCGATGGTGGTTTGAATCTCCGGGTCGCCAACTTCGTCTAAATGCTCGCGGTTCAATTTCGTCACCAAGTCAAGCATTTTGTGCCGACTGTCACGGCTAACGCCGGGCGGGTTGGAAAGGAACAAAACGGGATCGCCTGAGGGTTGAAAGGCAACACCCTGATGCTTCGATGGCAAGAAGCCCGACCCCCAAAGACGACTGTAGAGCGCTTGAACGTTTCCAGTGCCGCCAGTCCAAAACGCTGAGTTCAAGACGATGAAGTCCGGAAGATTTTCATTGATGCGGCCGAGTCCATAACTCAACCAAGCACCCAGACTGGCTTTGCCGGGAATCTCTGATCCGGTACAGATCAAGGTCTTGCCGGGGTCATGGTTGATTGCATCGGTGTGCATCGACTTGATGATGCAAAGATCGTCAACAACGCCGGTCAGATGTGGCAACAATTCGCTCATGAACAGGCCACTGTCACCCGCTTGTGAAAACTTAAACGTCGACGGCGCGACGAGCTGGTTTTTCCCTTTGGTCATGGCGGTAACGCGTTGGCCCTTGCTGACGCTTTCAGGCAACGGCTCTTTGAATTGTTTGTGCAACTCAGGCTTGTAGTCGAACAGGTCGATCTGGCTGGGAGCCCCGGCCATGAACATGAAGATGACACGTTTGGCTTTGGCAGGAAAATGCAAACCGGAACTCAGCGATGCCTGCTGTGCATTCGCCGCACGCGATCCCAAGATGGCTGAACTCATCGCCGCAGCACCAAGTCCCATCGCGGAGCCACGCAGGAACTGACGGCGATCCTGAAACTGTTTTGATAAATGGATCGGGTTCATGATTGATTACTCTCGTGTCTTGGTGACATCCAAATTCAGCAACGAATGCGCGAGCATCGTCCATGACGCTAGGTCCGCCTGTTGCTTGGCAGCGCTAATCGTTGCGATCTTGGGATCGTGGCTGGCGCTAAGCATCGCTTTGGCGGCAGCGGGATCGTTTGTGTAGAGATCAAGAAAATCTAGCCTGGCTCTTCGCAGTTGGCCGATCGTCTCCTGTCCTGGCAATTGTGACGTGATCGTTTCGTAGGCCATCACGATTCGATCGTCGTCGGTCAGATCGGCTCGTTCCATCAGCACTTTTGCGTAGTGCATTGCGCCAGCGAAATGTTGTTCTTCGTTCATCAACAACAAGGCCTGCAGGGGCGTGTTGGTTCGCTCACGTCGAGCGATGCAACTCTCGCGAGTCGGAGCGTCAAAAATTGTCATCTGCGGAGGCGGTAATCCACGTTTCCAAAAGGTATAGACACTGCGACGATAGATTTTGTCTCCCGTGTCGGGCTCGAAAACACTTGGGTACGAACTCGGCATCGCAACGATCTTCCACAACCCCTTTGGCTGCGGTGGCTTAACACTCTTTCCGTACCGAGCGTTGTTCAGCAGCCCGGAAACAGAAAGCAATTGATCACGGACCACTTCCGCATCCAAGCGAAATCGCGATCCTCTTGCCAGCTTCCGATTGCTGGGATCGGAAACGTATTGCTGATGAGTGGCGGTCGATGACTGTTGGTAAGTCTGCGACAACACGATTGAGCGCACGATCGCTTTGACGTCCCAGCCCGACTCGATGAAACGCATTGCCAAATGGTCAAGCAATTTCGGATGGCTGGGGGATTCGCCTTGGGCGCCAAAGTCTTCGGAAGTTTTGACCAATCCGACTCCAAAAAACTGCTGCCAAAATCGATTCACGGCAACGCGAGCGGTGAGCGGGTTGGAGGGATCGACGAGCCACTTGGCCAGATCCATCCGCGTTCTCAATCCGTCCTGTTTCTTCATCGGCGGTAGAAAGCCTGGCACGTCACGCGTGACCTCTTCGCCGGGTTGATCGTAGGCGCCGCGAATCATGATGTGAGCGGGGCGGACTTCCGAACGCTCTTTCAT
>JBGCGI010000217.1:0-7586 GCA_045110715.1 Rubripirellula sp.
GCAGCACGGACGCCGACCATCAGCTTCTCGAGCTCGTACTTTCGCGCGATCAACGTCTTGCCCGCGATCGCACCCGAATTCGTGATTTTCGCAAGTCGATCCACTTCACGGTTCTCAACATCCAATTCGCCAAGTTTCGTCAGGAAAGTCTCTTGCGTATTGACCAAGTCTTGGTGGGTCAGTCGCAATGTGAACAGCGGAGTGCCGCTGCGGACCAATTCGCCACGCGAAACGAGCACCGCGTTGAGCACACCGGTCAGCGGTGAGGTCACCGAAACATGCGTCCGTCCCGGCCAATCGGTGATCATCCCTGGGACTTCGGTGTACTGCGTGTAAGTGCTGACGGAAACCGGCGCCGTTCGCAGCCCCATGTTGGTGCGAGCCTGCTTACTGATTTCGATCGACTCGTGCTCGGAGTGTGCTGCATGGTCGTGCCCAGCGTGAGGATCACCGGCCGGATCCGCGTGCGCATGATCGTCATGGGCATCCGCCGTTGGCTTGCTGACAAGTCCCAGTTGCATCGGCAGATCGGTCAAGGCGAACGCACCAACGATGATCGCTAGTAAGATCGCTATGGCTGTGGTGGAGGCAGTGCGCAATCGCGCAAGCCAATCGGTTGGCGCAGGCATGTGTTCTTCTTGGTCAGAAACAGGGGACAGAGACTTTCTGAATTGCCGTCATAGCCAATCGAGAAGGTAGTTGCCGGCGAACCCGCATTCATCGACTCGATTGATTCAGTTGCATCTCAAATCAGCCAGGAACAGTGCAGCGCGCACCGCGAAAGAGAGTTATCAAATTGGACTCGGAAGCCTTTCGAGCTCAGTCGACACTTGGCGCAGGACGAGTCCAAAGGGGCCAAGTCACCGTCCGCAAGAAAGAAAAGTACTGGGCCGATATCCAACGAGAACTTCACGTTGTTGGCAACAATGAAGCTGCATTGGACTTCAGAGCAACAAGGTGAATCACTGTGGTCGCATGGGGGGGCTTCATTGAGCCGAGCATCCAGGCAAGACATCTCCGAGCTCTCACCGGCACTAGCAACCTCGACGTCATTAACGTGAACGCTGGCAGGTTCGTCGTGGTGATGCCCACAACAATCGGCTAGCAAGACGTTCTTCTGCTCTGCGTGGCTGCCCGAATCGCACGCGCATAACTGATGAATACCGCATCCGAAAACGGAATGCAGCAGCATCGCAGCGATGGTCGTCAGTCGGCATAGAGAAAACAAAATGAATCCTTAGAGTGAACGCTACTCCTATTATCGGCGTCGACAATCGGGAAGGCTATAGCCGCGGAGGCGAAACTCACAAAACCGCCAGATTACCCAAGCCTCCAACTGGTCAACCATCCGGTATCCCAACCGCCGATACGGTAAAAGCCAATCCAGCAAAAAATGCTGAACTTCCCAGCGGCAAGTTGGTGGTTCGGTGACAGACGCGAAGTCGCTATAAAAGTGGCTTACTGAAGGTTCCGAGCGCATCGAATCAAATAACGGAGTCTCCGATGACGAAGCGGTTACTGGGTCTTTGCGCCCTCATGTTTTTGTACAGCTACCAAAGCACACATGCTCAGGAGCAGTTCCCTCGAATTCTGGAACGGATTCTTCAAGGCGAGGAGACGACGGACTACAACAGCGTGGGAATCGTCGGCAGCCAAAGTCGTGGGGGATTCTGTTCTGGCACGCTAATCTCATCCACGCATGTTTTGACGGCAGCCCACTGTGCTGAAGTCATCGAAGGAGCCACCGAGGGGACGTTCGCGCTCGGGGGGCAGGTCTATCAAACCGAAGCGGTGTTGATTCATCCGGACTACAACTCACGAAACCTAGCCAACGACGTCGCGGTGCTGCGACTTTCGGAACCAGTTCTGGGCGTGGTTCCCTCCGAGATCTTTCGAGGCACGCCCGTTGTTGGCGATGTGCTATTCATCGTTGGCTTTGGTGGATCGGGAACCGCTGACGATGGCAGCGATGGTTCGTTCGGAACCAAACGCGTCGGCGTCACGACAATCGATGAAGTGACCGACACGATGGTGAACTGGAACTTCGATGATCCGTCCGAAGCAAACACGGCGTCGGGAGATTCAGGCGGTCCAGGTTACTTGGACATCGAAGGCGAACTGTTCATTGCGTCAATCACATCTGGAGGCACCATTCAGGATTCCAGTCTCGGCGATTTCGCATTCAACACGCGCGTGGATGCGTTTGCGGATTGGATCGATGCGGCGGTCGCGACGATCCCCGCTGTGCCAACGGAGCCAGAGGACGATTTGGAATCGGACCACGATTGTTTCTGGGGCAAACCGTTTCCCTTTTTACAGTTTTTGATCGACTTGCTAACCGCGCTGTTCGAAGATTTGCAAGCAGCAGCCGAACAGAGCGATGACTCCATTGCGGAAGCGCCAGCGAGCGAAACACCGGAACAGGTTCCCGCGACGGAAGTGGTAGAGAGCGCCCCGTCGGAGGTATTCGAAGACACAACTGATAGTGCATCGGACGTGATTGCGGCAACTTCAACGGTGGAGCCGATTCCATCCAAGGTTCTCCACCGGATGCGGGCTGCGTCGGAGCCTATCCGTGCAACTAGCCGGAGCCCGCGAAAGCAAAAGAGAGCGGTTCGCGTTGGCGCAGCTTCCCGGCAGAGATCGTCGATACGCCGTTCCACTGGTCGAACCAGGTGATCGGTTGCCCGTTTCGGCAGCCTATGCCCGGAAGCAGCTTGTTGCTTTCGTCCCGAATCGCTCCCGATTGATGAGCAGCGGGACATCGCCAGTCGGTTCTTTGAGCGAGAATCTGTTGGCGCTAACACGAGGGCGTTGCGAACCTGTTAAAGTGTTTGCACTCACCTTTCCTGGCAGCGATCGCAGCATGAAACACTTGACCCAGCAATTTCAACCGCGACTCTATTTTTGCGCGCTCCTTTCGATATTGACTGCCTCGATCATTGTCAGCGCTGAATCGCCGACAGCGACTGCTCGCGTGCACGAAATCCGGGTGATCAGCAAGACGCCAGAACACTATTGCGGCTGGCCCACGCTGACCCGTCGCCAGAACGGCCAACTGCTGGTTGTTTGGTCGGGAAATCGTGACCATCACGTTTGTCCGTTTGGAACGGTCGAGATGATGCGGTCGGATGACGATGGCAAGACATGGACCTGGCCTCGGACTCTGCTGGACGGTCCGATTGACGACCGCGACGCGGGTGTACTTGTGACATCCAAGGGCAGCCTGTTGGTCACCACCTTCACATCGCTTGCTTATGAGTCGACCGAGCTAAAGAAAGCGATTGCGAAGATTAGACAAGCGGGCGCTTGGCCGGATGAAAAGATGCAACGTTGGCTTTCTGTGCACAATCGATTGAGCGAAGAACAGCGAAAGGCGGAACTTGGGCAGTGGATGATTCGATCCACCGATGGTGGAATCACTTGGTCAAAGCGATACTCCAGTGGCGTCAACAGCCCGCATGGTCCCATCCAATTGTCTGATGGGCGTTTGCTTTACGCGGGCGTCGAGCTTTGGAGTCCTGGCCGCCGGGTCGCGGTTTATGAATCTAAGGACGACGGACAGACCTGGGAGTTCTTGTCGACAATTCCTACTCGTCCGGGCGACGAACACGAGAGCTATCACGAACTGCATGCGGTTGAGACAGCTAGCGGCAAAATCGTCGTTCACATTCGCAATCACAATCCCACAGACAATCGCGCGACGTTGCAGTGCGAGTCGATTGATGGGGGGCGCACGTGGACCACACCGAAGGCGACCGGCGTGTGGGGGCTGCCATCGTTTCTGCTGCGACTGAAGGATGGGCGTTTGCTAATGACTTACGGATACCGGCGGAAACCGTTTGGCAATTTGGCCAGGATCAGCGAAGATGAGGGAGCAACATGGAGTGAACCATTGACGATTTCGGCCGACGGGAATGGTGGTGACTTGGGCTACCCAAGTACCGTTGAACTGGATGATGGTTCACTCGTGACCGTTTGGTACGAACGACTGAAAGGCAGCACGCGTGCAGTTCTGCGACAAGCCCATTGGTCCCTCGAAGACGTTAAAACTGGAGAGTGACCGCATGCGAATGATTCGCCCAGCCCTGATTCTTCTCCTGCTCGCCTGCGCGGGCAATTCGACGAAAGGCGAGGAGCCTGCCCGAGCCTTTTTAGATGGCCTGCGATCCCGTGGGTACAACGACGTTGCACTGGACTACTTGAAGTCAATGCAGACAAGTCGCTTGGCACCGCCGGAACTGAGGCAAACGATTCCTTATGAGATTGCGCTGACCCTGGTCGACTCGTCTCGCAAAGAACGCGACATGAAGGTTCGCTTCAAGACGTTGGACGAAGCTCAGGCCCTGCTGAAACAGTTCATCGACTCACAAGGCAGCCATCCGAAGGCTTACGCAGCGCGGAGCCAACTTGGGAATTTGATTGTCGAGCGAGCACGCATCAAAGTCGAACAAGCGAAGACGGGGAATCGCCAAGCCCTACTGAAGGAAGCGCGAAGTCTTTACGACCGCTCTTTCAAAGAGTTCAGCGCCCTCGAAGAAGTGGTCAGCAAAGAACTAGAAACGATTCCGAAGGTGTTGGACGTTCGCGACAAAGACCAGGCCCGACAAGCCGGTCGACGAAACCAACTCCGTGCGGACAACCTTCAAACGGAGTTGCTGTCCGCGGCAATTCTCGAGGAGACCGCGGACACCGTTCCGGATGGAAGCAAACTTCACATCGACTATTTGACCAAAGCCGCGGATCGATACGACGGGATCTACAAGCGATACCGAAGTCGCTTGGCTGGCTTGTACGCGAGAATGTATCAGGGACGGTGCAATCACCGGCTTGGCAAAACCAAGGATGCGTTGGGCTATTACGGCGAACTGCTGGATCAACCAGACACGCCGGACGCATTTCGGATATTGAAGACAAAAGCCTTGCGATTGGCACTTGAGTCTTGGATGTCACCTCAAGAGAAGAAGTATGCCGTTGCGATCAAGACGGCCTCGGAATGGATCACCACCGTGCCGCGAACCGCCGAGCGCGACCCGGACATGTTGGCGATTCGGTTTGGCTTGGCACGCGCGTACAAGATGCAAGCCGATGACCTCGAGTCCAGGGAACCCCGGGACGCGCGCACGATTGCCTTTTCGATCGAAACGGCAAAGAAGCACGCACAGTTTGTTGCCAATGAAACCGGCGAACTGCGTGAACAAGCCCAGGAGTTTGTGGTGGCCCTGGGTGGTCGGGCACGCGCCAATGCGGATGCTGAACCAGAGACGTTCGCCGACGCCCAGCGAGCTGGCAAGAAGCTGCTGGATGCGATCGCGCCGCTTCGCCAAGTCGTCGCCAAACTGCAGAAGCAAGTTCGGCAAGCCAAACAGGCCGACAAAGCAAAACTGCGTGAAGAGTTAGACACCGCCCGCTTAGCGCTCTCGGGTGCACAAAACTCAGCTCTGGAGTCGTACCGTTTGGCGTTGACCCTGGCGGATGAGGACACAGCACCCTCGGATGTGAACCTGGCGCGATACTTTTTGTGTTACTTGTACTACTTGAGGCAGAGCTACCACGAAGCCGCATTGCTGGGTGATCTCGTGTCTCGGCGATATCCCGAGAGTGCCGGCGCAAAGGAGTGTGCAAAGATTTCCCTGGCTTCCTACTTGCAAGTTTTGGATGCAACAGTCGCTGATTCAAAGGCTTCTGGCGACGAGTCGGCGGACACCGATTTTGAGATTGGACGGTTGATCTCGACGGCTCGGCACACCGTGGAAACCTGGCCAAGCGGGCCGGAGGCGATCGAAGCAGCAGCGACCATCGTGCCTCTGCTGGTGAACAACGGCGAGTTTGATTACGCCCGAGAGTTCACGACGAAGATTCCTGGCAAGTCACCCAAACGCGGAAATGCCGAACTGGTGACTGGTCAAGCAATGTGGGGGAAACAGTTGCAATTGCAGCAAGAAGTTGGCCAGGGGCTGGCCGATGGTGTCGACCTTGAAGCAGTGCAGTCTCAGATCGATCAACTGGCAAAACAATCCGTGGAGTTCTTGTCGGCCGGTTACAAGCGATTGCCCGAAGCACCTGCCGTGACGACCTCCAATGCGACAGCGCTGTTGTCTTTGGCTCAGGCCTACGTGGCTGAGGGCAAACACGTCGAAGCGCTCGAAGTGCTGAATCATCCTGTTCTTGGTCCGATCACGCTGGTCGAAGCGACAAATCCTGTCGTTGAGAATCCGGTCTTTGTTTCCGAAGCGTTGCGAACATCGCTGCAGGCAAACGTTGGCTCGATTGGAACTGGCGGCGAGGGTGCGATCGCAAAAGCGAAAGCAGCAATGGCGGCGATGCAACAAGCGGTCGGCTCGGATGCCGCTGGCAAGAAACGCATGTTGGGAATCTATGTGAATCTTGCCCAGAGTGTCGAAACACAAATGAAGTCGGCACCCGATGACGCGAAACAGAAGCTGTCCCAAGTGTTCGAGGCCTTTCTTCAAGAGCTGAGTGCAGGATCCTCTGATGTCGGCGTGATCAACTGGGTGGCAGAGACATTCGCGAGTCTTGGCGCCGGTTTTGAAGCGGAGGGAGAAGCGGATGTGGTCAACGAAACCGCCAAAACCTATTACCAGCGAAGCGTGGGTGCTTTCCAAAACCTTTTAAGCGTTAGCGGATTGCAGCCCGAACTTGTCACGCAAGTGAAGTCGCGGATGGCTTCGGTGAAGTCAAAGATGGGCGACTATGAAGGAGCAATGAGCGACTTCCAAGAAATTCTGTCGAAGAACCCCAAGGCCATCAACTTGCAAGTCGAAGCAGCGCGGCTTCTGCAAGCATGGGGAAAGACGGATCCAAACAGACTTCAACAGGCGATCGCCGGCGTCGACGGTACCATTTGGGGTTGGGGCAAGGTCGCAAGCGGGACCATGCAGTTCCCGCAATTCCGCGACACCTTTTACGAAGCACGCTATGAGATGGCACGCTGCCAGTTAGAACAGTCCAAGTCAAAATCCGGTTCAGAGAAGAGTAAGTTGATCGCGAGTGCTGCACGCAACTTGTCGATGACCAAACAACTTTACCCGACTCTGGGTGGTGAGAAGTGGACGGCGGCCTATGACGATTTACTGACGAAACTGAAGACCAGCAAGTAGTTCTGCGATTGATTTATGAGAAACCTTTTATTCCTTGTTAGCGTTGGATTCCTGGCCGCGATCTCTACGGGTTTTGCCGTTGCCGAAGACGACCAGGTGTACTTGAAACGCGGCGGAGGTATCAGTGGATCCTACAAAGGAAGCACTGCTGCGCAGATTGCGATCGAATCCAAAGGCCAAAATCAAACGGTCAACGTGAATGAAATTCGCACCATCAATTTTGCGGACGAACCAACCGAACTGAGGCAAGGCAGAGCAAAATCACTGAGCGGAAAGTTCGATTCTGCGTTGAGTGATCTCAAACGCGTCAATCCATCGAGCATCGAACGGGACGTGATCAAGCGTGACTTGCAATTCTTCCTGGCGCTTTGCGAGGCCAAGATCGCCCTCTCTGCGGGCGGTGACAAAGCAAAGGCGAACGCGTCGATGATGTCGTTCGTGAAAGCTGCTCCGCGCAGCTTCCAT
>JBGCGI010000218.1:0-3589 GCA_045110715.1 Rubripirellula sp.
GCGGAGCAATTGCAACTCAGCTCGCCGCAATTCCAATTTGCGAAGTTGCGGTTGCTCTTGCATGCTACTGACCCGCGCGGTCGCGACTCGCAGCTCTGTCTCGGCTCGCAAAAGTTCGTCGGGACGCGCCATTTCGTCAGCCGAGAGTTGTCGAAACTGCTTGGTGCGGAACTCGCTCCGATCTGCTTCAGCGGTGGCCGCTTCCAACTCGCCCTTCATCGTCGTTTGGAACTTGGCAATCTCGACTGCCGAACTCTGCAGCGAGTCCTCCAGCCGCGCGATCGGTTGCCCGCTGTGCACCGTGTCACCGACTTTCACAAAGACCTGATCGAGTCGCCCAATCTCGGTAGCGGCGACCAAGATGTCTTGGCGTGGTTCGGTGAATCCTTCGTAAACTCCCTGGGCCGATGCCGAGTTCGACGCGATCGACACGACAAAGGCTGTCAACGCTGCAACTGCGCCGCATCGACTCCTAACGATTGAAAATGCTCTCATC
The DNA here is from genome assembly GCA_045110715.1 of Rubripirellula sp. Classification (GTDB taxonomy): domain Bacteria; phylum Planctomycetota; class Planctomycetia; order Pirellulales; family Pirellulaceae; genus Rubripirellula. The sequence continues at coordinate 497 of JBGCGI010000218.1, forward strand.
GCGACATTCCCCCTTCGAGGATCACTTGGTTTTCGACTTGCCCGTCAACCGAGCGAGTGAAGTTGATCGTGTTTCCTGCATCCTGAACCGGACCGATTCCGGTTCGGACAAGCAGCGTTCCCATGGCTCGCTGCAATTCAACCAGCGAAGCCAGGTAGTAGGTTTGTGAACTGACCCATTCACGCTCGGCGTCGGTCCGACGTTGTTGGGCATCCAGCAAGGTCTCCAGGACGGTGCCGACGTTGACGCCGTCGCCCGCCATCAGTTCCCAACGGCGGGTCAGAATGGCTTCTTCATCCAGAGCGGTCTCGAGCAGGTGCTGCTTCGTTGTCTGAGCAGCCATGGCAGTATTGACGTTGATCAAGGCCGTTTCGATTTGCACCTTGGTGACCTGGATGCTCTCTCGCATCTCTTCGCTTCGTTGCTGGTAGCGATGGTAGGCCTCCCGGTGTCGCGACTTGGCGGCCCGGCGTCCCTGCGGCAAGTCATATCGCAAAGCAGCTGAGATTCCGGGACCTCCTCGCGTGAATTGGTCGGTGAACGAGTCAATGGTGTCGTAATTGCCAGTCAAGCCAGCCAAGTACGCGTCCACCACGCCCGTCAGTTGTGGCATCAATTCCGCTCGCGTGATGCGGATCGAAAGCGCTGCACTCTCCAAGCTCGTCACCGCAGCGCGAACCTCAGGTCGACTCTCAATCCCCTGCGTGACCGCATCGCGCAGGTCGATCTGGATGTGGGGAAAGACCGGTGCTTCCAAAGGAATCAACTCGAGTGTGCCACCCGCCGAGATCAGCACATCCGATCCGATCAGGCTGGCCAAGCGCGCTTGCTGACGTTGGACTTCGGCTTGAAACTGCAAGCGTGTGTCGGTGCGCCGCGCGATCCGCTGCCGGGCCTTGGCCAGCTCAATCCGACCAGCGTCAAACCCTTGCCGTGCCATCACGATGCTCTCGATCCGGTGCCCCCGCTTGAGCAGTTCTTCCTGCTGCAGAAGATGACATCTGGCCTCATACAGTTGCCAGTAAGACTTGATCACGTCCGCCAACCGTCCCTCCACGTCGCCCCGCATCTCCTGCCAAGACACACGACTGTCGATCCGCGCTTGTGTCAACAGACGCTCGTTGTAGACCTGCCCACTGCGAGACAACAAGGGCTGCGTCAGCGATAGACTCAACCGCGAATTCGCCTGGTCGCGGGGATCAAAGAACGTACTGTTGCTGTTCAACAAGCCGACCTCCTGCGAGAGCCCGACTTTCGTACCACGTCGGCTGACTCGTTCGATCCCACCGCGCAACGTCAGCGATTCCTCCACCAAACGTGGTGGTCCGCCAGTGGTCAGCGTGCTGCCGACGGGATCGTTCTTGCGACCAGCGCGGGACTCGAACATCAAGTTGGGATCAAAGGCGGCGTCCTGCTGAACGATCTTTTCCAAGGCAACGCTGGTCCGCCGTGAAACACCTTGAATCAACGGACTGTTTTCCAGCGTGTCTTGAAGAATCGTCTCGAGGTTGAAAGTGACCCAGTTAGGTGCCTCGAGAACCGATTCAGTCACCGCCGGCTGCCACCAGTCACGGACTGGCAGCGTTTCAACGACAGGCTGCACGGGAACGTCGGCCTCACGCTCAAGATTCATCGGTGCGGCAATCGACGGCGGGCCCGGCTCCTGAGCAACTCCCTGCGCAGCAACAGACGCACACGCAATCGCTAGGGCGATTCGTGAGACTATTCGTTGGTAGCGGCGATGGAATCGCTTTCTAATCATCAACGTGCGTTGCTTGCATTTCCTTGCGGGAATCCGAACCTGGGGCGCAGCTGGAGCCACCTCTCTTGGTTCGGTCGTGACGGTCGTTCCGAATGCTCTGTGAGTGCCGAATGTTGCGGGAGGATGAAAATTCGCAGTTGCAATCGGATCAATCGCAACGGTCTGCCTAACCCTCAAGTTCACGGCAAGCCGCAAACTCATGCTCTGTTGCCTAGCTGTAGTCAAGCCAGTGACTTCATTCCGATAGCGAAGACTGGAGAAGATGCGCCACAGGAGGTGGTGCCGCTAGCAAACATCAGGATGATCCCGTGCGACGACCAGACAAACCCCGCGTCTTCGACTTTTACCCGCTCGAAGACCGCGTCCTCTTGAGTGGCGAAGGACTTGAAGGAGTCGAATCGCCAGTCGATGGCAACGCAGAGCTAGCGGCCTCCCTGATGGGCGAAGCCGACGGGCAAGTGATGGAGGATCCGGGGGTCGCTGTTGCGCTGGTACCACCGGTCCAGGAAGAGGAGAACCAGCGGGTCATTCATGACGTCGCCGATGCGCCAACGCTCGATCCCGCTCTTCCGATTGAAGTCGTGTTTGTTGACGCGGGGGTAGATGACTCGGAAACGCTGATCGACGGTTTGAGGAACGACAGCGGTTCGCAGTCTCAGTGGGTGGTGCTGGAACTCAACGCAGAGGAAGACGGAATCGAGCAAATCACCGCTGCGTTGTCGGGGCTCTCAGGCGTCGATGCCATTCACATCCTGAGTCATGGTGACGGCGAAGGGATCCAATTGGGGGACACCCGATTGGATTTGGGGACTTCATTGAGCTACGCCGGCGACATTGCCTCGTGGGCGAGCGCGATGGATTCGGATGCGGACCTTTTGATCTATGGTTGCGATCTAGCCAGCACGGTCGATGGTCGCGCCTTGATCGATTCGATCGGCGCGCTTTGCGACTGCGATGTGGCCGCCAGTGATGACGTGACCGGACATGCAGATCTCGGTGGTGACTGGATTCTTGAGTACGTGGTTGGTGATGTTTCGACGGACGTGGCGTTCGAGTACGTGGCCCAGGCAAGCTGGAACGATACGCTGGCACTGATCACGGTCACGACCACGGATGACGAAAACGACGGCGACACGTCCAGCATCAGTGCACTGCTGGCTAGCAGCGGCGGCACCGGTATCTCACTGCGCGAAGCCATCATCGCAGCCAACAACACCGCCGGCGATGACACGATTGTCTTGGGCGATGGCGTTTATGATTTGACGATCGCTGGCGATGCCGAACAAGCAGCAGCAACGGGCGACTTGGATATCACCTCGGTCATCACCATC
>JBGCGI010000219.1:0-3664 GCA_045110715.1 Rubripirellula sp.
AGAAGTTCGGCAAGAAACCCGCAGTCGCCGCCGCCAACGAAGCTGCACTGCGAGCTGGTTGGGCGTTTGGTGAAACCACCGAAGCGTTCGGCGAAAGCTACCAGGTCGAAGCAGCCGAACTGAAACCCGGCACGTATCGCAACATCATGGGCAACCAAGCGCTGGCTTGGGGACTGATCGCCGCCAGCGAAGTCAGCGGCAAGGATCTGTTTTACGGCACCTACCCGATCACGCCGGCCAGTGACATTCTTCACGAGCTGACCAAGTACAAGAACTTTGGCGTCCGTACTTTTCAAGCAGAAGACGAAATCGCCGCCGTCTGTGCCACAATCGGTGCAGCCTTCGGTGGAGCGATGAGTGTCACCGCCAGCAGCGGTCCTGGAATCGCACTGAAAGCCGAAGGCATGGGCCTGGGCATGATCCTGGAACTGCCGATGATCGTGATCAACGTTCAGCGTGGCGGCCCCAGCACCGGTTTGCCAACCAAAACAGAGCAAAGCGACCTGCTGCAGTGCTTGTACGGTCGAAACGGCGAATCCCCGCTGCCAATCCTGGCACCGCGATCGCCCGGCGATTGCTTTGACGTCGCCATCGAGGCCTGGCGAATTGCCACCGAGTGCATGTGCCCCGTGATGGTGCTGTCAGACGGATACATCGCCAACGGTAGTGAACCGTGGCGGATCCCCAAAACCGCCGATCTCCCCAAGATCCAGATCACGCACCCAGAAGGCACCGATGGCGACGAGCCGTTCCTGCCATACGCTCGCGATGAAAACTTGGCGCGACCCTGGGCGGTTCCCGGCACAGCAGGCCTGACCCACCGCGTCGGCGGACTCGAGAAAGAAGACGGCACCGGCAACGTCAGCTACGATCCCGAAAACCATCAGCACATGACCAACGTGCGAGCCAACAAGGTCAAGATGATCGCCGATCGGATTCCTCCCCAAGAAGTCTACGGTGAGACCAGTGGCGATGTCCTGGTTGTCTCCTGGGGCGGCACCTACGGTTCCTGCCTGACTGCCGTCAAGCGATGCCAAGAGCAAGGCCACAAAGTCAGCCACGCTCACGTCCGCTACATGAATCCTTTGCCAGCAAACCTTGGCGAACTGCTGAAGTCCTTCAAGACCGTCCTGGTGCCGGAATTGAACATGGGCCAACTTCGCCTACTGCTGCGGGCCGAGTACTTGGTCGACTGTGTCGGCGTCAACAAGGTACAAGGCAAACCTTTTGCGGTCACCGAACTCGTGACGGCCATCGAAGATGCCGTCAGCGGAAAACTGGCCGTCGCTAGTTAAGCCGATTCAAACGAGGCGACCTTGGCCTGATCAACGGACATCCGAAATCTCGGTACCACAGTCAGACGAAAGTCTCGATCCCATCCATTCACTGAAACCGTTCACTGCCAACTGACTTCCAATGTCACTACCTGTACTAAAACCGGCTGATTTTGCTTCGGACCAAGACGTTCGATGGTGCCCCGGATGCGGCGACTATTCGATCTTGGCCCAGATGAAAAAGGTGCTGCCGGACCTCGGTGTGCCCCGCGAGAAAATCGTCTTCATCAGCGGCATCGGCTGCAGTAGCCGTTTCCCGTACTACATGAACACCTACGGGATGCACAGCATTCACGGTCGCGCCCCCACCTTCGCGACCGGCCTGAAATCGACCCGGCCTGACTTGATGGTCTGGGTGATCACCGGCGATGGCGCTGCGCTTTCGATCGGCGGCAACCACTTCATCCACGCTCTGCGGCGGAACTTGGACGTCAACATCATCCTGTTCAACAACCGGATCTACGGATTGACCAAGGGCCAATACAGCCCGACCACCACCGAGGGACAGGTCACCAAGAGCACACCGATGGGTTCGATCGATCATCCGCTCAGCCCGCTTTCGGTCGCCCTCGCTGCCGAAGCCACCTTCGTCGCGCGAAGTATCGACGCCCACGTCAAGCATCTCGGCGAAACCCTCAAACGGGCCGCCGCTCACAAAGGCACCTCACTGGTCGAGGTCTACCAAAACTGCAACGTCTTCAACGACGGAGCCATGGCCTACGCCCAAGAAAAGGAGCAGCGTGACAAAAACGTCGTCGAACTCGAGCACGGCAAACCCCTCGTCTTCGACGGCGGAACCAAAGGCGTGCGACTCGTTGGCACTGGGCTCGAAGTCGTCAACACCGCCGACGTCCCCGCCGATGACCTGCTGATCCACGACGAAAAAGAACCCAACCCGTCAATCCACATGATGCTAGCAAGGATGAAGTATCCATTGATGCCCGAGCCGATCGGTGTCTTGCGAGCAGTCGAGGGAGTTCCAACCTACGACGATCAGATCAACGCACAAGTCGAAACTGCCAAGGACAAGCAGGGCCCTGGAGACTTAGACTCGCTGTTCAACAAGGGTGACACCTGGGTCGTCAGCTAAACGTGACTGAGGCTTCCAACCGCAGTTAGGTACTTTCATTTTACAGTTTCGCTGTGGCTAGGAGCCTCAGCCACGCGAAGGTCCAGATCTTGCTGGCTCCCGACGCCTGATCCCTCCATTCACCAAGAGAGAGAACGAATGCCTCGCAACACCACCTACACCGACGCTTCCAAAGCCATCGGCGAAACCCCGATGATCCAGATCAATCGCTTGGGCCCTGAGGGTGGCGCCACGATCTTCGCCAAGTGCGAGTTCTTCCAACCGCTCAATAGCGTCAAGGACCGAATCGGCGTGGCCATGATCGAGGCCGGTGAGCGTGATGGAAAAATCAACCAAGACACCCACGTGATCGAGCCCACCAGCGGCAACACTGGAATCGCGTTGGCGTTCGTCTGTGCCGCCAAAGGCTACAAGCTGACGTTGACGATGCCCGAGTCGATGTCCGTCGAGCGTCGTGCACTGCTTCGCGCCATGGGTGCCAACCTGGTCCTGACGCCTGCCGGCGAAGGCATGAAAGGAGCCATCAATCGCGCCGCAGAGTTGGTCGAGAGCACCAGCAACGCGTACATGCCACAACAGTTCGAGAACCCGGCCAACCCGGCCATCCACGAAGCCACCACCGGCCCCGAAATCTGGGAAGACAGCGGACACAACATCGATGCGATCGTCGCTGGCGTCGGCACCGGCGGAACCATCACCGGAGCCTCCCGCTTCCTGAAGAAGATGAACCCCAACTTCAAAACCTTCGCAGTCGAGCCCAAGCATTCGCCCGTCATCAGTGGCGGCGATCCCGGCAAGCACCGTATCCAAGGTATCGGCGCCGGCTTCGTGCCCAAGAACCTGGACACCAGCTTGGTCGACGAAGTCGTTCTGGTCGAAGATGAAGACGCCTTCGAGTGGGGCCGCAACTTGGCCAAGCAAGAAGGCATCGTGGCTGGAATCAGTAGCGGAGCCAACATGTACGCCGCAGCCCAAGTCGCCGCCCGGCCTGACATGAAAGGCAAGCGGATCGTGACGATCATGTGCAGCCTCGGTGAACGCTACCTCAGCACACCCCTGTTCGGCGACCTAGGTCTGTAAAGAAGTGGCTGCGGCTTCCAGCCGCAGTTTTACGTGGCTTCAAAAGTCCGAGTGGGCTTGTAGATCGTGATTCACGGCAGCGAGCGGATCTTCGTGGCTGCGGCTTCCAGCCGCAGCGAATTTGCGAACTAAAACTGCGGCTGGAAGCCGCAGCCACGCG
>JBGCGI010000220.1:0-12051 GCA_045110715.1 Rubripirellula sp.
GTACGGAGATCCATCAATGATTGATCGCTACGCTTTGGCCAATTCCCCCATTAGTTCTCTCTCTTTGTTGGACGGATCGCAATGAACGAATCAGAACACGAGCAAGATGATGATGAACTGGAGTACTCCAAGTCGGAGGCCAACGAACTGGAAGAAGAGCAGTTTGTGGAGCCAGCGTTGGAGGATGCGGAAGAATTCGATGAGTCAGCCGAACTCGAGGAAGAAGAGGATGAGACTACAGAGTTTGAGGACGCCAACGAATTAGAAGAGCAAGAAATAGCAGAGCTTGAGGAAGACGAGCAGCATGAGCCTGAGCCGGTCGCGGTCGTCGAGGCCTCGGTTTACACAGAGCATGACTTACCGTCCGATGGACCGATCGAAATCGAGCAGGCCTTTCGTCGATCGATGCAGGGATCGGCGAACGGAATCCGACGAGCGGACCATGAAGGCAACGAGATCCTCGACGCAATGGCTGGTCGGGCATCGGCGTTTGGGTTTGGATTCGATCCGATCACTGAAGCCATTCAAGCGGCAGCGGAGAACTACCTCGGCGACGGTTCAGCCCACTTGGAAGATGCAATGGATGACGGAATCTTGAAGACGGAACTCGATGAGCTTTTTGTCGACACACCGGTTCCCACGGATTCGGTCTTTCTTTGCCCCGCTGCTGATCTGGCGGTCGAAAAAGCGATCGCATTGGCCAGGACCTATCGGGACGAGCAGGCGTTTCGAACCGTCGCTCTACTTGGCAGCGATCACGGACGCACTGGTCTGTGTCGTACTGCCAGCGGTCGGCCAGAATTGCACACTGGCTTTGGCCCAATGATGGCTGGGTTCGCCCACGTGCCTAGCGGCGATCTGAAGGCACTTCGCAGTGTGGTGGATGACCAAACTGCCTGTATCTTACTTTCCCCGATTGACGTTCAAGACGGAACTCGACCAATCGATGGCGACTTCTTGTTGGAGGTTCGTGAGATCTGTGACGAGCGAGGAATCTTGCTGGTGATCGATGAAACTCAGGTCGGACTGGGCGCTTCCGGCCAACCGTTGTCGTACATGGCGATCGCGGAAGTCGTTGCCGATATCGTTGTTCTCTCGAGTGGCTTATTCGGGGGTTTAGCGGGTGGAGTCGTGTTGGCTTCGCAGCGGGTCACGGGGGAGGCAATCGTCGACACATCACGATATCCTTTACTTTCCGCGGTAGCTGCAGAAACATTGTCGGCGCTAAAGCAACAAGATTTGCCAGCCAGCGCCGAGGAGTCGATGCGGCTGTTTGCTGTTTCGCTGGCTGAACAACTCCACGGATTCGAGTTTGTCCGTGATGTTCATGTGCTCGGAATGACGATCGGAATCGAAACCGATATGGAGAACGCGGCTATCGTTCGCGCTGCAGCAAGAAAGGGAGTTCGGATCGAGGCCGCAGGAGAAACCGCCGTGCGACTTCAGTTGCCAATACAGTTAAGCGACGAAGACCAGCAAAGTTTGCTGGAGCGTTTGGGTGAGACGATGGCAGCGATCGAGCGAGAGACCGCCGAGATGGCGATCTAAATCAAGTGAAAAGGATCTTTCAATCCTTCAGTGACATCAGAATTGAGACGCAGGTATGCAACACTTATTAAGCTTATTCGATGTGAATCCCGACGACGTGCGCCGGATTCTCGCAACGGGCAAACACCTCCGGGAACGATTGGCGAGCGGAGATCGACCGCCCGTCTTAGAACGACGCGTTTTGGCGCTGCTGTTCGAGAAGCCGAGTCTGCGCACACGGGTTAGCTTTGAAACTGGCGTGGCCCAACTCGGCGGTGCAAGCTTGTTCTTGGGGGAAGATGTCGGTTGGGGAAAACGGGAGTCTCCCTCGGACTTCACGCACGTGCTGGGGCAGTTTGTCGATGCCGTCGTTTGCCGCGCCAAGGCGCATGAGCGATGCGAGCAGCTTGCCGGTTTTAACGCACTGCCGGTCATCAATGGTCTGACCGATCTTTGTCATCCCTGCCAAGCGCTCGCAGATGTGCTGACGATTGAGCAATCGCTTGGTGAGTACGAAGGCAAGCATCTGGTTTTCGTCGGAGACGGAAACAACGTGGCGCAATCACTCGCATTGATATGCGCCATTTTGGGAATGCGATTTACCCTGGCATGCCCTGACGGATACGAGATGCAAAGCGACTGGATCGACCGCGTCTTGAAGGCGTATCCGAAAGCTTCCATTGAACGAACGGCTGATGCAAAGCAAGCGGTGGCCGATGCGGATGCGATCTATACCGATGTTTGGACCAGCATGGGGCAGGAGGCCGAAATGGCCGCTCGCCGCGAAGCCTTCGCAAACTACCAAGTCGGATCGGCTTTGATGGCTGCCGCCCCAAGTCATACTCGCGTGCTGCATTGCCTGCCCGCCGTTCGCGGAGAAGAGATCACTGACGACGTGATCGACAGTCCGCAAAGCGATGTCATCATTCAAGCCGGCAATCGAATGCACGGCCAAAAAGGCTTGCTCGTCTGGTTGCTCAATCAAGCTTGGCTCGACAAAAACGTTCCCCGCTAAGTCTGCGAGGATACGGTTGCTTCTTCACCCTTTCTCTGTCAACTGACCTGCCCACCTATGCGTCCCTCTGATCAACTTCGTGAAGTCGAAATCCAACGTGGGTATCTCGAGTCGAATCCCGCAAGCGTGTTGTATCGCTGCGGAAAAACGATTGTGTTGTGCACTGCTTCGATCGAGCGAAATGTTCCGCCCTGGCTAGAAGGCAAAGGCAAGGGATGGGTGACCGCGGAATACAACATGTTGCCGGGCAGCACGAGCCCCAGAAAACGTCGCGATCGTGGTGGCAAGATCGATGGGCGCACGACCGAAATCCAGCGTTTGATTGGCCGCAGTCTGCGCAGCATTGTCGACTTGGAAGCACTCGGCGAGCAAATGATCACGGTCGATTGCGACGTTTTGCAGGCGGATGGTGGGACGCGAACGGCTTCGATCACCGGCGGGTTCCTTGCACTTGCTGACGCTGTGTCCCAAGTCGTTCCGGGGTCATCTGTCGGAAACGGCCCGCTCACCGACTCAGTGGCTGCGATCAGCGTTGGGCTGCTGGGCGATGAGGTGAAGTTGGATCTCGATTATGTGCTGGACTCGGCTGCCGACGTCGATATGAACGTGATCATGACTGGCAAAGGTCGCTTCGTCGAAATCCAAGGCACCGGAGAAGAAGCGACGTTCGATGATGAACAACTCGCTGAACTCTTGCGTCTGGCCAAGAAGGGCATCCGAGAACTGACGGACCTGCAAGCCAAGACGCTGGCATAGGTCCGCACGGAAACCGAGGCGACACGATTCGCCACTCAGGCTTCAAACGCCGTGCCCTTACGTTCCGGAGCACGCGCTTTCCATGCTTCCCCGTCGGGGAAGCGATGCTGTTCGATGAATTCGGGTAAGAACTCTAGTCCCCAGCCGTGTGCCGTCGGTGTTGTGTAACAGCCATCACGAACGCCGACTGGGGTTTCGACTGCTTCCTGCAGGAAATCGATGTATTCGACCAACTGGGTTTGAGAATGGCCCGAGACAGCAAGCTGATCCCACATGCCGTAGTGCTGGATCATGTTGCACAACGCAATGCCGCCGCCGTGCGGGCAGACCGGCACGCCAAATTTGGCCGCCATCAGAATGATCGCCATCACGTCGTTCACGCCCGCGACCCGGACCGCATCGATTTGGCAATACTTGATACCGCCACTCTTCAACAGTTGCTTGAAGATCACCGGCGAGGCGGCTTGTTCACCGCAAGCAAAATCGAAACTGGCATCGGCAAACGTTTCCGCAAGCTCTGCGTAACCGAGGACGTCATCGCGCGCGATTGGTTCTTCGATCCACTTCAAGTCGAACGGGCGATACTGTTCGATGTGACGCTTCGCTTCCGCGAGGCCCCAAAACTGATTGGCGTCGACCATCAAATTGCAGTCTGGTCCAATCGCCTCTCGCATGAACCGAATTCTCTGCACATCTTGCTGCAAGTCGCGCCCGACTTTTAGTTTGAAGGAATCGAAGCCCTGTGACTGCAGCTTGCGAATCGTGGCGAGAATCTCTTCATCGCTGAGCCCCAGCCATCCGGCGGTGCAGTAGGCCTTCGGCCCCAGTGTGGCCATCTCTGATTCACGTTGGGTAACCAAGGCTCGGCGTTCTTGCAGCAGTTCAATCGCTTCTTCGCGAGTCAGCACATCGCTGATGTTTCGCCAGTCAATGCAGTCCGCTACGAACTCGGGTTCCAAATCGACCAGCAGTTTCCAAAGTGGTTTTTCCAGTGACTTGGCCCACAGATCGAACATCGCATTGATGATCGCTCCGGCTGCCATTCGGAAGACACCATCGTGCAGCCACCGTAGCTGATGATGATCGATCAGACGCCGATACAAGTTGATCGGGGCGGCCGCGAAATCGCTCAGATCCGTGTCAATGATCAGTTGGCACAAGTCTCGAATCCCATAGCACAGCCAGTCGGTGCCAGCGCCAACGGTGAAGACGACCGCAACACCCCTGAGACCGGAGTCGGTTTCCAGATGCAGAACAGCGGAAGAATAGTCCGGCTCTTTGTGAAACGGATCAGAGCCGAGCAACTGGTCCGAAGTTGGCACGCGGAGGTCGATGACGTCGGCAGAAGTGATTCGGATCGATTGGTTCGACACAAGTGTTTCCAAGTTGAATGTTTGATTGTCCGCTCGCGTCCAAGCGACTGGCGAGCATAACAAAATCAATCGCCCTGGAAATGGCGGGACGTGCCTGATTCGGGTCGTTCGTCAGTCTAGAACTCGCGCTGCGCCTCGTCGGGACCTGGATGCGCATAGGCGGGATCCTTGGCTCGAATGTACACCTCCCCACTCGGAAGCGTCTTCACGTCCAGTGGGACAATTGTCAAGCCTTGCTCGTTGATCGTCTGAGCGTTGTCGCCGATGTCGCGACTCTCGATGCCTTTCCTTGGCAGTGGCGGAACGTTCGCGTTGAAGAACGCAGTGCACCACCATTTGCCATCCTTGGTTTGAAAGGGCGTGCCGTGGCCTAGAAACCGGCCGGCGAATTTTCGCGGACCATAGGGTCCTGTGATTTTATCTGCCACGCAGTAGTAGAGGTTGTAAGACCCTCTGCGACCCTGATCGGTCGACCAAGCTGTGCCCAGATGCACGTACTTACCACCCACCTTCATCATGGTTGCACCCTCGTGACCAATCCGGCTGATCGGTTGACCGCCCGGTCCCGGTCGGGTGCCCGACGGGTCGATACGCACCGGTTCGGCTGTGTACTGCGTCAGTCCTTCATTCAGCGGGGCAACCTGCGTGTTTTGCCATAGCAGATAAGTGTTGCCCTCATCAACGAACAAAGACGGATCATGTCTCTGCCCAAGCTCCTTCCCCATCGGATGCGACCAAGGTCCCGAAAGCTCCTTGCCAGCTGACAATGCGAGGCTAGAAACCTGCTTGGGGCAATGAACAAGCGCCCAACGATCGCCCAGCCAATGCACTTCCGGCGCCCAAATGCGAGGTTGCTTCTTGCGTTTCTTGTCGGCGTACAACGTGTCCTTGATCGTAAAAATCACGCCGAGTGATTCCCACTTGATCAAGTCTCGACTTCGGTAAGCGCGGACTTGGTCGCCAACGATGCTCTCGTCACCCAATCCAATGTTGTAAGGATTGACTGCTTCACGTGGATCACCTTCCTTCGGCTGAGTGCCGGTCAGGTAGTAGTAGCCGTCCGGGCCGCTGGTGATGTACGGATCGCGGATCCAACCTGCCTTGATATAGAGCGCTCTGTCATGCGACTTCAGCCCGCGGCGAATGGCGTCCGCGCTCATCACGGGACCTGGCCTTCGATCCGTCTTCTGCTCAATGAACGCGGAATCCGGGAATTGATCCGCGGGTTTCTTGTCCGTCGCGGTGAACAACATTTTGTGCAATTCGGCCAACTCTTTTGCTGGAATCTTGATCACTTTCCGATCGTAGGTCAGCAGCCCATTGATCTCGCCTTCCACGTCTGTCGTTTGAGTGTAGACGCCGCCTGCGATGCCCTGCCGTCGCAGTTGGTCCAGCATCTTGATCGAGGTCACATATCGCTGTTTGTATTCCGCCTCGTTTTGCGGTAGGCCGCCGTAACCCCAGTTCCGACGGTTCGAGTCCCAGAGATGATCTTTGACGGGGTATCCGTGACCGCCAAATTCGCCCATCACTTTAATGAATCCATCGAAACGCCCTTCTTTGCCCTGGTCGAACGGAAACACCGGATGCGGATAACTGTGTGCGTCGACGATATCACCTACCGGCCAGAAGTTTCCTCCACTAGCGATGTTCACCAAACGTGATCGGTCGCGATCGATCGTCCACTTGCCCGTGTCGATCGTTCGATGTTGCCCCCACGCTTCGTTGAAGGGCACCCAACTGACGATCGAAGGGTGGTTCTCTAAGCGGTCGATCATTCGCTCGAATTCGAGCATGAACTGATCATGCTGAGCATCCGGCCAAATGGCATCCTTCGGTTTCGGTTGCAGACGCGTCCACTTTGGCTTGGGCCCGCCGCTAACATGATCCTGCCAGACCATCATGCCCAACCGATCACAGTGGTAATAGTAACGTCGCGGCTCGACCTTGATGTGCTTACGAATCATGTTGAAGCCAGCATCCTTGAGCCATTGAATGTCAAACAACATCGCCTCGTCCGAAGGTGGAGTCAGCAGACCATCCGGCCACCAACCTTGGTCAAGCGGTCCCCAGTGAAAGATCACGTTGCCATTGAGCGTGAATCGCCAGTGTCCGTCCGCGTCTTTGACTTTGCCGACAGTCCGAATTCCCGCGTAGGAGCGAACGTGATCGACTTTCTGGCCGGTCGAATCGATCAGTGTTGCCTCGATGTCATACAGGTGAGGTGACGATGGCGACCACCGTTTGGCATTGGCGACCTTCAGCTCGATCGAATCCGTGCCCTCGCCCTTGGCAACGATTTGATCGCCTTCTTTGACAAGAACTTCCACACGTCCGCTGCCTTGCAGAATCGGGCGGATGTTGATCGTTCCGCTGTCAGCACTGGTGGTGATCTTCAGGTCCTGAATGTGATTCGAGGCAACCTGCTCCAACCATACCGTCTGCCAAATGCCGGACACCTGTGTGTACCAAATGCCCCTCGCGTTCAGCGTCTGCTTACCCCGAAGCTGGAATTCTTCGGTTTCATCTTCGACGCGAACGAGCAGCGTGTTTTGACCGGCGTTCAATGCGTCGGTGACATTGATGGCGAAGGGAGTATTCCCGCCTTGATGCTTGCCAACGGATCGACCGTTAACAAAAACCTCACAGCGGTAGTCGACTGCTTCAAAGTTCAGCAATACCTGCTTGCCGGGTTCGACTGATAAGTCAAGGCTGCGTCGATACCAAAGCGCCTCGGTTGCATCAAGCAGCCTTTCGACGCCACCGAGTTTGGATTCCAAGCAGTACGGGACCAAAATGTTCCCAGACCAATCAGTGGGCGGGGCGACCTGCTTCGCGGGCGTGATTGCGTATTGCCAGTGACCGTTCAGATTGGTCCAACGTTCGCGTCGAAGTTGCGGCCGAGGATACTCTGTCCAAGCATTCTCTGGTTTGACCTCGCTGCCCCATTGAGTGAGCAACTCAGATTGAAATGGTGTTGTGTCACGTTTGGCGGCGGGCAACTCAGGAACATGATCGGCGTCGATCAAGTGCACGTCGATGAACTGACCGCCGCTCGTCTGATTGCAGCGAACTGCCATCAAATTCTTGCCTGCCTGGAGCGCAGAAATCTTGTCACTCGGAATGGGAACGACTTTGTATTCCTGGGTGAAGCCCTTCAACGTCAAAATGCGTTTGCCATTGAGCGATATTTCTGCGCTCTCGTCGTGATGGATCAGCAGTGCTGGTTTCTTGGGTACCGCAGGCAGATCAAACGACTTTCGCAACCAAATCGCATTCGTCGCCCAAACCGTGGCAACGCGAGCACCCGGCGTGTCGCGAGTTCCAAACCCGCCATTCGCTTCCTTCCATCCGGAAGTATCAAACGAAGTCGCGCGCCAACCATCCGCTGGCTTGCGAACGGTGTACTTCCAACTGTCTGTCACTTCCTGGCCAGCACAAGTGAGCGAAAGTAACCAGCAGAATCCCAACACGAGAATGAAAGGACTCTTCGATTGCTTTGCAAGAAATGTCATGCGTGTCTCCACAGGGCCATTGGACTTCGTGACCTGGCATTCTATCACTCCACTTCGGAATCAAAATGAGAGACACCGTCTGCATTCTGAGATAGGTTGTCAGTCGCTATTCACGGGCCCATCTTGCATTCTGCACCCACAGGTGTAGAATTGAAGGCATCCTACGTTTTGCATTCCTTTGAGCACTTCCCCGCGCGGAGTCTTTCCCTCATGAACGCGGTTCAATTGATCACGATGGCTGCGTTTATCGGCGCGGTTCTGAGCAGTCAGCCCGTTTCGGCGCAGATCGATTCTTACGGTGGCCCACCGATTGAATACATGACGACCGAAGTCAACGACCCGGTCGCCAAGTTGTCCAAGAAGCTGAAATCGGGGCAACTGAAACTCGATCACGACGGGAAGCTCGGCTATCTGAAGTCGGTGTTGAAGGAGCTGGACATTCCCATCAGTTCCCAGACGCTGGTGTTTTCAAAAACCAGCATGCAATTGCATCGCATCTCGCCGCGCAAGCCGCGTGCGATCTACTTCAGCGACGATGTGTACGTCGGTTATTGCCAGCAGGGTGAGGTGTTGGAGTTGGCTGCGACGGACACCAAGCAGGGCGCGACTTTCTACACGATCAAGCAGACTGACGAGCAGCCTGCTGCCGTGATCCGTGACCGCGGCCTGTGTCTGTCATGTCACTCCACGAACCGAACTCAGAATGTACCTGGGTATTTTGTCCGCAGTGTGTACGCGGATTTTACGGGTCGGCCCGCACTTGGTGAGGGCACGTTCACGACCGATCACAGCAGTCCTTTCAAGGAACGCTGGGGAGGCTGGTATGTGACAGGAAAGCATGGCGAGATGAGTCACATGGGCAACGTGCTGTTCCGCGACGGCAAAACATTCGACTACAAAATCGGGGCGAATCGAGAATCTCTGGCAGGCGTCGTTTCGACGGATCCTTACCTGTCGCCACACAGCGATTTGGTGGCGCTGATGGTACTGGAACATCAAACCCAGATGCACAATGCAATCGCCTGGGCCAACTACGAAACTCGTCGGGCTCTCTATCAGTCCAATCAGATGAATGAACTGCTTGATCGAGAGCCAGGCACGATCAGTGAAAGTGCCAACCGTCGCATCAATCGCGCGGCCGAGAACGTTCTTGAGTACTTGCTGTTCCACGATGAGTTTGTCTTGCAGAGTCCGGTTTCCGGATCTAGCAATTTCCAAGCAGACTTTGAATCGCGCGGTGAACGGGATCAACGCGAGCGATCGCTTCGTGACATGGAGTTGCAGACGCGATTGTTTCGCTATCCTTGCAGCTACCTGATCTACTCTCCAGCTTTTGATGGCCTGCCCGATGAGGTACGAACTCGCGTCCTGGATCGCCTCGCTGATGTCTTGGATGGCGAAGAGGTGCCCGAATTCACTCACTTGTCGCCACAAATGCGGCGCGAGATTGCTGAAATCCTGCGTGACACAAAACCCGAGTTCGCGAAAGTCGCGGCCCAGAAAGCTGCTTCATCTTGAACCGCTGGCTGTGCGAATCGAAGTGGAGCTAACGATCCTCCGTCGCTGTCTGATCTTCGCCTGGACTGCTCTTCTTTTGAGCGGCGAGAAACGCCAGCAGATCGGCCGCTTGCTGTGCGGTCATGCCCGAGAGCAACTGATCTGGCATCGCTGACTTGGTCGACGGTTGCATGATCTCGATATCGTCGGTTGGAATGGTCTGCGTCTTTCCAGACGCGTCGACGATCGATACTTCGCTCGGGCTTTCTTTGGTAACGATCCCGACGATCGCTTTGCCGTCGAACGTCAGGATTTGGCGGGCCCGAAATTTGGGGTCGATCTTCTCGGATGGGCGCAGGATGCTTGCGAGTATCTCGGCCGGCTTTTGCTTCAAACCAATGCCACTCATGTCAGGGCCGATTCTTTGGCCGACGTCGCCAATGCGATGGCAGGAGCGGCAATTGATCTCCTGGGCGTGTTCGAAGAGAGTTTTTCCTCGTTCGGCCGAGCCAGATTTCGCCAGCAACGCTTCGGCATCGATGGTCGGCCCCAGTCGCTTCACACGCTGATCTTCAGGCAAGTGGTGTTCGAATAGATCACGGATTTCGGGCCGCGGTTGTGCGGTACCAAGCTTGACGATCAAGCTCCTTCGTTCCGCTTCGATCGATTCGTCGCTACAGGCCAACGAGAGTGCCATCGCACCGGAAGTCGACATGAGCAACGCTTGAATCCTGATGGTGGGCTGCTGCGAAGTAGACAGACTGTCGATCTGTTTCTTGATGCTGTCGTGCGGTTTGGTTGCAGACGGAATCGTTGCGATCCAGTCGTGCATCAATTGTGCGCCTGCGGTGTCAAGTACATTGGATCCAAACTGAGGCATGTGTCCCCGACCCGACTTCAGCATGCGATACAGCACCACGCTTCGAAGCGGATCGCCCGAAGCGACGACACGCGCGTCATTCAACCCGAACGATCCCTGTGCGGGAGGCGCGTCGATATAGTTGTTCTCTTCGAGCGTCTTGGTGAGATCAAAATTGAAGTTCGCCGTTCCTCCACCCAAGTTTCGATGGCAGGTCGCACAATTCAGGCCCAAGTATGATCGCGCTCGTGACTCAAGCGGTTGTGTCGTATCGTGCGGCGAAGTCGGGGGAGACTTTTTGGGAATTGTTCGCTCGAACAGCCCTGCACGCGAGAGCCGATCGAGCTGGTTCTCGCGATCGATTTCGATGTTCAGTTGTTCGGGCCAGAAAGCGTGGACCGAACCGACACCCCAGGTGTGACACAGCAGGCACTCGCTACGACTGGCGTGGCGCCACGTCTGGCTTCGAGATCCACCGGGTGCATTGAGGTCCTTGATCTCAAGTTTACTTTCGAGTGCGACGTCCGCTTGCAGAACGGCATCGGTCTGGTCTTCATTCCAAATGTAGTTGTAGGCACGCCAGTCATCGAAGTATCGATGCAGCAATTGCGTTTCAATCCGACGCTCGGATTGTGGATCGCCGGCAGTTGTGAAGTAGCTAACCGTCTTGGCAACGACGGTATTTTCAGGGAAACGAAATCGACCGCCGGTGTCTCCTGTCTGCCAATTGTCTTTCTCGAACAGTCCGAGTTGTTCCGAGCCAGGCACGGCAATCCACTGGCGCGAATGGGTTCCGTCTGCCCAATGATTGGCGCTGATCTGGTACTCCACAACGCCTTCCGCAGGCTGGAGTTTGGACGCGTCTTTGAAAATTCCTGTTTTGCTGAGCCGATCTGGAAACGGGGCTCGATCTGCAGGCTCATCGTTCGGGTCCAACCGCATGATTGTTCCGTCGTAGGCGAGGATCAAGACTTCGCCGGTAGGCCCGAGCATGAAGCTGATGATCTGCAGTGGTGTGTCCACCAGTTCCTTTTGCCACAGAACTTCGTCGCCTTGGTGTTTCAACGCCCAGACTTTCCCCGTCATCCAATCGCCGTACATCGAGGCGCCTTTCAAATCAGGAATGCGATCGCTTTGCCAATAGACGCCGCCCGAAATCGATCGCGAATCAAGATGCGTGTGCTCGAATAGTGGCGGCGTGATCGGAACGCTTGGCTGAATGCTTGGTTTGACTGGTTGGCTGCCTTCCATGATGCTCCAGCCATGGTTGCGACCTTTCGCAACGCGATGAATCATCTCTCGCATTTCCCAGCCGACGTCGGCGGCAAGCAAGTCACCACTGTCGGGGTCGAACGTGATCTTCCATGGATTGCGAAAACCGAAAGCCCATATTTCCTCTCGCACATTCGGTTGGCCGACGAAGGGATTGTCGGACGGAATTCGATATGGTTCATCGTCAGTGGGGTCGTTGACATCGATGCGCATGATCGATGCTGCTAAGTCGCTTCG
>JBGCGI010000221.1:0-7706 GCA_045110715.1 Rubripirellula sp.
CTCAAAGCTGACTTCGCGGTCGAAGGCTGAACCGGACGAGGCCCGCAGTCAGGTAGCCCGCCGGTTACTCGTCGGGGATTCAGCGAAAGCCAACGGGCTGCTGGAACGCGTCGCACGCGATTATGACGTGAGGATGTACGAGTTGGGGGCTTCTGCCCGGGAAGTCGATCAAGCTCAGTTTTTGATGCAGACCAGTGAAAAGCCGATCCGCCAATCCGGCGCCACAAGCTGGACGGAATCGACCGACTTCGCAAAGGCATTGCGGCAGGTGCGCAGTGACATTCCTACAGAGAAGCTTTCCGGGGTCTTGATGGTCAGCGACGGTAGGGATCACTCAAACACGGATCTGGAACGCCAGTGTCGCACACTCGGTGGTCGTGGCATTCCAGTGAACTCCATTGTGATTGGAAGCCAGGAGCCGCCACGAGACGCCCAGATTTCTAGCGTTCAGGCACCTTCGCAGATTTATCACGGTGACAGCGTTTCGTTGACGGCATCCCTGAAGGCTGACCTGCTCCCTGGGGAATCTGCCACGATTCGATTGTTTGACGGCGACGCAATGATCGAGGAAAAGTCGATTCCGATCACGAGCGACCATCATCGGGAAAGCGTCACCTTCCAGCATCAGCCTGAAGAGCCAGGAATACACGAGTACCGTTTCGAGCTCGCTGAGCTTCCGCGTGAGGTATCCACTGAGAACAACCGATTCCTGAAACCGGTTTGGGTCTCTCAGGATCGAATCCGTGTGTTGCTGATTGATCAACGTCCACGTTGGGAGTTCCGATACCTGCGCAACCTCTTTGCCGCGCGCGATCAGACCGTTTTTCTGCAGGCAGTTTTGTTGCAGGCCGATCGCCTTGCCGGAGTGCCCGTTCCGCCCATCATGCGGGCGTCGGCTCAACGTGCGTTTGACGACTGTGAGGCCAACGCACTTCCACTCGATGAATCAGAGTGGTTCAAGTTTGACGTGATCATTCTTGGCGATGTCTCTCCGGAGGAACTTGGCAACAAGGGTATCCAAGCGTTGGAACGTTTTGTAAAGGACCGCGGTGGCGCGTTGGTGATCATTGCCGGGCCCAATCAGATGCCTCACGCGTATCGAACAACACCCTTGGCTGACGTGCTGCCCGTGTTCCTGAATCGTCCGGCCGTCGCCACGGCTCGCAGCCCCGATCCGAGTTTCCATTTTTCGCTAACTCAGGAAGGAATCGCTCACGCGGCGCTTCAGCAATGGGCACCCGCGGCCGATCCATCGTTTCCGGAATTGACCTGGAGGCATCCCGACTGTCAAGCAAAAGCGGGTGCCAAAGTACTGGCCTATGCGTCACGCCATCGGGAAACGCCAGATGACGCTCAATCGGATAGGAACGAGCAGAGGCGGCAGGCGCTGATGTTGTGGCATCGGTTTGGAACAGGCAAGGTGATGCAGCTGAACTTCGATGAAACCTGGCGGTTGCGCTATGGCATTGGTGATCGACTTCACCATAAATTCTGGGGGCAAATCATTCGCTGGTCCGTCACGGATCGGCTGTCTGCTGGGACCGATCTGGTGCGGCTGGGGACCGATCGAACGCTGTACAAAAGTGGCGAGGCGATATCGGTCCAAGCTCGACTTCTCAACGCAGATCGCAGCCCGGTTCTAGATGTTCCTGTACAAGCAAAGTTTGTGTTTGAAAATGAAATCGCTCGGACGATTGATCTGATTCCCGATCCGCGGAACCAGGGGTTGTTGCACGGTGAAGTTCGCGACCTTAGGCAGCCAGGAAAATACCGCATCGAGTTGTCGGGAGATGCCATCGACGAGCTGCTGAAGATTGAAGCGACGGGAGCTCAAACGGTGGGGCTGGAAATTGGAGTCGAAGCTGCCGCTAAAAATGTCGAGCGACTTGACGTCGCGGCCGACGACACAGTCCCGCGGCAAATCGCGGATTGGACGGGGGGCACGGTGGTCGACTTGGCCAACGCCGACTCGGTGCTCTCAAACTTAGGACCGAAGTCGACATTCGCACGAGAACGCTGGACGGTGCCGCTATGGAATCGGTGGCCAGTCATTGGCTTGTTTCTTGGCGGGCTCAGTTTGGAGTGGATCGTCCGTAAACGAACAGGGCGAATCTAGAGTGATCATCACACGAAATCAGGTGACTGAAGTGACAGCGACAATTAACCCATCAAGTCATGCGAAAGCGTCTTCGCCTTCCAAAGCGACCGCCGTTGAACGGATTCACATCGATCTCGATGAGATGGTGAGTCGGCTGCGGAGCGAAATCTGGCTCGGAGGAATCCTGGCGATTGGGGCGGCAACGATGACGTCGCTTCTGCTCATGCTTGTGATTGACGCCGTCTTCCAGCCCGAATCGGGATGGTTGAGAGTCGCTTTATGGTTTCCGATAATCGGAGTCGTTGGGTTCATGACTCGACACTTTGTCATGTCGCCACTGAAGCAGAAATGTGACCGCCTTGCCATGGCATGGGCGCTGGAGCAGAAGTCGCCAGCTATCGAGGAACGAATCACAACTTCGTTGCAACTGTCCGAAAATCCAAATGTAAAAACGAGCTCGATCATTGAGGCTGTCGCCCAGCAGGCTCATGGCAGTTTGGCCGGATGTCAGGAAGAAGATCTTCGGGGACAAGAAAGTTTCAAAAGGATCATCGTAGCAACTGCCTGCCTTGCCACCTTTGTTCTGGCAATGTGGATCTGGCGCCCCTATCTAATTCCATCGCTGCAAAACCTACTGAATCCGTGGAGCACACGAGTGCTTCCGTACCTGGATACGACGATCGTTCCTGGCAACACGCACGTCGCAGAAGGTGGGGATTTAGGAATCACAGCGAAGACAAATCACGACTCAGACGCTGTGCTTGAAATTATCGAGAACGATGTCGTCATTGCTTCACATCAAATGGCCACGCAGCAAACTGGCGGGACCGTCGAATTCACTTTGACGGGATTAAAACGCGATCGTCAATATCGGATTCGCGCCGGCGGTCTCTTCTCCGATCGATACCAGATCTTCGTTGATCCCAAACCTGTCATGAAGAATAGTCAAGTCAATGTGACGTTCCCCGAGTACACGCAATTACCTCCACAAGTCATCAACGATCCCGCCGAACCGATCGAAGCGATTCGTGGCGCACGAATTCAAATCGATGCTGATATTGATTCCACTGTGCCTGCTGCCGAATCGTCACTACGTATCAATGGAACATCAGTCCCTAGCGAGGAAGTGGTCTTGGTCGAGAGTTCCGGGCTGTGGCGGCATACTTGGGAGTTCGCGGCAGCGGCAGGCGAGTGGCAAAGCGGAACAATCTCTTTCGTCAGTGAAGCTGGAGTCCGAAGCGACCCGTTCCACTTTGATGTGCGTGCTCTGCCCGATCTCCCCCCATCGATCGCGATTGATCAGCCTGCGTTGTCCGAAATCATCGCCAAGGCCGACCAAAGCATTCACGTTGATTACCATGCCGCGGACGACTTCGGCGTCGGTGCCCTGCACCTCAACTTGCAGAAGAATAGCGAGCCACCTTCGACCAAAGAACTCCCACGCGACTTGCAAGCAGAGTTCGTCGGCAAACTATCCATCGAGCTGGATGAACTGGAACTGATCGCTGGGGATCAATTAACCGTGTGGCTGTCGATCTCCGATAATCGCCCCGATGAGTATGGTGGAAGTCAATCTGTCGGATCTCGGAAGATTCACTTACAGATCGCGGAAGATTCAATCCCGGTTGGCCAGCAGGTGGTGCGAAACGAAGAGCATGCGTTACTGACCGATTTGGCAGAGGCGGTCCAAAATCTTCGACAGGCAGCAGCACTTGCTGATGGACTTCAGTCAAAATTGCGTGATGGAGAGGAACGCCTCGATACGTCAGAAGAGATGGAGGAAAAGTCGAAACAACTGCAGGACCAGATCAAGGACGCAGAGCATACGCTGAGGCGATTGTCAGAGCAGGACGAACCCACGCCACAACGTCTCTTTCAAGCGGAGATCGAACGAATTCAGGAGGTGGCCAAAAACGACGTCGCGGAAGCGAGAAAACAGTCGGGCCTGATACCGCTCTTCGATGAACCAGCTCAACAACACGAAGCAATCGCAGCGACAAAAAAGTCGCTCAATGACGCCATCGACAAGCTCGAACAGGTACGTGCCGACGTTGAAGACCGAAGCGAGCAACTGGAGCGGGCGGCACAGTTGGGCGAGCTTGCCAGACAACAAGAACGGCTGGCGCAAAATCAGAATGAGGGAAAGGCCAACACTCCCGAAGTTCAGAAGCAACAGCAGCAGGTAGCCGATGAGTTGCAGAAGGTCGTCGAGCAGGATCTTGACGCCAAGAGTGAGCAGTTTGCACAACGGGCGGACGAGGCAGCCAAACTGAAGGAAGAGGCGGCGAATTTACAGCAGCAGCAGAAAACATTGGCGAAGATTGATCAGGTTCACAACAAGGAGGAACGAGACGACAAGTTGCTGGAAATGATTGCTCGAGAACAGGAACAGATTGCTGGCGAAACCAGAATGCTGGAAACGCAGCAGCGGAACATTCAACTACCAGCCGCTGATCCGTGGAAACAGGATCAAGAGAAGCCAAACGAAACGGTCAATGCGGAACAAAAGGAGAATCCTGCTGCACTTGCTGAGGCACGCAAACAGATGGAAGCCGTTCCTGGCAAACTCAGGCAGAAAGAACTGAAGCAAGCCGAAGTCGATGCACGGCGGGCTGGCGAACTTCTGCAGGAAGAAGCCAACTCCGTGCCAGAGAAGGTCGCGACGAAGGCTAACGCGAATGAGGACAATGCGAAGCAGAAGAAAAGTGATCTGGAACGACTTGCAAAGCAGCAAGAGCGGGTCCGCGACGCCATCGAGGCCGTTCGCGAAGATCACCCTGAAGAAGCGGTTGCGAAGTTACAGGAACAGATTGCAAACCGGACCGAACGACTTCGAGACAAGGCGGACGAGCTGCTACAACTGCCGACCGAGGATCCTGAGAATCAAAAGGCAGTTCGCGAAGCTCGCAAGAAAATTGAACAAGCCATGCAAGAAACCAAGGCGGCTGAAGAACTAGTCCAGCAACAACAGAAACAGGCTGGCAATCCGAAGCGAGCTGCCGATCCAGAGCAGGCGACTGATCCAAAACAAACAGCTGCTGCTAAGCAGACTGGCGATCCGAAGCAGGCCGCAGAGCAAAAAAGGCAAGCTGCGAAGTCCTTGGAAGAGGCCACGCAGTCGCTGGACGAAGTCTGCAAGTCCTGCAAGAAATGTTCGAGATGCAACAAGCCGGGTGGATCAACTGGCTCGAGCGGCAGTTCACCCAAACGCGGAGGCGTTTCATCAAAACCTGGAGACTCAAAACCGAGAGAAAAGTCCGGCGAGTCTGGTAGTCCATCCACGAAACAACAGCAGCTCGATTCTCAGCAGCTTGCTGAAACAGCCGACAAGGCCCATCAAACAGCCCGAAATCCATCACCCATACAAACTCAGGAGCTCGCTCAAGAACTCAATCAACTTGCCGATAGGGCTGCTCAACGAGCAGGACGCCCAGGTCGGAAGAATTCGAAGCAGCAAGATGGGCAATCGAAGTCAAACAACTCATCGGACTCAGGGCAACAGGCCGGCGGCCCGCAACCGGGCAGCCCACCAAACCCTCAAGGGGTCAATGGAAACGCCGGAGCAGATCAAAGCGAGGTTGCTCCGACTCAACTACGCGGTCGTTCAACGTCAAACTGGACACAGACTCGCCGCAAGCTGAAAAACAATTTGCTTGATGATCAAGACAGCAAGGTTCCAGAAGAATTCCGAAGCGTTGTCAGAGACTACTTTGAGCAACTGTCTCGTTTGAAATCACGCCAGGACACAGCGGAGAAGCAAGAATGATGTCGCAACCATACTCTTGGATGTTTGCTATTGCGTTGTCGTTCATGTGCCACATCGCAAGCGCGCAAGACGCTGACGCGCTTCGCGTTCTTTACCAACCTCGTTTGGACGCGGCCGTTGATCGAGGATTGGAGTACCTCGCGGGGAAGCAGATCAGCCGCGACACCGCAGCAGCGATGGGGCGTCCCGAGCTGACCGGATCATTCGAAGAACCAGCGAGCGTAGGAAATACTGGAATCACATCTCTTGCAGTGATGGCGTTTCTGGCTAAGGGACATCTTCCTGGTCGTGGTCGATACGGTGAAGTGATCAACCGAGGAATCGATTACGTTCTCACTCAACAGATTGAAAATGGATTACTTGTCAGCCGCAATTTCCGAGGTCGGACGACCGGATTGATGTACGAGCACAGTATCTCCACACTGCTGCTGGGCGAAGTCTCGGGCATGGTCGATCCAGTACGTCAGCAGAAAGTCGACAACGCATTATCGCGGGCCCTGTTGGTCCTTTTGCAGGCGCAAAAGGTTCCCAAATCAGAAGCCAATACTGGAGGCTGGCGATATACGCCGGGCACCACCGACAGCGACCTCTCCCTAACGGGCTGGTCGATCATGGCGCTCCGAGCCGCGAAACTCAACGGCGCAGCCATTCCTGATGAACACATTGAAATCGCGGTTTCCTACATCCTCAACTGCCATACTCCCCAAGGAGGCTTTTCCTACATGCCTGGCGGAGGTCCGGGGACGGCATCCATGACAGGTATTGCCGTACTGTGCCTAGAACTATGTGGCGAACATGGTAACGAAGACCTGTTGGTCGCGGGCGACTTCATTCTAGGGCGGCCACCTAAAATGACCGGCCCCGATGGAGGTTCCGTGCGATTCCGCTACTACGCGTGGTACTACTGTGGACAGGCAATGTTTCAACTCGGTGGAAAATATTGGTACCAGTTCGCTCCCATCATGTACGACAGTCTGCTTTCGGATCAGAACCCCGACGGCAGTTGGAAATATCCCGACCAGATTCTCGCCTACAACACAACGTATCCCACTTCGCTAGCGGTTCTCACGTTAACCGTCTCGGCGCGTCAACTGCCGATCTATCAGCGTGAAGAATAAATGTCACCATTAACGGACAAATCAGCAATCGAAACCAAATCGGAATTCAGAAAAGGAACCACAATGAAACTTGCAGCACTCACACTCCTCTTCGCGACGGTGTTCACAATGAGTCTTGGTGGCACTATTCGCGCAGATGACATGCAGGCAGAAGCGGGGCAGTTAAAACAGATCGACAAGTGGGTTGAACAACTGGCTCATCGGCGACTTACGGAACGAATCAAGGCCGAAAAACAGCTCGTCAGTGCCGGCAAAAAAGCCATCCCGGCACTGGCCAAGGCGGCCTTGGCGGGGGATCGCGCGACGATCGAGAAGTCGATTGACGTGCTCGGTAAGTTGTCGCACTCCAAAGACGAAAAGACGCGGGAAGCTGCCAGGATAACCTTGCAGATGCTCAGCGAAAGTGATCAGCCTTCGACCGCTGACAGGGCAAAGATTGCGCTCAACACGAAGGAAGTTGATGGGATCAAACCGTTTGAGGGTTGGGACAAACCAGGCAACCCGTTTGCTGGCGGCGGAAATGTGAATCGAAGTGTGTCGACGTCCAATATCAACGGACTGAGAACGATCAGCGTGAAGGAAGGGCCACTCGAGACAACCATCCAAGAACTGCGGGGGGGCAAGATTCTGGCTCAGGTCACGGGCGGTGAGAAGCCTGTCGAACTGATTGCCCAAGACGCCGAGTATTTAAAAAAACAACTGCCTGAAGCCGCCGCGATCTACA
>JBGCGI010000222.1:0-33937 GCA_045110715.1 Rubripirellula sp.
CACAAAACCGGCTGACCGAAGTCATCCAGATGGGCTCCAATGGAGTCCGGTTTCCATAGCCGCTGGGAACATGAAATCGTCGAGGCTTCGTCTTTCCATCAAGAGTTAGCAGAGACTCGAATTCGCCATAAAACTTTGCCTGAACTTCAAACGTCATTTGCACGCTGCCCGATTCCGTTTTCAGTGTTGCCGAAGTCCGCAACGAAGCAGCTGACGAAGCAACTTGCAGCAGCTTCTTGATCGCTGGCCCCGCCTTTTTTAGCAGAGGACGATCGATGAGTCCCTTGGCCTTTTTCTCTGCTGTCTTTGGGATCTTCGCCCCCAGCAACATCGCACCAGTGAAATCCGCACCGTCTAGTTTTGCGCCAGTCAAATCGCACGACTCCAAATCAGCGTGACGAAGAACAGCCTTCCGCAAATCGGCACCTTTGAAATTTGACTCGGAGAAAGCACTTCCACTCAAATCTGCTCGACAGAACTTTGACTTCGAGAAATCCGACTCTCGAAAATTGGCGTCCATCATCTTTGCGCCGGTAAAGTCACAATTCACAGCTTCTATTCGCGGCAAGACAGCTTCCGACAAATTTGCGTTCTTGAAGATCGAATGAGAGAGTTGGGTGCCGTCAGACCCCATCCGCAGCATCGTTGCATCAGTGAAGTCATTGCCCTCAAAGTAGCCCCGGTAATAGTAGAAGCTGCCGTCACTCAGGTCAGCTTTCTTGAAACTGCAGTCGGTCCAACCCGCGGGTGAGCATTCTTGCAGGTTAGCTCCATCAAACTTTGCGTCGCACATCGCGGGCAGCACGATGCCTTTCAAGTTTGCTTTGCGAAAATCGGTTCCGTCCAAATCACAGCCGCGCAACCAGGTGTCGGAAAAATCAACGCCTCGAAACCTTTTCCCGGAAAGGTCGACTTGAAATTCTTCCAAATGGCGTCGGAGTTCCTCCCATGCTTTCCGGCCTCGCGCGGTCTTCAGCATTTCGACGGCTTCCTGAGGCGTCGGACGTAACAATCGATGGAACTCGGCTTCGTCCACGATCTGGATCGACGCAGTCGAACTTCCGTTCAGCTTGACCGCTTGTTGCTCCAACTTCGCCGCTGCTTTTCCACTCTGTCCTGTGACCAGATAGTCGATCGATTGATCAAGCTTCTCGCAGACCTTCGCTCCATACAATTTCAACAGCGCAATCGCCGTGGACTTGTAAAGAAAAGACTGTTTTCCAGCAAACAAAAATTTGCAGCCCGCGTACTTGCCTGTCCAAGACGGTCGAGAGCCGACGGATTTGCGTTTGGCCATCAGATTCACTTTGGAAGTCGGTTCAATCGGAAGGTTGTCAGTATTCGATCCGTTACCACAGGCGACCCGCGTCTTGTCACTGCCAGTCGCCGCACGAGCAGCGACTCCATTGTCAAACTGCTAATGACACTGGAAACGCCCGTTCAACCGAATACGCCCTATTGTAGACAATCTGGGTGACACTTGGGCGTCTTCCCTGCCCGACGGTTTGGGCACCGAGCCGTCGGTGGCTGCGTTTTGCGAAGGTATTGCAAGGCAACTGGTATGAGACGGGGAAATCAATCGCGACCTTTGCGCGTACAGGCACTCCAACGGAACCGATCTCTCGCGAACAACTGGCGGACTTGCTCGCGACTTCCCTGCCAGAGATACAACGGGCCGAAGCCACGGACCTCGTTCTTAGCGAAGTCGGTTGAGCGTTCCTCTGATTTCGGATTAGACGGATCTAGCCGCCGTGATCGCAGGCAATCGTGCAGACTTAGCCCGCCTTGTTGAACAGCCCGCCGGATCCAGCCGAAGTAGAGTTGGCGTCTCGAGCGTAGGTGGGAGGCGTCTCGGCACCGACCAAGATCCGCACCATTTCACTCGTGAAGTCGGCTAGATGAAATTGGCAAACGAACAACGCAAGTGCTCGTTGATGCGTGGTGCCAATCAATTGCCCGACTTCATCACAGCGTTTCGCTAGCGAAAGGTCTAGCGGATCGCTTCGCAATCGCAGTGCATCGCCAAGCGTGGCAGATTTCATTGAGGGATTGGGGCCCGTCGGCGCGTCCTCTGCGCCAAGCAACATCTGTCGTTGGGCGACCATGGTTTCTAGTTCCGCAAGCTGCATCTGAAGCGTATGACTGGAACGTTGAACTTCTTCGCCGTTGATGTTCGATGTGTCGACGTGAGTTTGATCGAGGATCGTTTTGATCTGATTGGCAAGTTCTTCCAGATCATTCAAATACGCTGATACCCGCGAGGTCCATGGTAGACATAGCGTCGGAATGCGATTTTCTTGTTCGTTTGAATCAGGTTGCATCACTATCTCCGCTGCAAGTTGAACAGTTCGAACATCGGCTCAGCAATCGAATCGGCCGAAGCATCGGTCAGGTCTTCGACCATCAGTTGATCCATTTGCTTTTGAAAGACTTCCTCAGTTCGTCCGCCATGCATGTACGCGGGCGTGCCGACCGTTTTTCGCATCGATGTCAGCATGCTGCCAAACAGTGTCTGCCCAACAAAGTCCGTGAAGGCTTCTTTCGCCGTTGTCTTGTCACCACGTGTGAGCGCTTCCTGGGCATTGGCAGGCGGCTTCGACTGCGGCACCAGATCGGAAGTGGAGACAGAGCTTTGCGGCGATATCATGCGACTAGGGTCAAGCATCGAACTGGTTCAATTGATTGTTGGTGGGGGGGAATCAAGAATCACTGAAAGATGACTTCGCCATACAAGTCACCCTTGCGTTTGAGGGTCTTGATGATGGAGATCAAGTCCTCGGTCGGAACATCCAACGCGTTCAAGGCGTCGGCTAGACTCTTCAACTTTGCTGTGGTTTCTAAATCCTTTTCGTCGTCCAGAGTGGCAAAACCACCAGTTCCACCCGCTTCGATCCTGAGATTTCGATGGGTGATCAGAACGGGTGCAATTTCGACCTCTTTGCCAATCAACACAACGCCTTCACGTTCGTTGATCACGACTCTGGTCGAGTGATCCTGCACCGGAATGGTGATCCCGAGCAGAAACGAGATGAACTGAATCTCGTTTTCGGAGTACGATTCAGGAATGGCGACCTCCACGTGGATTTGCGAGATCGCTTTCGCCCTCGCCCTGCCCACGTAGCCCGAGTCCGCCTCCGTGAATGTCTGTTCGGTCAGGTTGTTGATCTCTTCTTCAATTCGATAGGCAGTGTCGAAGCTGGCAAAATCCTTGTCGACCACCAGTGTGATTTTCCCGTCCTTCTGAAACGAAGCATTGACGGTTGCTTCCATCTTGCCTCCGCCTTCGATCGTCGCGCTGGTCGCTGAACCATCTAGAGAAACGTTTAGCTGTCCCTGCGCTAAACCGTAAACGGTTGGATTGTTTGCTTGGGGGCCCAGTAGCGGGGTCAGCATCAGGGTTCCACCGACCAGACTCTTCGCACTGATGGCGTTCACCGTCACGTTCAACTTGTCACCAGGCTGTGCACCGGCAGCCGGAACGGTCGCCGTCACAAATACCAAGGCAACATTCTTTGCATCAGCAACATCATCGAGATTCAGTTGACCGACACGGTCGAGGGACATGGCCCCTCCCATCGAACGCATCATCTGCGCAAGGGCGCGAGCTGTTGGTGCTGCACCCGAATCACCGGTCCCTCGCAAGCCAACCACCAATCCCAAACCATGCAACGTGTTCGTTTCTTGCCCCTTCAAACGGCAGAGCTCCCCGAGCTTCATCCCCGCTGCTTGCAGCGATGACGCCCCAGCCGTCACGAACAACAGCGTCAATGCGAGGCCAAAGACGACGCTCCGGTTGGTGGTATTCATTTCGATTAATCCAGGTAAAAAGCTGCAAGCGTCTTCGCTGCCGAGAAATGGAACGTGACTCTAGAAGGGCTGAATTCGATCAAACCAACGTTGGAACCAGCCTCGCTTATAGCCATCACGAAGATGTCCGCGATCTTGCTTTCTGATTTCTAAGTCAACCATGTCCTTGCTCAGGACCACGTTGTCGGGCGCAATGTCCTCGGCGCGGCAAACGCCAGTCAAAGAGTGTTCCCAGAGGTTGTCATTGACGCGGATTGTCTTGCGAGCTTCCAACAGCATCGTTCCGTTTGGACGAATATCAACGACGGTGGCTGCGATATTGAAAGTCATCGATTCGCGAGACTCGACGGTCGCTTCTGCTCGGTAATTTGCGTTCGATTCAGTGGCAACGGTTGGGTCTCCGTTCGCCTGAGGATCCGGACGCAGTCGAAAATCTTGAATTCGAATCCAATCCGACAGCACTGCTTCGTACAGCGTTCGTTTGCGACTTTCGGCAGATCCCTCCGCCATCAACGAGGTGATTTCATCCACGCGGATCGTCACGATGTCTTTCTTGTTGAACGATCGCAGAGGGGGTGCTGGCACGTGAGTCCAGCTAGCACTGTTCAAGTAGATTGGCGGTCGATCGTTGCCGCCCGCCTGCGTGACTGGCCCAGCAACTGGCTGAAGGCTGGTTGAGTCTCTTGCCGTCGCGTTCATTGGGCCACCCCCAAAGGCTACCTGAGGCCTTCCGGTTGGCGACGGTGCGTGCAACAGAGAACTGTTCTGTGCATTCCCGGTGGAGCTCATGCACGTCGCAAACAGCGCAAAGCAGATCGCAAAAGTTGTTCTTGGCATAGCTCTAGCGGACGTTGGGTGGACGGGTGACAATTTCAACAACGCCGGGTTGGACCACACGTGCGACGTATCGTTTACGCGGACGGAGAGTGTCAACTTCGATCAAATCGGATTCAGCGCCTTCACCAACTGCCTTTGCGTTGGTGCTGACTTTGATCCCGCCGCCGTGAACTTGAATCTCAACCAAATCGCCTCGGTGGATCAAGATCGGCGAGCCAATGTCGGACGGCCGAATCGGTTGACCGCGACGAACGTTGCTGCGAACTTCTTTGCCAATGATTTGACTCGCGTCTGTGATGAACGCAGAGTTCGCTTCACTATCTGGAAATGGTCTCTGGATCAGATCGCTTGCTGCGATACGGTGTCCGCGCGGCAAACTGGCGCGTGGGACGGAAAACATGGGGTGCTTGATTAGTTCGGCCACGAATTGTGTTGTGATCGGGCCGTCGACACTACGAGCGGTGACTTGAAAACGGGCCGGTCCGTCGGTGGGCGCATCAAACGCTCGAACTTCGGTCACACCCGCCATCGGGCGGAGGACAGCGAGGCTCGGTTGCCGGGGATCGTATTGAATGTCGAAGTGTTCATGAATTGAAGGCAGTTGCCGCTCGATCGCCAAGTCGATCCAGTGCAGAATCCGAGTGGACTCTCGCTCTGTCAGCAGGGGAAGTGTGCTTTCTGTAGCGGACGCCTGAACCAAATCGTTCTGTTGTTGTCCGATTGCACTCGCCTGTTGAATCGCTGGGTCAGACTTTTTGTAGATGACTTGGATCTTTGCAGGCCCGATCCAATCGATTGCCAATGGCGTTGCCTCGGCGTCGCGAAGGGCGGTCGTTAATCGGTCTCGCTGAATCGTCATTGGCTGACCGTCCAAGGGAACCAAGCCAATCGGGGATCGCTTGAATCGCGCCCAGCCCGCCATGTTGGGATCAAGCGGTTGGGACACATCGCCCAGTCGAATGATCGGCGAACTGACCGTTACGGGGGACAGAGCACGGAAGGCCCAGCGTGTTTTCGCATCGATGGTCGAGAGTACGAGATCAGACCCCAACGTGGAGGCCGGATTTGGCCGCGTCAGATTCAGATGCGAGCGATCCTGCGCAACGCTTGTGTTGCTGCCACTCTGGCCGAGCACGAGCAGTGCAAAAGTCGCGAGAACGCAAGCGAGTCTGGTTCGTTCCATCGGATCAGTATGTTTCAACTTAGAATCGACGCAGGTTGGAGATATTTTGCATGATTTGGTCACCGGCTTGGACGGCTTGACTGTTCAGCTCGAAGGCTCGTTGAGTCGTGATCAGGTCGATCAGCTCTTGGACGGGCTCGACGTTGGAAGCTTCCAGGTTGCCCTGACGCAAGCTTCCGAGCCCTTGTTCGTTGGGGTTGCCAGATTGCTCAGGACCCGACGCATCGGTCGCCAGCAACATGTTTTCGCCGACTTTCAGCAGACCGTCGGGGTTGATGAACTGAGCGAGTTGAAGCTGACCTTGATTGGCCAGTTCGGTCTGTCCTGGTTGGCGCGTCATCACTTCGCCGCTGGGGGTCACAACGATCGCCGTCGCGTCGTTGGGGATGGTGATTGGAGGATCGAGCAACCGCCCGGTTTGAGCCGACCCGATCACAAGTTGACCGTTGGCATTGACATCCAAGTTGCCAGCACGCGTGAACATCGTTTCTTGGCTGGAGGGATCCAAAACGCGGATGTAGCCTTTGCCCTGAATGGCGACGTCCAATTCGCGACCGGTTGGCTGAATCGTTCCCTGCCGGTTGTCGGTTTGCGTGCTGGTCACGCGAACACCGAGACCAACTTGGGTCCCCACTGCGGTTGGCGATTGACTGGCGTCCAACACGCCGGGATGCACTTCGGTCCTGTAAAGCAGATCCTCGAAGTTGGCGCGATCTTTTTTGAAGCCGGTCGTGTTAATGTTCGCCAAGTTGTTGGCGATCACGTCCAGTTTCGATTCCATCGCCTGCATTCCGGTGGCGGCGGTGTAGAGAGTTTGCACACTCATGTTTGTTTCTCATGGATTACAAGAAAATGTGAACACTAAAACGCGAAGACTGGTTTGAATTGATGTGCTACTGCAGCACTCGCCCAATCAGCGTTCCCATTACGGAATCTTGATGCTGAATCATTCGCACGTTGGCTTCATACACCCGCGAGGTTTCGATCAGTTCCATCATTGCCGATGTTGGACTGACCGCTGAATGTTCCAGCGTTCCTGCTACTACTCTTCGTTCGCCTTTAGGAACAAGGTCAAACTCTGCCAATGGCTTGAAGGCGTTCGTCCCCACGCGTGAAACATCACCCATGCTTTTCGGTTGAGCCAACATCAGTTCCCATGTTTCACCACCCTGGCTGATGCGTCCTTCTGCTCCCACCTGAAACGGTTTGCCTGGCTCGATTTGAATGGGCTGCCCATCACTGCCAAGCACTAGGTCGTTCGTCTGCGAGATTAACTGACCGGATGAGTTGAAAAGAAAGTCGCCTGCTCGCGTCAGCAACTGCTCTCCATCACGTTCCATCACAAAGAACGAGGACTCGTCGTTGATCGCGAAATCAGTTTCACGGCCAGTGGTCTTCATCGCTCCCACTGAAAAATTCGTTTGAGATGGCTGGATCGTTACTCCGCCCCCCAAGTCATCGATACCGCCCATTCCGCTGCCAACCTCGCCCTCTTCGATCAATTCGGCAAATCGTGCTTGCAGAATCGATTCCTGAGGTTTGAAACCGGGAGTGTCCACGTTGGCCAGGTTATGACTCAACGTTTGAAGTCGGTTACTCTGCGCATTTGCGCCTGCAGCAGAGAGGTAGACGCCATAAGGCATGGAAAACCCTTTTCAACGAAGGAGTTGGGAGGAAGCAATGCACCTCCGTATCAACTCCAGGCAGATCAGGACAAGATCAGTGAACTTTCACTCAAGTTTCGGATGATCTTTACCGGTCGCGACGAAACCAGCCGCGCTCGCGACAGGCGACAAGCCGTGGAACGCAGCAAAACGTCGAAGCGGAGGACGATCTGCTACTCGACCGTGACCTGCTCAGCTTGGGCTGCCCAGAACTCACGCGCCGCTCGAACGAATGGCACGTGCGGCTTCAATTCCGCTGCAGGAAGTCGCTTGAGCCGCTGCTCGTAGTCGGTGAGCCACTTTTGGAAGAAGCCGACGCCGCGAGCCGTGATTCGTCGTTGACCGTCGAAGTCGATGTACCAAGGCGAGCTCATCGCGGCACGAAAGTGGTCCTCGAATAGAGTCTGCACTCGGATCGTGACCCAGCCGCTTTCCTTGACCGCCAGTGGCGGTATCTTTCCGCCTGCTTTGGCGAACTCATCCAGTCTGGCGCTGTAGTGAACTCGGCCGTTGTGGATGACTTCCAGGTAGTCGACGGGATCGCGTGTGGACAGCGTCAGCTCAGGCTGCAACTGCAGCACTTCACCAGTTCTTGCCTCGAACACGTGACCGGGAATCTGCCCGCCTAGCTTTGGGCGCAGCAACGGGCCGTTGGTGGCGATGCTCTGCCCCTGCCACGCTGCGTGCCACCACTGCTCGGGTGTCACAACTCGATGAGCTTCCAGCTTGCCATCTTGTTCATAGTCGTCCAACTGATTGGCGACATACAACCGGTTGTAGCCCACCGGAGTATTGGCAGCCTCGTCGCCGGTTCCCGCTAACAACGGAATTCGCAGCCCGGCGTCCAACAGATTCCAATAGATTCGTTCCGCAAAACGTCCCAGCGCCAGCTCTTCGGAAACGCTCGGGCCATCAACGGGGCGCCCGTTTTTGACACGGATGATTTTGCGGTCCAAACGCAGCCAATCACCGAGCACAAAGTACCCGTCGATTTTTTGACTCGCCAACCAAACGGGAAGCTGCCAGGCGAACGGGTTCTCGACGGCAATCTTGGCATCCTCGATCTTTGCCACGTCCAACAACTTTTGGACAGGCAACCGCGCGTCCTCGTCGGTGGGTTCGCCGGCACCAAAAAAGATCAAACCGCGATCGGTCTGCACATCCTCGCGAATCCACGCCGGATCGTTCGCAATTGGATCGTCTCGATCGCGGCTAGGAATCGGCTTCGCATCGACATGCCCCATGACCGCGGCCAAATGCAGATCCTCGGACGCCATTCGCAACGGCAGGCTCATCGGTGAAGCGGGGACACAGCAATCTCCGCTCGTCCAGCCTTTCTCCAGCATGTGTACCATCCGGGGCAGCGCAACGGAATGATCGTCCAAACTCGTTCGCTCCAGCGAGAACGTGCCCGTGATAATCCGATACTCGGGCCCACGAATCATCCGAAACTGATAGGCCGCATCCGGCAGCGAAAGCACACACTCACGATCCAGCACCACACCGATTCCAGCCGAGACGGTCTTGCGAATCGGTATCCGTTTTTTGGGAGCGTCGGCCCGAACGATCTGCATTCGCGTGATCGTCGGTTCCTCGTCGGATTCTTCCCTGGCTGAAACCGTTAGAGATCCGCCTGCTGCAAACGCGGATGAGGTGGTGGCGATCAGACACAGAATGATGAAGAGACGCGGGTGACGCATGCAAGAAATACCAGTCGGCTCGGAATAGACACGAGTTGCGAATTCTACACGTGCGACCAAAACGGGGAAACGCGAGAAGTTGCTCCCGCGGAACCCGAAAATGACTTTGATGCCTAAGTCGTGTACTCGGAATTGAATCGCACGTATTCGGTCGTCAGATCGCTGGACCAGAACTTTGCCTTCCCGGGTCCCGTTCCGACTTTCAACTCGATGTTCACTTCGGCCTGAGACTTCATCTGCCTGCTCAGGACTGCTGCGTCGAACGTTTTTGGCGAACCGTTCTCGTAGATTTCTTCGCCACAGATCTTGAGACTCGTTTGCTCGGGTTGGATCGTTGCTTCGGCATAGCCGGCTGCCGATACGATCCGCCCCCAGTTTGGATCGCCACCTGTGATCGCGGTTTTGACAAGCGGGCTCGCTGCGACTGTTTTTGCGATCAGCAACGCGTCGTCATCGTTTGCCGCTCCCATGATCTCGACCGCCATCACGTGCGACGCCCCTTCGCCATCGGCGACCAACTTTTTCGCCAACTCGATCGAGACGTGATTGACTGCCGCCTGAAACTGCCGCAGTTGCTCACCGGCAATCGGATCGCCTTGCCCGCTGGAAAGCAGGAGACAGGTGTCATTGGTGCTGGTGTGGCCATCGACGCTGACACAGTTGAAGCTTTTCTGCGCCGCTTCGGTCAACACCGCCACTGCTGACTCACCGCTCAGCGGAGCGTCGGTCAGGATCACTGCCAGCATCGTTGCCATGTTTGGGGCGATCATCCCCGCTCCTTTTGCCATCGCAGCAATCTGAAAAGTTTGCCCACCAATGTTGACCTGATAATTTGCGACTTTGCGATCCTTGTCAGTCGTCAGGATCGCGTCGGCCGATGCTTCAAACGCCTGAGAATTGCCATCGAGCTTCGCAAAAGCACTTTCGATGCCGCTTTGGACGTTCGTCATTGGCATGGTTTGACCGATCATTCCGGTGCTCATGACCAAAACGTCTTGCGGATCACAGCCGACCTTGCTGGCAACCGAGGCACACATTTGCAGTGCGTCGTTCATGCCGACATCACCAGTGCAGGCGTTCGCGTTTCCACTGTTCGTGACGACAGCACGAATGGAGCTCGAGGGCGTTCGTGTTCGGCAAAGCACGACGGGAGCGGCCACCACTTGATTCTGCGTGTAGACTCCCGCCGCCACAACCGGCAAATCCGCCACGATCAGAGACAGGTCCGGCTTTCCGCTGGGTTTGATTCCGCACGCAACACCGGCGAAACGAAATCCCGTGGGCAATTGGTTGCTGGGAGCGAGGCTGGACACGTCAATTTCTTCGGCGGACGGCATATTGATTCTGATTTCGGGGAGCAACGTGGGGGGTGTTTGACCGGGCAGCACAATGTTATCTCTTAACCGACTTGGGCTCCAACCCACATCAGCGCTGAACCACTGCATCCTTGGTACGACTTTGAATCAAAGCGAACCTGTCCAATCGCCCGGCCATCGGAGTATCGTAAGCACCCGGCAGCTAACAAAGCGATACGGGAGCTTCACAGCGCTCGACTCCTGTACCTTGAATGTGCACCAAGGGGACATCTTTGGATTGCTTGGCCCCAACGGAGCAGGCAAATCCACCTTGATTCGACTCTTGCTCGGCTTCCTGCAACCCTCCAGCGGACATTGCGAGGTCGACGGATTCGATCCCGTTTCACATGGAGTCCAGCTCCGTGAACGAGTCGCCTATCTTCCCGGCGACGCACGGCTGCCAAGACACATGCGTGGCGACAGCGTTCTGCGATTTTTCGCAGACATGCATCCTGGTGGCGACTTATCGCAAAGTCTTCAGATTGCCGATCAACTGGAACTGGATCTCAAACGTCGGGTCGCGTTCATGTCGACCGGAATGAGACAAAAACTGGCATTGTCGGTTGTGCTGGGTTGCCAGTCGCCAGTCCTGATCCTGGATGAGCCAACTGCCAACCTCGATCCAACAATTCGTGCGGCCGTCCTGCGATTGGTTACCGAAGCCAGAGACGCCAACCGAACGGTGATCCTTTCTTCACATGTCTTGAGCGAAATCGAAGAGACGTGCAACAACGTCGCCTTTTTGCGGCATGGGAAATTGGTCCACGAACTGGCCATGAGCGATCTGTTTCAGCGGCATCGAATCACCGCTCTTGGAACTCCGACCAAAATTGAGATCCCTGCTGATCGTTCCGAGCAAGTCAGCGTCCGTATGGTTTCGAACCAGCGATCAGCCAGCGACGCGGAAGATCAACTTCAAATCGATACCGCAGGCGATTTAGCACCACTGCTGCCCTGGATTCAATCATTGAACCTCCAGCAGATTCGCATTGAGCCACTGGGACTGCGAGCCATTTACGATGCCGTCCACTCCGGCGAACTGGATGACTCTGGAGCGACTCAATGAATCGAATCTTGATACGCAAGTACATCGGCCAATCGATGCTGCTGTTCGTTTCCTGCGGACTGGCATTGTTCTCGTTCGCCTGGGTCCGCGTTTGGGTGGTCAGCTTGCTGGACATGGGCCAATTCCAAACCATCTTGGAGCAGTTTCGCGAGTTCGAGAAGTTCGCGCCAATCGAATTCGATTCGCTGTTCACGTATCCCGGCCGCGTGGGTATGACTTTCGATGAACCGATTGTGATTCTTTGCATCGTGATCTGGTGCATCTCCAGAGGCAGCGATGTTGTTAGCGGCGAACTGGGACGAGGCACCCTGGAGATGGTGCTGGCTCAGCCGATTCGTCGCACCACATTGCTGTGGTCGCACGCGGCCGTTTCGATCGCCGGCCTCGGACTGCTGTGTCTACTGGTTTGGGCAGGAATTGGCGTCGGTGTGGAGATGACGACCGTGAACGAGTCCGTCGCGCCGCCGACCTTCCGCGTGCCGATCATTAATTTGGAATTGCCTTTGTCGGTGAACGAACCCAAGAAGATTGAGGTTCCGCTGAACGAACGTGTCGATGTGCGAACCTTCGCTGCCTCGACGTTCCACCTGTTCGCCTTTGGAATGTTCCTGTTGGGACTGTCCTCCATGTTCAGCACGATCGACCGCTATCGCTGGCGAACGGTCGGGATTGTTGTTGGGATCTATGTGATGCAGTTGGTTATGTTCGGCCTTGGCAAAGCGACCGAGAAGCTGGATTGGCTTTTGTCGCTGACGTTTTTCAGTTGCTACAAGCCACAGAAGATGACTTCGTTGGTGACCGACGGCGGGCTGACGGCGCCATGGAGTTTGACCACACCGGTTCCCGATGGGACGCTTCCGCCCTTGGTCTATCCACTGATCCTGCTGGGCTTCGGTTGCCTCTTTTACGTTGCAGCAGCGCGTATCTTCACGCGCCGCGATGTTCCAGCGCCTCTGTGAGCATCACTTGCGGCTGAGGATCACCTGATGGGGGCCCTGCGTCACGCCGTCGAACACCACGTCAACGGCTAGCTTCATCTTGCCTGACGGCAGACTGATCGAAGTGGAATGTCCACGCCGCGCGTTGGCAGCAACGTCCAGAGTCTTCGTGACTCCTCCGACGGAAACCGTTGCCTTGCCAGCTGGGTTTTCTTGCGATGCAAAGATCAGCTCGATCTCGTACTCGCCTGCCGTGGGTGCCTCCAGCAACCAGAAACCGTTCGATCCTTTCGCCCAAGGCTTGCCTTGAATGTGTCGCCAATCTTGTCGCGTCAGAGCACTGATTGGTTCGTGTTCGGTGCCAATCACGATCCTCGGTGGCGCGTAATTATCAGGGCGAGTGGATGAGACATCCTTGAACCACGCCTCGTAAGCGGCCTTCAATCGTTGTGCAATTTTGGGACGCTTGCTGGCGAGGTCCGTTTTCTGTCGTGGATCGTTGGACAGGTTGTACAACTCGAGTTTCGGCTCGCCGGAAAAAGATTCCTTGCCAAACCCGCTGGGGTGAACCAACTTCCAGGGCCCTTCATGAATCGCGAAGTGGTGATAAAGCTGTGGCTCATTTCCACGATGCGTTTGCAGCACGACTTGGCGAACAGGCCAATCCGCGTTGGCCTCTGTCAGTAATGGCAAGAAACTTCGGCCGTCGATCCTGTGGGCCTTGGGGGCTTCGATGTCACACGCATCAAGAATGGTGGGGAGCACATCGATATGGGCACACAATGATTCGGACGTTTTGCCCGCTTCCACCTTGGCTGGCCAGTGAAACAGCAACGGCGAACGAATGCCTCCATCATCCACGTGCGTCTTGTTGCCGCGCATGTCGCCAACGTACCGTGCCGTGTTGGGACCGTTGTCGTTCAGGTAAATCACGATCGTATTCTCGCCTAATTTGAGCGAGTCAAGCTTCTTGAACAGTCGTCCCACGTTCTGGTCGATGTTCGTGATCATCGCTGCGATGCGGGCCAGTTTGTCAATTTCTGCTTCCATGCGTTGGGGGGCCAATTTGCGAAGCAGGATTGGCGAAAAGTCGACTTTGCGATATTCCTCCAACAATTCGGGCGGCACATCATGAAACGGACCATGCGGTGCGTTGGTGGCGATGTAGGTGAAAAAGTTTTCTTTCGCAGCGGCGCTCTTGTCGATGAAATCCATGGCTGCACCGAAATAGATATCCGTGCAGTAGCCTTTCATCGCGACTTCTTCGCCATTCTTGATCAAGGTGGGATCGGTGTACTTTCCCTCGGCACCGATCGGATCGGAGGGCTGGCCGATTCCGCCTCCGCGGTGGATCAAACTGTCTTGAAACCCTTGGTCCATCGCTCGCAGAGGATAGTTGTCCCCCATGTGCCACTTGCCGTAGATACCAGTTCGATATCCAGCATCACGCAGCAATTCGGCGATCGTGATTTCTTCGGTGTCCATCATCGAGCGACCGACATAGGTATCGATGCAGCGAGTTCGGTAGTTGTATCGCCCCGTCATCAAGCAAGCACGCGTTGGTGCACAAACCGGACTGACATAGAACTTGCTTAGCAGGCCACTACGCTTGTGCATCGCATCAAGCTCCGGCGTGCGAATCACCTCGTTGCCCATGAATCCATAGTCGCCGCCCCCCTGATCATCGCTCATGATCACGATCACGTTGGGCCGTTCGGCGTGCAGGAGGTTGTTCGCGAAAAAGAACAGCAGTGCAAAAGCGAGATATTGAGTTCGTTTCATGAGTCACAATCAAGGTGATAAATCGGACGGGTTGAAAGTTCCATTGGCCGGAAGCTATTCGACCAAGGTAATCGTAAACTGGTGAGACACCGGTTGCATGGCAGAGGCAATTGCATAGGCCAGAGGTTGACGTTGGGCCTCCGTCTTTTTCACCGCTGCTTCGAAGTCTTTCCTGCCCTCCTTGCCGTGAAAGACTCGTTTGATTTGATGCGTTTCAAATTCCTGTTTTTTGGCCACAGCCTCGTCAACACGGGTAAACGATTCGGTGAACGGATTGGTTGGGAACTCTGCAGCCAAATGAATTCCATCTGCCAACGTTGCCGCGTCGAACTCTTTCGAAACGCCTCCCCATTTGACCTTCACACGTTTTGACTTGGCTCCTTTGACCTTCAATACGAATCGATTCAATTGCTCGTGGAAAGGAACCAACGTCATCCCCGAGCGGATTGAGTCGTCATCGTCGATCGGCCCCTTGGCACAGAACGGATACCGACTGCTGGTGATACGGACGACACCATCGGAGGTTGAATCGACTTGATGGCCATCGGACGCGGTGGCATTCCCACTTTCCAGATCAATCACGAACTCACCGATCTTGCCATCGATTCCCATCGCGTTCAGAAAGGCGTAGGCCATCATCACGTGACCAGCCCAGCCTGGATGAATGCCATCAGTTCCAGCGACCAAGTAGGGCTCGTCGCGCGAAGACGCGTACTTTTTGGGAGCCGAGAAATTCGCTTGGTACATCGGCCAAAAGATGTCAGCGAACCGAACGTTCTCGCTTTCGGCGACGCCGAGCGCAATGTCACGCAGTGCACACAGATGCAGATTGTGTTCATCCAAGGTCCCGCTTTTCGATTTGACCCAGCTTGCGATTTTACCTGCACACCCTGGCGACCCAACGACCACGCGTGCGCCAGCGGCCTTCAGCTTGCGGACCACACCGGTGTAGTGATCGCGATACCAATTTCCGTTGTTCACATCGAAGGGACGATAGCGACTGTCGTTCATTCCGTAGCACAGCGTTGCGACCGTGGGATCAAAAGGCAAACAGTCTCGATCCATGCGGCGCAAGAACCCGTCCGTTTTCTCTCCGCTCCAACCGTACTGTCGCGCCGTGATCTCCAACTCTGGCCAACAAACAGTCAGATACGTCTCGATGATTCGGGAGTACTTCTTCTGTTCAGTGATCGAGTCCCCAATGATTGCCAAGCGGTCTCCTTTGCGTAGCAACATCGGACCAACCGGCGGCGTTTTCCGCGGGTAGAACTTAGTGAACACCGGGTCGTCGGGCTTGGTCTCGTAGAGGTAGGGCCCCAACGTCAGATTCGAAACCGACTGATCTTGTCCCAGAGCAGAGCTCGTCAACAGAACCAAAAACGTGGCAAATGCGTGGACGCGAAACTTCATAGCAACCGTTCAATGATGGACAGCGTGGTGGGAGACTCAATCAACAAAGGGCCTGTTATACTCACTTTCTTGCACGGCTTCTGCCCACCGATAGTTATTTCGAGCAGTCGTTGTGTGGGGAACAAAAATCGGGGACAAAGAGGCAGCAATGAGCTACAAATCGTGGGGCTTGGGCATCACCGGCTGCCTGTTGATCTGCGTTGCACAGTGGTGCCTGCAGTGGCGAGCATTGACATTGAAGAGCGTCGTGATCGCCGAAAGCGGTGACGTGTTTACCTTGGTCACGACCAAGCGACCCCAGAGACGAGAGATTTGGCGGTGGTCGAAAAACCTGGCATCACATGAAGTGATTGTCAACGAAGCCCCATTCTCCACTCGCATGATTGCCAGTCGGGACGGTTCGCTGCTCGTGATTCCCGACAAAACGCTGTTGACCTGTTACAAAACCGGAACAGGAGAGAGCTGGACCTGGCGATCTCCTGACTCGTTTGATTGGCTCTCGGCGCAAGTGTTTTTCACGGATGCCGGTCGCTT
This sequence comes from Rubripirellula sp., assembly GCA_045110715.1. Classification (GTDB taxonomy): domain Bacteria; phylum Planctomycetota; class Planctomycetia; order Pirellulales; family Pirellulaceae; genus Rubripirellula. The sequence continues at coordinate 16,277 of JBGCGI010000222.1, forward strand.
TGTTGTTGGAATCCGCCAGCGACCTGGAAGGACACGCATCGTCGTTGTTGACTCGAATGACGGGAAGACCCACTCAACGAACTCGTTGAATGAGCACGTCGTGGAATTGCAGTCTCGAGGGGATCAACTCCGCTGCGTCACTGACTGGAGCGATGTGATCGAGTTGCCCTTCGATGGCAGTCGCAACACCAAGGCTCAGTTACTTCCGCTATTCCCCTCCGCGCCGGTGGAGGCCGCGCCGGTGGAGGCCGGATGGCTGATCCACGAAATTCAGGAGGCGAAGGCAGGGCCCGTCTTTTTGTCGTCGACGAATTCGTCGACGCTTGCGCAGGGTCGAGAGCACTTCCCTCGAGGCTCATTCTCGTTGGTGCTAAAGAACCGGAAGACGTCAGAGCAACTCGCGTCCGCATCGCTTGGTTTGTCACTCCCGGCAATCAAGGAGCTGATCGCGGCGTTAAGTGTGGCGGCGGCCCTTTGGGTGTTGCTGCTTTCCATGCATGGTGCATCGAGCCGCCATCCCTTTCGCGTGTTCACTGACACCCTTGTTGGCCTTGGCTTGGTGCTGTTGATTTGTACGAGCTTCATCGGGATAGACAGGCGTGAAGGCAATCCGGCTGGCTTAGCGGTACTGGCCGCGTTGATTCTTCCCGCGTTCCTGTCGTTCATTTTCTGTTTTAGCGTGGAAGGAGATCGGCATTTGCACACTTGGGGCATCGTCTTCGTTGCCTGTGCGATCCCGCTGATTCTTCCGGCGATCATCCTGGCTTTGATCATGAAGCGAATGAATGTACGGATACAGAGCGACTTGCCGTTGTTTCGGTCTGCATTCGATCGCGGGGCATTGAGATTGCCCTTCTGGGAACCGCGCGTTCAGGCGACATCCGAATTCGATCGTCGGATGTTTCGGTTTGGAATCCTGGAGATGATGCTGGCGACTGCGGCCATCGCATTCTTCATTGCAATTGGGCGTCACACGTTTTTCATGCCAGTCTACGCTCCGTTGGCGGCGATGCTATTTCTGATCGCAGCCTGTTTGACTCGGTTTCAAGCCCATGCCGCGATCGTTGCGATTGGAAGTGTTAGCGTGATGGTGTTCTTTGGAATGCAATCCAATGTCGAGGGAGTTGCCAATCCACTTCCCGTTGCGATCGGCGCGGTCTTGTTTTGCTTTTGCTACCCGGCGATCTATGGGCTTTCGCTTGGCAAACAACGCTGGTCGCCCGAACAGTAGGCCTCGATCGGTAGAAAACTCGAACGCGATGCGGCTGAAAATCCGCCCATATCTCCCTTCGATGGGTTCGACAGGATAGACTGCGGATCTTGGCGTCGACGCATTGGGTTCGGCAGAAGTTTGTACATCGGAGATCGAGTCGTGAAGAGAATCATGAAAACTTGGCTGTGGGCGGGATTGCTTGGCATCGCGATCTTGGCTGGCTGCAACTCGGACTCGAAGGCTTTGCGAATCGCGGTCATCCCCAAGGGCACCAGTCACGAGTTTTGGAAGTCGGTTCACTATGGAGCGCAGAAAGCGGCCGATGAACTCGGCAACGTGGAAATCATTTGGCGTGGACCGGTCGTCGAAAGTGATACCGGCAGTCAAATTGAAGTCGTCAAGAACATGATCACAATGCACGTCGATGGCATCGTGCTGGCGCCCAATCAAAAAGGTGGCCTTGTAGACGCAGTTGAGGAATCCGTCAGCGAAGGCATTCCGGTCGTGATTTTTGACAGCGGTTTAGACGAGGGGCCAGAAATCGTCAGTTATGTTGCAACAGACAATTACAAAGGCGGCCAGATGGCTGCCAAACAGATGGCGGAAGCGATCGGCGGCAAAGGCAACGTCATTCTGCTGCGCTACCTTGCTGGCAGCGAAAGCACCGAGCAGCGGGAGGAAGGCTTCCTGAATGGCTTGAAAGACTTTCCCGACATCACGGTCGTTTCCTCGGACCAACGTGGCGGCGACAACACCACTGCTGCCAAAGAGAAAGTGGACCAACTGCTGCAGATTCATGGCGAGGACTTGGCAGGAATTTTCGCTGTCTGCGAGCCGAATGCCAACGGAACACTCGAGTCGCTGCAGAACGCTGGCTTGAACGGCAAAGTCAAACTGATCGCATTCGACCCTAGTGACGCTTTGATCGAAGCTTTGCGCGACGGCTCGTGCAGCGGCATCGTGCTTCAGGACCCCGTCCAAATGGGATACCTCTCGGTCATGACGTTGGTCGGTGCGATCAACGGCGAGAAAGCGGAACCGTTCACCTCGACCGGTGAAAACGTGGCGACGCTTGAGAACATGAAGTCGCCAAAGATCAATTCATTGCTAAAACCTGAGATCATTGAATAGATCAAATGACTCAGTTGTTGGAAGTCAGCGGAATCAGCAAACGATTCGGACCCACGCAGGCGTTACGGGATGTGAGTCTGTCGGTTCAGGCGGGTGAAGTCCTGGCCTTGATTGGCGAGAACGGCGCCGGCAAGAGCACGCTGCTGAAAGTGCTGTCCGGTGCCCATCGCAGCGATTCAGGCTCGATGTCGATCGATGGAAGTTCGTTTTGTCCCAAGGGCCCAAGCGATGCGCGGCGCAGCGGTGTCGCGATGATCTACCAGGAACTGAATCTTGCGCCGGACTTGAGTGTTGAAGACAATATCCTGCTCGGGCATCCCGGCGTCGGCGCAGGCCTGCTATTTCGGTCGGTCCAACGAACGATTGTTCGCCAGGCCTTGGAGTCGGTTGGCCTGCATGACCTCCTTCCCAGCGCGATCGTTGGCGAGCAGAGTGTCGCGACGCAACAGCTGATTGAAATTTCGCGGGCGCTCGCCAGCAACGCCAAAATCATTCTGTTTGACGAACCGACCAGTTCGTTGCCCCAGAAGGATGTCGCGCGGCTGTTCGAGATCATCAATCGGCTCAAACATTCAGGAATAGGCATCGTCTACATCAGCCATTTTTTGGAAGAGGTTCGTGAGGTCGCTGATTCTTACAGTGTTCTGCGTGATGGAAACAATGTTGGCGAAGGCCGCATCGCAAAGGTGACCGATGACGAGATTGTCTCGTTGATGGTGGGACGCGATGTCGATGATCTGTTCCCCACGGTGCCCCACACTCCGGGTGAGCCACTGGTCGAGGTCAGCGGCCTACAAGGCAATCCTTATCCACGCGATGTATCACTGTCTCTGCGACGTGGCGAGATTTTTGGCGTTGCTGGATTGGTTGGTGCAGGTCGCACGGAACTGCTACGGAGCATTTTTGCTTTGGATCACCTGACCGCAGGCGAAGTCAGCATCGCTGGCAACCGAGTCGCACACTCGGTGCGAAATCGGATGAACGCCGGGTTCGGAATGCTTTCAGAAGATCGCAAGGGGGAAGGCTTGGCCCAAGATCTTTCCATCATTGAAAACACAACCTTGGGAGCTTTGGCGTCCTATACCTCGTGCGGGATCATCAACCTGCGTCGCCGAGATGAAGCCGCCACGACTTTGATGAAACGAGTGGAAGTCAAAGCCCATAGCGGCACACAGGCTGTCTCGGAATTGTCAGGCGGCAATCAACAGAAGGTCGCCATTGCCCGCATCCTCCATCAGCAAGCAGACGTTCTGATGATGGATGAACCCACCAAGGGGATCGATGTTGGCACGAAAGCCGAAATCTATCGGATGATGGGAGCGCTGGCTGCCGAGGGAAAGACGATCGTATTCGTCAGTTCCTACTTGCCCGAGTTACTGGCTGTATGTGATCGGATCGGTGTGATGGCTCGTGGAGAGCTGCGCGAGGTTCGAGATGCCAACGATTGGACAGAAGACGAAGTGATGGCGACTGCGATCGCGCTGGAATAAATGAAATGCTGAAAAAACTTTTTCGATCTCAACTCGGCCCGCTGTTCGCGCTGTTGTTCATCATTGTGCTGTTCTCCATTGCCGACAAGGCTTGGGGAGGAGGCTACTTTCTTTCGTTGCGGAACATGCGCGTGATCATGAGCAGCGCGTCGTTGATCGCTGTGCCCGCATTCGGAATGACGATCATCATCATCGCCGCAGGAATCGACCTATCGGCCGGAACCGCACTCACGCTGTGTGGAACTGTGCTGGCACTCCAGCTGAAACATTCCGAGGTTGGCGCTGGTGACCCTGGCTTTGCCGCGACGATGATGGTCGCGTTGTTAGCGATGGTGTTGACGGGTTGCCTCTGCGGGTTAGCCAACGGTGCCCTGATTAGCGCAACAAAAGTTGTCCCGTTCATCGTGACGTTGGGCACGATGACGATCTTTCTGGGGATCGGGCAAATCATCGCCGGCGAATCCACGGTTTACGCACCCAAGGAAATGATTCCCGAGTGGTTGAGGTACCTTTGCTATACCGGATCGAACAGCGAAAACTATCTGATTCCCGGATTCAGGGTTCCTGCCAGCGTATTGATTGCCGTCGTGCTTGCGGTGCTGGTCGGACTGCTGATGCGATTCACTGTCTTTGGCAGAAACATCTTTGCCATCGGCTCAAGCGAGTCAACGGCGCGACTGTGCGGCATCAATGTGCCGATGACATTGGTTGCGGTCTACACCTTGGCGGGATTCTTTGTCGCCGTAGGTGGGCTGCTGTACTTCGCCGACGTGAAGAACGGGAACCCGAGCGACGGCACCGGCAAAGAACTCGAGATCATCGCTGCAGTCGTACTAGGCGGCGGCAGTCTTAGCGGTGGCCGTGGATCGATCTTTGGAACGATGGTAGGAGCCTTGATCATCACCGTGATCCGCAGCGGATGTAGTCAGCTTTCGATTCCGAACACCTACACTCACATCATCATCGGCGGGATCATCATCATTGCTGTAATCGTGGACCAACTTCGACACGGATCACCAGAGTGGTTCTTTCGGTTGTTGCCCAATCAAGGCGAGTGAGCAGCCGTGGTGGCAGCGTCCAGCCGCCGCTTTCAGACATGGCGGCCGGAAGCCGCCACCACACCTAAGATGCTCTTAGACGGTAACCAAGATCGTGTACATCAGAATCACGGCACACGCAGCGTAGGAAACCGGGCCCATCATTGGCGTCTTGATAGGAACCTCCGGCTTGCTTTCGCAGGACTCCAGTAGGGGCGCCACGATCGACGGCGCGTCCTTTTGAGTGAATGCCACTCCCACGAAAGCACCTTGGTCCAGCTCGCGCCGCCAAACCGAATTTCCTTCGACTTCGATCCAGTTGTTGTCTTCGTGTAATATCCGAACGCGCAATCGACATCCCTGTGGGATCGGATCCCAGGCGATCAGTCGCAATCCACCGTTGGAGCAATCACGTAGTTCTGCGTTGACTTCGCCCGGTTGCAGTTGCCAGCTGACTTTGGCTTCCTTGATCATTTCGACACGACTATCCGAGCGGCGATCCAGGACGCCTTCGTCGGCCAAGACAGACAGCACTTCTTCCTTGATGACGTCGTTCAGACTGCAGCCCAGAATTGTTTTTCCGTCGACCCAAGGATCCACACGGCGAACCACTCCTCGATACATGCCATGGCTGCGATCGGTGTTCAGTTCAACCGTGAATACTTCGCCGACGTTGAACTTCCCGTCGCACACCATTCGCATTCCCGTTGCAGACAAGTCCAGGATGCTGCCGCGACGAAGTCCACCGGACTCCAATGCCGTTTCACATCGCAACAGATTTTCTCCGTTGGTCTTGTACCGGCGTTCTTTTCGCGAACAGATCGACTGATCTCGAACGAGTTGAATGCTATTGGACATTTTCTTGGCCTTCGTACTAAAACTGTCGGCAACTCGTTTATCGGCGACGATCCACGCCCGGTGCAGGCTGTTCGCCACGAGCGTCGGCAGTATCGCTGCTGCGTCGGCCAGCGTTCAGGTAGTCGCTCCAGCGGCGTCCGCCGCGAATTTCGGTTGGACCAGGTGCAATCAGGAAGACGGCACCGAAACCAAAGATCAAACCAGCCATCACCGATCCAAGCGTGATGGTCGAACCCGATGGCCCAACAGGATTGTCAGTGACTTGAGGTGGTCCCAGTTCAGCGATCAGGTTGGTGGAGAGAGCAGCCGATCGCGAAGCCTTGGCTTCGGAGAGTGCCTGCTCTGCATCGCCCAACAGTTGTGTGCGACGCTTCACCTCTGCATCCACCTTGGCGTAGTCCGTCCGTGCCTTTGCGAGCTGATCGAGCCGTGCGCCCAACTGTGCCATTCGATCACGCAAACGAGTCAATCGATCACGGTCCAAGTCCATCATTGGCTTCATCGACTGAATGACGGACGCGGTTTCCTGTTGCATGCGAAGCTGGATTTCCTTTTCGGTGGCAATGGCAGCACGGTACTTTGGATTTGCTTTGGTGTAGACGCCAGCCAGCTGGCTGGCGGCCAGTTGAGCATCAATCAACCCGTCCTTCAGACGTTGCAACGACGGCTGGCTAGCTAACAAGTCGCCACCGTTGATCAATAAGTGCTGAGGATTCTCTGCTCCTTCGACCAACAAATTGTAGAGCGAATCCAGCTTCTCAAAATCGTGTTCAGCCGTTTGCAATTCGCGTGTTGTTTCTTCCAGGGTACGCCGGGTGGTTCCGTCGCCGGAAATGGTATCGTTCAAGTTTCGCAGTTCGCCCAGGTCGGTTCCGAATTTGATTTCGATCTCATTCATTCGCGAAGATGCTGCATCCAAGTTGTATTTGGCCAAATCGCGTGAGTGGCTGAGTTCTAAGATCACACTGTCGGCGCGAACGCGTCGGACTTTGCGAAGTTGCTCGGTCAGGTTGTCGAACATCGCGTTGCAAAGATCATTGGCGCGTGCTTGACTGTTTGCCTTCACCTGCAGATACACGACTTCTGTATTGCCGAACTCGGAGCCTTTCGGAGCAAGCAGGTTGACGCTCTTGCTGACCACACTGTCGACGACTTTGGTCGAGGGCCACGCAGGATCGTTCCCCGTTGGCGGTCCGACCTGACGCAGGGCAGCTGAAACAACCTCAGGATTCTGAGTCATTTCAAGAATCGTTTCTTGAGCGGCTTTGAGTTCGGTTTGGCTCGAGAATCGCCCCAGACGATCGAAGGAATTCGTCGCCTCGTCGCGAACGACCAACGGCTGCCGCGCCGAGTAGACATCGCTACTGACAACGGAATAGCCGGCGCCCAACACTCCAAACAGGATCGCGGCACCGCCCCAGAGCGGCGCAAAGAGGACGGTGACGTTACGGACGTGTTTCCACGGAATGGGCGATGCGGTCATGAGGGATTCACTCTGTAGCCAAGTTCGGGAGGCAATATCTTCAAAACTAGGTCGCTGTTTGGCCGCCGGCACTCGAAACCGTTTTCGCTGTGAACATTCCGATGACGGTCGTGACGGATGAGCCGATCATCCGCTCTTCACCGTAAGTCGCTGTAGCTAGCAATACCATTTCAGCCCCAGTTCTCGCGTCCTTTCGGATCCCAGCAGCAACAACGCGAATCACCTCTTTCGCTCCATTCGCCGGATTTGTTATGGATGCCTGCTCAGGTCGCTTTCGAACCCCACCACTCTTTCCACTGCGGAAGTCACAGATGATCGCCGTTTCGAATCAACGATTGCTGCTGTCGCTTTGCCTGACAGCCTTCATCTCTGGTATCGCCACCACCACCGCTTGCGCCGACCCACCGAGCCTATTGAAAATGTTTCGGAAGGCACCCGCTGCCAAGCCGATCAATTCTGATGCCTACAAACTCAGCCAAGAAGACGGGCCGTGGTTGATCCTGGCCTCCACGGTCGTTGGCGAAGGCGCCCAGCAGCGTGCGGAGCGCATCGCGAAAGAGATTCGCACTCAGATGAAGCTTCCCGCGTTCATCTACAAAGAGAATTTCGATTTCACCGGCACCATCAATCCAGGCGCTGCAAAGAAACTGAGGTACGCGAACCGCTACCAGTACGATGGCTATGCCGTTCTGGTTGGAGAGTACGACAGCATCAAGCACCCGAGTATCGAGAAAGACCTTCAACGAATCAAAACCGCGACCTTGCCGGTCTTCCAAGATCCGAATGAAGTTGCAGCCGAGAACAATCGCTCGAACCCCGTCATGATGGTCAAGGCCCTCACTGCAGAACTGATCCAATACCGCAAAGACAAACCACTGGGCCCCATGGGCCAAGCCTTCGTCACGCGGAATCCCATGTTGCCCAAAGATTTCTTTCAGGCTCCGCCAGTGGACGCTTTTGTGCATCAGATGAATGATGGCCTGGAGAACAGTCTCCTAAAGTGCTCGGGGAAGTACACCGTCGTCGTGAAAACCTTCGAGGGCATGGGCGCGATCATGGATGGAAAAGCGGAAAAGAAGTTCACGCCCAACTCCATTCGCTTGCACAAGTATGCTGCGAATGCTGAAAAGATGGCGGCTGACCTTCGATCCAAAGGGGTCGAGGCATATCAATTTCACGACCGCTTCCGATCACTCGTCACCGTTGGTAGCTTTGAGGAACTGGGACGCGAATTGCCCGATGGCCGATTCGAGTACGATCCAGCGATTTTGCGTGTGATGAACAAGTATCGCGCCTTCAACGTGCGGCCCGAATTGGCTCGTCAGGTGCCAGTAGGAACACGTGGAATGGCAAGCAACAATGCGGCAATGATTCCTTTCGACGTTCAACCAACGCCGATTGCAGTGCCAGGATCGAGTAAGACCAGTTTGTATAAATCCGCTTTAGGAATGCGATAACGATGTTTGATCTAGTTCTGGGAACGCACAACGCAAAGAAACTGATTGAACTGCGTTTGCTGCTTCCGGAGGACCAGATCAACTTGACCTCGCTTGCTGAGATTCCTGGCTCACTCGATGTCGAGGAAACCGGCGACAGTTTCACTGCCAATGCTGCATTGAAAGCCACCGAGCAAGCGAAGCACCTTGGTCGTTGGGTACTTGCCGAAGACAGCGGCCTGACGGTCGATGCTCTCCAGGGGCAGCCTGGAATATTCTCCGCTCGCTACGCCGGCGAGCATGGCAATGATGAAGCGAACAACGACAGGCTCCTGGCGGAACTGGCGAATGTGCCAGACGAAAAACGCGGAGCGAAATTCAACTGCTACCTTTGCTTGTCGGATCCGAGCGGAAACGTTCGCTTGGAAGGCCGAGGAACCGTGGCGGGGCGAATCGCATCCGAGCGGAGCGGTGGTGGTGGATTTGGTTACGATCCACTGTTCGTGATTCGTGAGTACCACCAGACGTTTGGAGAGCTGGATTTGGTGGTCAAACGTGCAATCAGCCATCGTTCTCGGGCATTGCGATCGTTTGTGCCAAAGCTGATGAAATTGGTCGCCCAAGAGTCATGACCGCGCTGAAAACCAATTAGAATTCTCTTCTTCCACTTTGAGTTTTCGCACATAGGTTTTCGATCATGGTTCGCTGCTTGCTCGCCGCGTTGTTGTTGGTTCCGTTACAGGTTTCGTTGGCAGCGGCAGACGCCCCCAACATTCTGATCGTGCTTTCTGACGACATGGGTTACGGCGACCTTGGTTGCACGGGCACGAAGAAACTGAAAACGCCGAACGTCGATGCGATGGCGGGTGGTGGAGTGCTTTGCACGCAGGCGTACGTGGCCAGCCCCGTTTGTTCGCCCTCACGAGCAGGCTTGATGACAGGGCGTGATCCACGGCGGTTTGGGTACGAGGGAAACTTGAATCAGTCGGCTGCTAACTACGCCACTCGGCCCGAACTGCTTGGTCTTCCGCCTGGTGAGCATACAATCGCGGATCATTTGAAAGCCGCTGGATACGCCACTTCCTTGATTGGAAAATGGCACCTGGGTACCGGCGAAGGCTTTCATCCGCATGATCGTGGCTTTGACTACTTCTGTGGCATGCTGGGTGGTAGCCACAGCTATTTTTTGGATGCTGAAAAGAATCGGCTCGAACGAAATGGACAGGCGTTGACGAAGTTTTCCAGTTCGTACATCACCGATTTTTTTACCGACGAAGCGATTGATTGGATCAAGACTCAAGAAACAGAGCCCTCGAAACCTTGGTTCATGTATCTGTCCTACAACGCACCTCATGGACCGATGCATGCCACCGAAGAAGACCTGAAGCGATTCGAGCACATCGCGGACGTCAAGCGGCGAACTTACGCGGCGATGATGTGGGCGCTTGATCGAGGCATCGGACGAGTGATGGATCATTTGAAAGAAACAGGCGAGTGGGACAACACGTTGGTGTGTTTCTTTTCAGACAACGGTGGGCCAAAAGGAAATGCGAGTTGGAACGGACCGTTTTCAGGATCCAAAGGCTGCTTGCTGGAAGGCGGCGTTCGTGTGCCGATGATTTGGTCCTGGCCGCAAGGATTGCCAGGGAACCAAACACACGATGGTGCGGTATCAGCGCTGGATCTGTTGCCGACCTTTCTTGCCGCTGCCAAAGCCGAGGCCTTGCCGCTAGCAGCACCTCGGTCCCACGAGGACAAAAACAATCGCCGCAAATCGGTTGCCAAGTTTGGTGAATACGACGGCATCAATCTGTTGCCTCAGCTGAACGGGAAAGCCGGGCCGACCCGACGAACCTTGTACTGGCGACTGCAGGGTCAGAAAGCCATCTTGGACGGAGACGACAAACTGATCTCGCTTTCGCATCGGATGCCGCAACTCTTTCGCCCAGCGACCGATCTCGGAGAAACCGAGGATCGAATCAGCAGCGATCCAACCCGCGCAAATGAGCTGTTTCAGATGCTGGGCAAATGGGAGTCACTGCACGCGACGGTGCCGCTTTGGGGATCCTCGCCTTACTGGCGTGACGAGAGCGCGAAGCAGTACGACAGTTTGCCCGCTCGCGATGAACCGTGAGCGGACAAGCATTCCTCCAATCGATTGTTGATATAATTTTGTTGGCTCGATCTTTTGACCGAAGCCAAGAAACGTTTTCCGCCCCCCTCTTGAGAGTCTCCTTGATGCGATCCTGTTTTGCTGTTCCGTTGCTTGTCCTCTGCATGCTGCCCGCTGCTTGCGCACAGGACAGTGCCCCAAACGTTGTGATGATCATTTCGGATGACCAGGCATGGGGCGACTATGGCTTCATGGGGCACCCTGATATCAAGACGCCTCATTTGGATCAGTTGGCCAAAGAGAGCGCTGTCTTTCGGCGCGGGTACGTTCCAACGGCGCTTTGCCGGCCGTCTTTGGTGACACTGCTGACCGGCCATTACGCGTCAACGCATGGGGTGACTGGTAATGATCCGTCTCCGAAATATGCAGAGAGAGGATCGGACCTTTACAAGCAGCGTTGCGGTCAACTGATTTCGTACCTCGACAAGTTCGACACCGTTCCCGAGTTGCTGGGGAAGCGGGGCTACCTAAGCCACCAGAGTGGTAAGTTGTGGGAGGGCAGTTACTCGAATTGCGGATTCACTCATGGCATGACGCGTGGATTTCCTGAGCCCGGCGGACGCCACGGTGACGATGGTTTGAAGATTGGGCGTGAAGGGATGCAGCCGATTGCTGACTTCTTGGATACCGCGGTCGAAGCAAAGAAGCCATTCTATCTCTGGTACGCACCGTTCCTTCCTCATACGCCCCATAACCCGCCCGCTCGAATTCTTAAGAAGTATCAATCAGGGGATCTGTCACCAACGGTGGCAAAGTACTACGCGATGTGCGATTGGTTTGATGAGACGTGTGGTGAACTGCTAAAGATGATCGACGACAAAGGACAGCGTGATAACACGATCGTCGTCTATGTCACAGACAACGGTTGGATTCAGAACCCCGCTTCCAAAGGCTACGCTCCTCGATCGAAGCAAACGCCCTATGAAGGCGGCATCCGAACTCCGATCATGTATCGCTGGCCCGGCAAGATTCCTGCGGGCGAGCGTTCAGAGTTGGCGACCAGCTTGGACATTGTTCCGACCGTATTGGCAGCATGTGACGTCGCATTGCCAGCAGGCCTGCCTGGCTTGAACGTGCTTCCAAACCTGGAAAACAATCGTCCGATCGATCGCCAGCGAATTTTCGGCGAGAGCTTTGCCCACGACATTGCCGACATCGAGAAGCCCGAGGCCTCGCTACTTTTCCGCTGGTGCATCGAAGGCAAGTGGAAATTGCTGCTGACTTACGATGGTGAAGTCAATCGCTATCAATCGACTCACCCTCGCACAGAGAAGCGCCCCCAGTTGTTCGATCTGGAAGCTGATCCAGCAGAGGAGACGAATTTGGCTCAGCAAAATCCGCAGGTGGTCGCCAAACTGGCTGCCGCGATCAACGACTGGTACCCCGCCGAAGAGCGAAAAGCTCTGGTTGTCTTTGAGTAATCGGTAAGCCCTGTCACGGGCGTCTCGGGGCAACAACGTTTGGCGGATTCCGAAAAACTTGGATTTCATTTGAACCGGGGCGGTGACGGCGGGTACTAATGGTTGGATCGACTGATTCAATCCACTGAACTCGAACGTTCTTCGATGCCCAACCCCGTCGCCAAACCAATCGACGATGAATGGATCCGCGAGCATTACTCGCGGATTCATCGCGCTGCATGGTTGATGACCGGGGACGCTTGGGCGGCTGAAGATCTCGCCCAGGAAACGTTTATCGTGGCCTTGGATCGTTGGGATCGGTTTGAAGGTCGATCCAGTGAGTCAACGTGGCTGCACGGCATTCTGATGCAGTTGGCTCGTCGACGAGGCCGAACGCTGGCGAGGCTTCGGCGACGGCTTTCACTGTACTTCGATCAGACAAAGCCGGAGACACAGGCGGATGACACGCAGAATGGCTTGGCAGCCCAGGAGTGGCGTCAGAGCATTTGGGCAGAAGTCGCGAAACTTCCGCAGCCTCAGCGTGACGCGGTCACGCTACGCTTTGCCAACGAGATGGACTATGAACAGATCGCGAGCGCATTGGGGTGCGCCGTGGGGACGGCCAAGACCAGAGTTCATCATGGAATCAAGCGACTGCGCGAGCAGATGACGAGCAAGCGATCAAATGAGGCATCCTGTTCAACGGAATCCTTGGCGTTGCATCCAGAAGAGCAAACATTCCAGCTTGCATCGAAACAATGAACGAACACGAAACCGAACCACTGATCACCGCAACCGTGAATTCGCCAACGTCGAATCCGCCATCCCTCGATGAATTGCGCGTGCGATTGCAAAGTCGCAGGAAACGACGCAAGCGGGTGAGACTTGCGGCCGGCTTTTCCGTGGGCATCGCCGCCACATGGTTGCTTTCGCTCGTCTCTTCAATGTCGGTGGAGCGTGGCGCGGAGCCCCAAATCGCATCCGTCACACCCATTCAACCGTCACCAAGTGTCGCGGTTGACGAAGAGCTTCCTGAGTTTGCAGTCTTCGCACGCGTTCGTCAGCCAATGCCGATTTTTCATCGTCCCGAAGGCAGCGAACTGTTGCAACATGTTGGCTGGGTCGAGTCGGAGGAGGTCGTGCCGGTGAATATGAGTCAATTGCCTGAAGACCAGCGTAAAGGTTTCTACCAGGTTCTGAACGAAGATGAGCCCGAGCGGCTGATCCAGCTTTGAATCGATATCCCCATTTCCGAGGAGAGTGAAAGATGTTGGCACGTTTCAAGTGGTTCGTTGTTGGATGCTTGCTGATCGGCGGCGGCACAGTTGACGCGCAAGGTGTCGACTTTCGTGAAGCGATCAAAACCGTCGCGCCTGCAAGTGTGTCGGTCGCGATTGAGCCAGGCAATCACACGAACATGCCGATGGAGTTGAACAACCTTCACGGACAGTGGATGCAGCACTTTGCGGTCAAGACGCCAATCCGATCCGGTGTCGCGATTTCCAGAACGATGATCGTTTCCTGCGGGATTCCTGTCGGGCAAACTGATATCGAAGTTCGAACCAGCGACGGATCAAAGTTGCCGGGTAAAGTTGTCTCTCGAGATCATGCGACAGGAGCGGTTGTGATTGTGGTGGATGACACTGGAACCGATGGGGTCGCAATGAACACCGAAACACCAGAAGCTGGATTACCCGTTGTGATCAGCTGGTTGGAACAGGGCAAGTGGCCGACGTGCGAGTCCGCGATGATTGCCAGCGGACTAACAAACTCAGCGTCATGGCAGGGCGTCTCTCAACGGTTGGATGCGGATTTTGTCGAGCAGAAGATTGGCGCGCCGGTGATGGACGCAAATGGGAAGTTGGTAGGACTGTTCGTCGGCGCGAATGAATCAGCTCTTCTACCGGCTTCGACGCTAAGCCGCTTGATTGAAGCCGCAAGTGGCGATGAACCGAGTGACCTTCAACGCGGTCAATTGGGCGTTCAGCTCGGTGGCGACGATAGCTCTACCGTGATCGGGGTGATGGACGACTCGCCTGCTGCGAAAGCGGGAGTCGAGCCAGGTGACGTCATCACCAAGGTGGGCGACATCGCTTGCGAGGATGCCACCGATGTGATCGTTGCTGTATCGCAGTCTCGTGCGGGTGATTCCATCAAGGTCGATATCCAACGTGACGGCGAGACCATTGCGAAGAACGTTGAGTTGTTGGCAATGGATCTGGGCACACGCATGCCTGGAATGCAGGGTACCCCAGGACCAGGCGTGACTCACCAGCAGTTCTTCGCCTACAAGGATGGCAAGCTTGTTCCCATAGACCCCAAGACAGCGCATGCGACACCCGGTCTGCCGGGCATGCCCGTCCTTCCCTTCGGGCCGGCTCCCCCAAACATTCCCGGGGCTCCATCAGCCCCCGGGGCTCCGCCGGCGCTGGATGCTCCAGCTGCACCCGGATTCGACGCGTTACCTCGCCAGTGGATCCAAGGAAGACTACAGGTAGAACGCAGCAAACTAGAAGACGCGATGAAGCGGCTTGAGGCGGCAAAGAAGCAGCAAGATAAGTCTCTGAAGGCTTTGCGGGAGAAGATTGCCGAGCTAGAGAGCAATGCAGAACGCCACCGCGCCGGCAAGTTGGATCTCGATCGGGTCAACAAATCGCTGGAGGAAATCAAAGAGCGACTTCAGAAGGCGGATTGAGGCCTCAGATCGTCCCATTGAGCCCCCGCGTTGCATTTGCGATGCTCACCCTCTTTTGAAGCAGATCGGCGATGCTGATCTGCTTTTTCGATTGGCTCCGGCGAGAAACCAATGCTTGATGTAACCATTTACGAGCGACTGGGCGGAGAGCAAGGTGTTCGCGCGATGGTCGATCGCTTTTATGACCTGATGTCGGAGCTTCCAGAGGCTCGTAAGATTCGCGAACTGCACCCAGAGGATCTCTCCGATTCACGCGACAAGCTGTTCAAGTTTCTCTCTGGCTTCTATGGCGGACCAGGGCTGTACGTTCAAGAGTTTGGGCATCCGATGTTGCGCGCTAGGCATCTTCCATTCCCGATTGGAATCACTGAAAGAGACCAATGGCTACTGTGCATGAATCAAGCCGTTGATGAGCTCGTCGAGGACCAGGGGCTAGCCACCCACCTGAAGATGACCTTCTTTCGAACCGCCGATCACATGCGTAATTCAGCCGATAACGCTGGGGATTCTGCCGATTCTTAACCCGCACGTTGGATGCGTCTTGACGCCAGAAACAGGCACCGCTGTACAAATCTCGATCTGTGCTACAATCCCGGCGTGAGACAATCGGACTACAAAGCGGGAATATGACACCACCTACATCGGAAGCCCGCAAAGGGAAGGCACGCATTTTGGGTGTCGGTACCAGTGTTCCTCGTTTTCATGTCGATCACGGAATCAGCGCCGAATTCGCGGAGAGAACCTCTGCGGTTGATGCGTCGAATTCAAGAAAGGTCCGTGCGCTCTATCGTCGCTCCGGCATCGAAAAACGTGGCAGTGTCTTGTTGGCGCAAGATGATGGCAGCGATGTTGTCAATCTCTTCTACCCTCCCGCAGAGTCGCCCGAAGACCGCGGTCCGACAACCAAGAACCGCAGCGATCGCTACGCTGAAGAAGCTCCGGTTTTGGCCGAGCAAGCGTCGCTGAGCGCCTTAAAGGCAAGTCAGCTTTCCGCTGACGACATCACACATTTAGTAACCGTATCGTGCACGGGCTTCGGCGCGCCGGGAGTCGACATCGCTTTGATCGACCTTCTTGGGCTTCCGATCACGACCGAGAGAGTTCATGTCGGATTCATGGGATGCCACGGTGCGATCAACGGACTGCGTGTTGCTCGCGGATTGGTGGACGCCAATCAAGGGGCCCGCGTGTTGCTGTGCAGCGTTGAGCTGTGCAGCCTGCACTATCAGTATGGCATGAGCACCGACGAGATCGTGAGCAATGCGATCTTTGCCGATGGCTCTGCGGCGTTGTTACTCGGTGACGATTCGCCCAAAGAGGATGCACTCGGTTCGGTTGCCGCGACAGGCTCGTGCTTGGTTCCAGCTAGCCGAGATGCGATGACTTGGCAAATTGGAGACAACGGCTACGAGATGACTTTGTCGCCCAAAGTCCCTGACTTGATTCAGCGTCACCTGAGACCATTCTTGGCGGAATGGTTGGCGAAATCCGGTGAAACGATCGAATCCATTGGCGGATGGGCGGTGCACCCAGGCGGCACGCGGATTCTTTCTGCCGCACAAAACGCGTTAGGTTTAGACGACGGCGACCTGGCTCACTCTCGTGGTGTTTTGAGTGATCACGGAAACATGTCGTCTGCCACCATGCTGTTCGTACTCGAGCGATTTGCGACCGTCAATCAACCGAAACCTTGGGTGATGCTCGGTTTTGGACCAGGTCTTGAAGTCGAAGTGGCTTTGATCCGGTAGTGCTCTGGTCCAGCAAGGTGCTACTGCCAGAGAACTCACGACGCAGCGACTGACTGTATCCATCCGATTCTTTGGCTGGACGAGATGGTGTGGTCGGTTTGCTCGCTTCCCCCGATCCCAACGCCTTCTGGTCCAGGACATCAGCTTGATTAGAGTTGATCTCGCGGTGTCTCATCGGATCACTACAATGATCGACGTCATCGCACGACCTTCTAAAAATCAACACTCATGAAAATCTTGATCACTGGCGGCTGTGGGTTCATTGGAACCAACTTGGTGCGTCATCTGCTCGAACACACTAGCCATCACGTCATCAACTTGGACAAGCTGACCTACGCGGGCAACCCCAAGTCCTTGGCCGATGTGGCGGATTCCCCACGATACGAATTCGTGCAAGCCGACTTGGCCGATCCGATCGTAGTGGGCGAAGTGATGGAAGCGAAAGCCCCGGATGCAATCATGCACTTGGCGGCCGAGTCCCATGTCGACCGATCGATTGACGGGCCCAGCGAGTTCATCCAAACCAATGTCGTTGGCACCTTCAATCTGCTCGACGCGAGTCTTCGCCATTTCAATGCATTGAGCGATGAACGGAAACAGCAGTTTCGCTTCTTGCATGTTTCGACGGATGAGGTCTACGGATCGCTCGGCGACACAGGTATGTTTCGTGAAGACACAAGATACGATCCACACTCGCCGTACAGCGCCACCAAAGCGGCTTCGGATCATTTGGCGCGAGCTTGGAAATCAACTTACGGATTGCCAGTTTTGATCACCAACTGCTCCAACAATTATGGACCTTACCAGTTCCCGGAGAAGCTGATCCCGCTGATGATCATCAAGTGCCTCAGCGAGGAACCACTGCCGGTTTACGGCGAGCGCTTGAACATACGTGACTGGCATTACGTCGAAGATCCCGCCACGGCACTGTTGCGTCTGTTAGAAGCAGGTGTTCCCGGAGACACCTACAACGTCGGCGGGAACAGCGAACGTCGCA
>JBGCGI010000223.1:0-11091 GCA_045110715.1 Rubripirellula sp.
GATTGCCCAGGTCCATTTCAAACGTCGTCCCATCGTTGCGTCCCGGCACGTTGACCGTCGGTGTCGCTTCGGCAATGAAGACTGGCTTGCCATGCTTTCGCGCGAAGGGAATCATCTTGGCGCTTTTGTAATTGCCAAAAAACGAATAGCCACACCAGTCGACGTACTCGTCACCTGGATACCACGCTTCCAAGTCTTCCATCGAACTCATGAAACCACAGGACTGCCACACGTAGCAAACATTATCGACGCCCATCTCGTCGTACATTTTCCGCACGTACTTGAAGGATGCCAGGAAACCTGCAACTTCCCGTGCAAGTTTTGAAATCAGCTTGCCCGTTGCCTCAGGCATCTCGTGCAACAATCGATCAACCTTGAGCTATTCGTCTTCAGGCTCATCATTGTTCGAAGCTGTTTCTTTCACGGAATCTGAGTCTTTCGAGCTGTCTGAATCTTTTGACTCGGAATCTTCCGACTCAGGTGACTTGTCATCGCTTGCTTCATCGGCCGTGTTCGACAGCGTGGGGTCCTCGACCGTCGCCAGCCGAATTTGCAAGGTAACCGGCTCTCCCTTGCGCAGGACCTTCATCTCTTGCGTCGAACCGATTGGCTTGCGTTCGAGCACTTCCTGCAAGCTGGCCGGGTCGCGAACTTTGACCCCCGCAAACTCCGTGATCACGTCCAATGATTCGACCCCCGCTTGTTCAGCAACGGAGCCTGCGATGACTTGGTAAACCAAGACCCCCTGCCACGGAGTTAAATTGAACTTGGCAGCAATTTTCGGATTCAATTCTGCGTTCCGAGTTCCAATTGCTGCGCGGCGAACGACTTCGTGATGGGTGAGTTCATCGGCGATCCATTTCGCGCTGTTGATAGGAATCGCAAAACCAATGCCTTGATAGCCACCGTTTCGAGTCGCAATAGCTGTGCTGATGGCAATCACACTTCCATCCAAATCGATCAACGGTCCTCCCGAGTTCCCCGGATTGATGGCGGCATCGGTTTGAATCATTCGCCCTCGATTGATGCGACCCAGTTTACGGTTCTTGGCGCTGATGATTCCTGCGCTGACCGTCGCTTCCAATCGGAACGGGCTGCCAATCGCCAACACCCAATCACCAATCTCGACGATATCTGAATCAGCCAACTCGGCACTTTGGAAACCTTCCTCGCGTTGAATGCGCAAGGTGCCAACGTCGCTATCTGGATCGCCACGAAACGCCGTCGCCTCGATCTCGGTCTCATCCGAAAGTTGCACGACGACGCGAAGAGCACCGGTGATCACGTGGTTGTTGGTAATCACCATCCCATCATCGGAAACGATCACGCCACTGCCGATTCCGGTCAACTGTTCTTTGGCAGGCTGACTCGTTTTACGTTCGGCGTTTGGATCGGCACCTTCGAGTTGCGACTGTGCCTGTCGGGCTTGCTCGCGTCGTTTCAGGACGCTTTCCTGGCCATAAGACAAAATCGTGACGACCGACGGCGTGGCTTTTCGCGCGGCCAAACGAAATGCCCTGGACAACGCTCGCGGCCCGTCGGTGACTTCACGACTGATCTCTTTTGCCGGAGCGTCTGGCTTGTCGGCGTGCAGACTCGCTGGCTGAAGGAACAACAAACTGAGAATCAAAACCGTCAATATTCTGAATGGAATTCGCATGAAAGTCTTTCGTTTGGCAGCTTGTCCAAACAGGACAAGTACAATCGGTAGGTGAGTTGGAAGCATGAAACTCACGGCAGCGCACAACTCACGCCGATGCAATATAACAGGATCACAAGAGTTGAACTCTTTCCCCGGCAATATAGCGATTTCTCTGCTGCTTGCACTCTGCCGCTTCTCATTCCCTGCAGACCTATTTAGCCCGCCAAGATGCTTGCCTCCACGCTGCTGATCAAGAAACGCGAAGGTAACGTGCTGACCGACGATGAGATCCGCTTCCTCGTCCATGGCTTTTGCACCGGTGAGGTCGCCGACTACCAGATGTCAGCCTTGGCGATGGCGATCTGCCTGCAGGGCATGATCCCATCTGAAATCGCGACGCTCACCCACGCCATGCTAGAAAGCGGAGAGCGATTGCCAAGGCCCACTTCAAGCGATCGACCTCGTGTCGACAAACACAGCACGGGAGGACTCGGCGATAAAGTTTCCCTTGTTCTCGCGCCCCTACTAGCGGCATGCGACGTCGACGTGCCGATGATCAGTGGACGCGGACTTGGACTGACCGGTGGAACCCTGGACAAGCTCGAATCCATTAAGGGCTTCCAGGTTGACCTCTCGTCCGAACAATCCACAAGAGTGCTGCGTGCCGCTGGCACTTTCATCATCAGCGCCACCGAGCAGATCACTCCCGCGGACCGCAAACTCTATGCTCTGCGAGATGTGACTGGCACCGTTGAGTCGATCCCACTCATCACCGCCAGCATCCTGAGCAAGAAACTGGCCGCGAACGTCGATGCCTTGGTGATGGACGTGAAGACAGGCGGGGGCGCGTTCATGAGAACCGAGCAGCAGGCACTCGAACTGGCCACTTCGCTGGTGCAAGTTGGCACCGAAGCCGGACTGCCCACCAGCGCGATTCTCACCGACATGGATCAACCGCTGGGAGAAACGGTTGGAAACGCGATTGAAGTCAACGAATCCGTTCAAGTCCTGTCAGGTGCAACCGGCGTGGTCCGCGAATTGACTCTTGAACTGGCTGCAGAAGTGCTAGTGCAGGCGAACGTGGCCGAGACATTGAACGCGGCCAAAGCACGCTTGATCAACAAGCTCGATAGCGGTGCGGCAATGGAGAGGTTCGAGAAAATGGTCCACGCGCAGGGTGGTAGGTTGGACACCCCTCTGGAGTTATCGCAAGCCCACGAGGTTATCAGCGACCGCGATGGCTCTATCACCAGCTTCGATTGCAATGCAATCGGAAACGTGGTGGTTGCCTTAGGAGGTGGGCGCCGCAAGAAGGATGACGTGATTGATCATGGTGTTGGCATTCGCGTGCACGGCCGGATCGGTGACCGCATCGAGAAAGGCCAACCGATTTTGACGCTTCATTGCCACAAGGACCTTGCGAAGGATTATCTTAGTGACTTGCAACAAGCCGTCACTCTCGAAGAAACAACGGCGGCACCACGTCCACTGATACTAAGACGGATCGGCCCAACCAAACGACGTATAGAGAATGCCTGAACTCAAACCACATGAAGTTGAACAACTGATTCACAGCGCGATCAGTGTTCGCGATCAAGCGTATGCACCCCACAGTCATTTTTATGTGGGTGCTTCGCTGCTCCTGCCTGACGGCGAGATCATTTCAGGTTGCAACGTTGAAAATGCAAGTTACTCGCTGAGCATTTGCGCTGAACGGGTGGCGGCCTCTGCAGCAGTGGCAGCAGGCTATCGAAGTTGGCGTGCGATCGCGATTGCGAGTGTCGGCGGCGTCGTTCCTTGTGGTGCGTGCCGTCAATTCTTGTGTGAATTCGGCACGGACATCAGCGTGATCCTGGTCGATGTCCTCGATGGCTCACGCGAAGTTCGCAACCTCTCGCAGTTGCTGCCCGACGCCTTCGACGGCTCTAGCTTGCCAAGCCACTCGTAGCCGCTCCACGTAAACCAGCCACCACGCTGGCTCTGTGAAAAGCCAACGCAGTGTGAAACAGGAGTTGCCTGGCCGAAGGAGTTGCCTGGCCCAGAGACCGAACCGATCTTGGATCCAATTCCAAACGGCAGTCAGTGGCTTATGGAAGAGCGACCGAGTGCAGCATCATCGGTCCATTCTCTTTCTCGACCAACAACAACGCGTGAGTGTCACTCAGTTTATCCAATTGAGTCACATCCTTCATCGATTCGATCGTTTCGTACTTCTGACCAGCCACGCCGCCACCGCGGACGGGCTCGGTCAAGCCCTCGTTGCTCTCGAGGTCTTCGGTGCTGATTTTCATCACGCCGCGAGCGCTGTTTGCCATCAGCAAATAAGCTTTGCCATGTTGTTGATAAACGATCATGTCCAGCGGACGATTACGGTTTCCGAGTTCGGCAACCGTGGTTCCTTTGACCGTGCTATTCGAGCTCGCTTTGCCAACGGGAATTTTGACCAGTGGAGTGCAAACGTACCCAGCCAGCAAACTGGGCTCACCACCGATGTTGAATGGCACGAAGGTTTGAATCGGGGAGTAGTCTTCGCTTTTCCCATGAGCGGCGTGAAAGATTTCGACACGGAAACCTGATCCCGATTCGTTGAACGGGAAATCGAACTCACGCACGGCGCTAGGCGAATCGCCAGCAGCCAAGCCTGCCACGAGAACGCGACCGGCGGTGTAAGCGACATCCGTAATCGAACTGGAGCGAGGGTTGGAACTTCGTCGCCCGCGCTTGACCATTTTGTCTTCCGGTGCGTTGGGCAGTGAGACAACCGAATTAGCAATCTTGTCCAAGTTGAGCTTGCTGACTTCGCCAGCCGGAGTGACTTTAGCAATCGCCGATTCCCCACCGGCACTGACCGACATGAAAGTGTTGCCTGTCTCTGGATTCACGGCCAAGTCGGCGACGGTCACTTTGGCACCACCAAATGCAGCAGAAACCTTTGGAGCCAAATCATCGATGTGATACTCGGCTGACCCGCCACTTTTTTCGTCCTCGGTGTTGATCGCATAGATCTTGGCAGCCTTGGCATCGCCGATGAACAGCACTCCCGAAGGTCCGAATGCGAGTGGACCGGCGGACTCAAGCTCGACCGTTCCAGGCGTTAAGCCATAAAGTTCAGCAGCACGGACAGAGTTCGGCGCGACACTTGTGCTGGCGATCGCCAAGACAAGAAAGAGAGCCGATCCAGAAAGTAAACGGAGCATTTGACGATTCCTCGCAAGACAATTCGAACGACACGCTGAAGGCGCTCGAGGTCGCCCGTGTCATCGGCGACCACCAACCAACGTCAGTGTACGGTTTCTGTCAGCTGTAAAATACGCCCGCGTCGCTCCAGTTCGTCAGGAACCGACGATTTTTTTCCAGCCTGCTGGTTCATGAAGCCAAAGATCGCAGCCCGGCCAGGAATACCTGATATGCCAACGGATTCGACCGATTGCTATCGATGATCAAATCCGCGTGTTTACGGGACGGGGCCACGAACTGCTCGTGCATGGGCTCCACGAAACGGTCCCACTGCTCCCGCACGCTGGCCTCGGTTCGGCCTCGCTTGGCAACATCTCGTTCTAAACGGCGTCGAAAACGCACTTCGTCATCTGCGTCGACGAAAATACGAATGTCCAACTGCTCTCGCACTAGCTGACTGGAAAACAGCAACACGCCTTCGACAAGGATCAGCGGCCGAGCATTCAACTTACTGGTTTCCGCGCCACGCGAGTGGGTTTCGAAGCAGTACTGCGGAACATGTACCGCATCGCCACCGCCAAGCGCCTTCAAATGTTCGGCTAGCAGATCAAAATCGATTGCATCGGGATGGTCGAAGTTCGCCGTTGCTCGTTCCCCAGCCGGCAAATGAGCGAGGCAATGGTAGTAATGATCGCTCGAGATCAACTGAGCGTGCTGCCCCAGGTCGGCTGCAATCCGATCGCAGAGCGTCGTCTTGCCGCTTCCACTGCCGCCGGCAACTCCAATGACGACGCTGCTACTCACGCCCGGACTTCCATTGCGAGTTCGTCGCCAACTTGATTCCAAGTCGTCGCGTTGGGTTCGACAGATTCCTGCACCTGCGGTTTCACCGGGACGCCTCGGACCTTTACGAAACCAGAAATCGTGACAATGATCGCCGCCAACAAGACAAGAATCTTGATCCACTTCGCCTTCTGTTGACGAATGGGCTCTAGCTTCGCGCTCCGCCCTACCAGCGCTGCTGCGATGAAGAAGACCACCAGTGCCAACAACATCTTCGTTCCAATCAAGGCGTGATAGAGACCATCACCTTTATGCAATGGGATCGCGCGAAAGTAATTGTAAAAACCGCTCAGCAAAAACAGCAGCACGCCGGGATGCACAAAGCGCTTCCACTTCGATTGAACGGCCGCTGCCAGCTGATCATGCGCCGCCTGATTCAATTCTTTGGCGGATGGCATCAGCACAAAAGCGGTGAACACACTGCCCCCAACCAAGGTGATCGCTGTTCCAACGTGAAGGATCCGCGAGATGATGTCGATGATTTCCATTAAGTCACTTTCGTGTTGGTAAGTACATTTGGGTGCAATCAGCTGGTTCTATCACTGCGACGACTTCGATAGCGTTGCTCGAAGCTTGAATGCAATCTCAGAAACCCGCTCTTCCGTGTAGAACGCTTTTCCGCCGTGCTTGCCACCCTTCACAACATCCAGTTGTACAGGCAAATGAAGAATCTGATACGCCTTGGAGAGTTCGGCGGACTGCTCAAACGGCATCTGTGGGTCTTCGTCCCCATGAATCAACCATAACGGTGGATCTTCCGCATCCACGTGCGCCACGGGACTGGCCAACTTGGCAATTTTTGGCACATCCTGTGGTTGCCCGCCCAACAGAAGCTGCAGCGCGGGAACTCGAACGCTGAGCCCATGGTCCGTCGATTGCGACAAGATCGATTGCAAATTCGACGCACCATAGAACGATACGATCGCCTGAACCCGCGAACTGACTCGGTCGTGATCGCCAAGCTCTCCCTCAAGCTCAGAAACGCCACTCGCAACGCCAACCAGGGCCGCCAGATGTCCTCCCGCGGAGGCACCTGCGATCACAAACCGATCCGGATCGACACCAAATCGATCCGCATTGGCTCTCAAGAAACGAATCGCAGCGTTGATGTCTTGCACTTGCGCAGGAAACGGAGCCTCAGGACTGAGTCGGTAATCGATACTGGCGATGGAGAATCCGTGCTGAATCCAAGCAGTCACAGGTACGCTGCTCTTCGAGCCCGCACGCCACGCGCCGCCGTGGATCCAGACCACCAGCGGCATTCCCTCGGTTCCGGCGCGATAAAAATCGAGTTGTAGCTTTCGATCTGCGACCCGGGCATACTCGAGATCCCGCTCCGTCGGCTCGGCCGAATCTGCGATAGCAGGCATCATCAGCAACATCGCAAGAATCAATGTCAGTCGTCGCAATGGAACTCTCATGGAAGACTCGGTTGTTCTCGAGGAACGCAGCGTGTTTCCCTGAACTTATACGCGATGTCCGCGGAGTCCGTACAGTAGCGAACGGATTTCAGTGTTCGATCAGCATTCCCCACGCTGCCGTTGTCGACAGCCAACCGATCAATCGGGAAACCGAGCGCGCATAAAAAAAGCCGGACGCGCTTCGACTCGTCGCGCGTCCGGCCTCAAAGTCATCCTGACTTTTCATTCGTCAAAATTGTTTGTCGTGATCCGATGCATCTTGCGTGGATCGTGGTCTTCCATGGCCTACTTTGGTCGAAATCTAATCCCCGCCGGCATCCTGCCTTGGCGATACGCGTCCGTGCGTTAGGAGGTGACTTCAAACCAAAGTGTCAACAAACGGTTCGACTAGTCACCTCCATGTAACGTGATTTCGCAGTGAGTTGCTCTCGCAAAAGATGACTCGCTTTGAGTATTGGGCCGTTTGGTGCCACCGAGTCGGTACGATAGCGCACAGTTACCATGTCGCACAATAGGTCGTGATCCAAAAATCACATCGTTGATCCGTATTGCGCGCGTCAGTCGGATTGGTTTAGCTATGCAACCAAACGCAAGTCTTGTTCGATTCGATCGCGGATACCTTCGACGAATTCTTCGAAGATCCGAATATCGAGTGCTGAAGCAGCGCCGCATTCGGGATGGAACTGAGTGCCAACGGCAAACCAATCCATCATTTCGCTTTCGATGGCTTCGATGACACCATCTGGGCATCGAGCCGTGACCTGGAATCCTGGTGCGACTTCATCAATCGCCATGTGGTGTCGACTGCTGACGCGGATTTCACCGTCGCCGTAGACGCGACCGATCAGCGAATCGCTGACCACGTCCAATGTGTGACGATGATTGGCGTCTTGCGGATCGTGGTGGGGGACTGCCGTGGGCAAGTCTTCCTTGATGTGCAGGAACAGGTTTCCGCCCTGCTGCACGTTCATCAGTTGCATGCCGGTGCCAATTCCTAAGAATGGCATTCGACGCTCGGCAATGTCCGCCATCAACAAACGATCGCTCGTTTCACGAATAGGGTCCAAAGGACGCACGCTGGGGTGCAGCATGAATCCGTCGTTTCGAGGATCCAGATCGGCACCGCCGATCATCATGAATCCTTGAAGGTGATCAAGGGCTTGTGAGATGGACTCCGCATCGTCCATCGGTGGTAGCACAACCGGAATTCCACCCGCAGAAATGATGGACTGAAAATAGCCTGCCGCAATGTAACTGTAGGCGGGCATACTGCGAGCAGCAGCGCGAAAATCGGCGTTCATTCCGATCAGTGGCTTATTCGACATCCGAAAGTTCCTCTTCGAATTAGCGAATGAAATTGATGCGAACTCGTCCCGCATCACCCAAACTCCATCCCATCATCGTCCGCAAAACCCAGAACCCAGAATCTCTTGCTCACGCCAGATCGTTCGGTTGGCCAAAGACCAGCGAGCGTGGGCGAAGCAAATCTCTCTAGACGACAGGAAGCACCTGAAAGCCACTCGGCGGCACCATCCATGGATGAAGAGCCTAAAAGCGGATCCTAGATGTTGTTATCCCATCGCGGTTGTTTTGCCTTGAAAAATGGTTGGGTTGATTGGTTGGGCGTCACGACGATGTGACACCCTGTGTGGCGGCAGAAAGTAGCTGCGTTCTTCACAACTTCCAAACCTAAACTACATATTCGAATAAATTGCTCTTGCTAGCACTGCATGTAGTGAAACGAGGGCCATTAAGTGCTAGCAATTCGCACCCGTTGGCTGGTAGTTCATCCGCGAGACCGTGTTGGCTATAACATGGCAACACCTTTACCCATCACTACTTAGAGCCAACGCGTGCGATTCAATAACGTTTGTCTGGAATCGATCGGTGCGGTAATTCCGCAAGAAATCTGGAGCAGCGAGCAGATCGAGCAGCAATTACAGCCGCTTTATCAGCGATTGAAGCTGCCCGAGGGTCGCTTGGAATTGATGAGCGGGATCCAAGAACGTCGTATTTGGCCGACTGGAACGGCCCCCAGCGGGCCGAGCATCCAAAGCGCAAATCACGCCATCGAGGCCGCTGAAATCGATCGTGGAAGAATCGGATGCCTGATTCACGCCAGCGTCTGCCGTGATTTCCTGGAGCCAGCGACCGCATCCAAGGTCCACGACGGCCTGGGCCTGTCGAATCGCTGCTGGGTCTACGACGTCTCCAATGCTTGCTTGGGGTTGATCAACGGCGCGGTCCAGATCGCAATGATGATCGAATCCGGTGCGATTGACGCCGGGATCGTGGTTGGCACTGAAAACAGTCGTCCTCTACTGGAGCAAACCATCGCCGCCCTCAATGGCGACCAATCGCTGACCCGCAAGAGCGTCAAGCCTGCCTTTGCTTCCTTGACCATTGGCTCGGGAAGCTGCGCCTGGCTGCTTTGTCATCGCAGTCTTGCCAGCCGCGAAACTTCCCTCGAAGTTGCGATCGCGGAGTCACGCACGGAATTTCACGACCTCTGCATGAGCGACAGCGACGCAGCGGGAGCCGGTATGCAACCCTTGATGGATACCGACAGCGAGAAACTGATGGCAGAGGGAATCGCGACTGGCGTGAATGCTTTCGATCAACTGCTCGACGAGTGGCGACACGAGCGATCCGGAATCGAACGTACCGTCTGCCATCAAGTCGGCTCTCGGCATCGGGAAGCGATGTTGGCGGCGATGTCGTTGCCGATCGAGAATGATACGGTATCGTTCCCGCAACTTGGCAACACTGGCTCCGTCGCTCTGCCGCTGACGCTTGGACTGGCCGCCATTTCAGGTGACCTGAAACCAGAAGATCGTGTCGCCATGCTGGGCATCGGCTCCGGGATCAACAGCGTGATGCTGGGAACGAAATGGGGCGAACCAGCAATCGGTGGAAACCTCAGCGAGCTTCTGAGCTCGTCCTCTTGAATTCGATCACGTAGGCGATTCCCTCGAATCGCCGGAAAGCCACGCATGGACGAAATCGTTTACCACGATCGTTACCAAAACAAAACTTGCGTCGAAAAAGTCTACGGAGACGAATTTCTGCGTTGGACTTATGGGACGATGCCAGGCAAAGTTGCGCTCAACGCGTTGGTCAAGCGCGCTGTCTTTTCGCACTGGTACGGCTGGCGAATGGACCGCGCCAAGTCACGTCGAAAGATTGAATCGTTCATCGCCGACTATGAGTTGGACCAGAACGAGTTCCTCGAAGATCCGTCCACGTTCAAGAACTTCAACGAGTTCTTCTTCCGAAAGCTAAAACCGACGGCTCGACCGATTGATTCGGATCAAGCATCGATTGTCTTCCCAGCCGATGGCCGTCACCTCTGCATCCCCGACCTTTCCAAGTCCAGCGGGCTCTTCGTCAAAGGGGAATCGTTCGAGCTATCGACTTTGCTCGACGACCCTGCACTGACCGAGCAGTTCGCCGGAGGCAGTCTGCTGTTGTCTCGACTCTGCCCAGTGGACTACCACCGGTTTCATTTTCCATTTGGCGGCCAAGTCGGAAAGGCTCGATTGATCAATGGACCGCTGTACTCGGTCAACCCGATCGCTCTCCGCCAAAACATCGAAATTTTGGCAACCAACAAACGCTGCCTCACCAAACTCGAATCGCCATCACTTGGCAGCGTCCTATTGATGGAAATCGGTGCCACCTGCGTGGGTGGAATCTGTCAAACGTTTTCCGAAGGCGGCGTCGTGAACAAGGGCGACGAAAAGGGCTACTTCCGATTCGGCGGTTCGTCCACGATCACCATTTTCGAGCCCGGCCGCATGCAGTTTGATCAAGACCTGCTGGAGAATTCTGCTGCACAGCAGGAACTGTACGCGAGATTTGGCGACCGACTGGGATCGGTTCTTGCTTAACGCTCGAAAATCACAGCTTCGATTGCAATCGTGAAACCGAAGTCTCTAGCGCCCGAACACTTTGACGAAGCCGATCGATGTCCCTTGGCACGCTCGTTGAACCCTGGCGAAGTGCATT
>JBGCGI010000224.1:0-23663 GCA_045110715.1 Rubripirellula sp.
GCGGGTTTGGACGCCTTTTTGCTTTCCGGTCGGCCCCTGATTCGATTGCGTTACGACGCGCTCGGACAGGACACGTATGCGCTGGGAGTGCATCGCGGCCTGCTGTTCGAGCAACTTCTCAACCGCTGCCAGCAATCCGGCGTTTCCGTGGTGACCTCGACCACGATCGTTGATCACCGGCCGGAGGGAGATCACGTGCATCTGATCGACCAACATCAAGAATCGCTGGGTCCTTTCGATTTCGTGATCGCCGCCGATGGATCTCGATCCCAACTTCGAATCGCTGCGGAGATCCCCCACCACAAAATTGACTATCCCTACGCGGCACTGTGGGCGACCGGGCCCTGCGCGAACGTGAACTCGTGCCTGCATCAGGTCATCGATGGCACAAAGAGACTGGTCGGACTACTTCCGATTGGCGAAGGCCACTGCAGCTTCTTCTGGGGACTCAAAGCGACCGATCATCCAGGCCTGATCGATTCAAGCTTCGACAACTGGAAGCAGGAAGTCGTCGGCATGTGCCCGGACGCGAGCGAGCTTTTGGATTCCCTCGGTTCATTCGATGACATGACCTTCGCAGGTTACCGTCACGTGCGGATGAGAACCTGGAAGGCCGGGCGAGTTCTGTTTGTCGGTGATGCCGCGCATCCTTCCAGCCCACATCTGGGGCAAGGAGTCAATCTTGCGCTCGAGGACGCGATGAGCTTTTCGACATTGCTTCGAGAGACAAACAATTTCGAGATCGCCTGCCTTCGCCACCAGCGTCAAAGGTCGGCCAAGCTTCGCTACTACCAACAGCTCACTCGATTATTGACGCCGTTCTTCCAATCGGATGTGCCCCTGCTCTCGCTGGGAAGGAATCTTGCGCTGCCATGGTTTCCCCACATCCCACTCGTCCGCACGAAAATGTTGCGCACACTTTGTGGCCTGAGCGAAGGCTGGCTTTCCTAACACGAAGCAACAGAACTGGCGGTGTCACTGGCAGCGCCAGGCCAGATCGAATCCATCTGTTATCGAGCCGTCCAGCCGCCGTCGACAGTCAACATGCTGCCGGTAACGTAGCTCGATGCAGGGCTAGCCAAAAACATGGCGGCGCCTTGGATCTCGCTCAGCTCCCCCCAGCGCTGGACAGCGGTTGCCCCAACGATGAACTGCCTGGCTTCCTCGCTGTCCTTGATTGGAATGTTCATGGCTGTCAGGAATGGCCCAGGGCAAATTGCATTGACCGTGATCTTGTCCAAAGCAAGCTCCAACCCAAGGGCTCGCGTCAACTGCACAACGGCCCCCTTGCTGGTTGCGTACGGTGTGCGATTCGCCAAGCCCACCAAACCCAGCGTGCTGGAAATGTTGATGATGCGGCCATACTGGCGTTGCTTCATCACCGCAGCGGCGTGTTTGCAGCACAACCACATCGCATCGACATTGATCGTCTGCACTTGGCGAAATTCTTCCAGAGTCAACTCATCGATCGGCCCGCGGATATTGATCCCCGCGTTGTTGATCAAAACGTCCAGTCGACCGAACTCATCGACGCAGCGTGCAACCATCGCCGTGACTTCGGCTTCGCTTGTCACATCGGCGGCCATGCCAATCGCCTTGACGGGATACTCTTGGGTGATCGTTGCGGCGGCGGCTTTCGCTTCGTCCTCATTGCGACTGACAAGCACAAGATTGGCACCCGCGGAGGCGAGCCCTGCGGCCATCGCTTCCCCAAGTCCCTTGGATCCGCCGGTCACGATGGCTGCATTGCCGGTCATTTGAAACTGAGATACGCCAGGCCATCGAGTCATCCGTTGTCTCTTTTCTTGACAGAGCCATTGTCCCGATGGTTTTGCTCGTCCAACGAGCATTCCAATCGGAACGCGAGGGGGACAATTGTTCTACACTATTTGCCTTGCTCGAGCGTACCGCAACGCTTTTTGTAGGTTCGTCGGGCCGGTTTCCTCAAGGATTCTGACAGCCGGCGGGACACGGGTTACACTGCTGACGCCGAGGCGGTTTCGTTACTCATTTTCTGAGTCTCCCGGCCTTCCACTCCCCATCAACCACGTTGGATTCAATCATGCGATTCATGTTTTCTGTTTGCGCCGCAGTTGCTCTGCTGTGCACCTGTCTTCACGCCCAAGACGCTGCGAAAGAGAAGTCTGCAGACAGCGGGACTTGGATTGCCTTGTTTGATGGCAAGTCGATGGACGGATGGGAGAAAGTCGGCAAGGACGATAGTCATTGGGCGATCGAGGATGGAACATTGGCGGGATCGGGCACCCAGTCGATGCTGGTCAGCACCAAGGGCCCCTATAAGAACTTCCGATATCGCGTGGAAGCCAAGATCAATGACGGTGGCAACTCGGGGGTCTACTTTCGAACCACGCGGAAGCCTGGCTTCATGGACGGATACGAAGCTCAGGTCGACAGCACGCACAAAGATCCGATTCGAACGGGATCACTGTATGGTTTTTGCCATGTCTACAAGCAGCACGTCAAACCCGGCGACTGGTTCACCTACGAGATCGAAGTTCGCGATGATGTTTGGCGCCGTCGCGAGATGACACGAATCAAAGTCACCATCGATGGCAACGAACTCTACGAGTACCTGGACTTTGCCAAGACCTATCCCGCCGGACACTTCGCGTTCCAGCAGCACGATCCAGGTAGCAAAGTGCACATTCGCAAAGTCGAAGTCATGCCATTGGACGACTAGTCCTCTGCGTAGCTACCGGTAAGAAATGGCGAGTGATTTGGTCAAGTTCGCTTTTCGCGTCGTCTGCCCCAGAAGCCGCGACGCGCGAGCGGCTCGGTACTGAGGAACTCGCAATCTTCGCCAGGCCGTTGGCCTGCGGTTCCCTGAGGAACCGCGTCTCGCCTCCATCAACCTAGCCTCTTTTCAAGGTTCAGCACCGATGCAATCGCGGATTCTATTTCTGATCTTTGCAGCGATCGTTCTTTCCAAAGCAAGCCCCGGGTTTGCAGAGGAACGCCCGAACATTTTGTTCATCTATACTGATGATCAATCGTCACGCACGGTCGGCTGCTATCCGGAGGCTTATCCTTGGGTGAAGACGCCAAACATCGACCGGCTTGCGAAACAAGGTGTTCGGTTTGCGCACGCTTACATCGGAGCGTGGTGCATGCCGTCTCGCGCAAGTTTGCTGACGGGGCATCATCAGCACGGGATTGAGTCGATGCGAATGGCAGGCACCTACCCAGGCTCTGCCTATGATCCCGAGAAGTGCCCCTTTTGGCCTTCTGCCTTTCGCAAAGGCGGTTACCACACCGCGCATATCGGCAAGTGGCATACCGGGGTCGATGGTGGCTATGGACGCGATTGGGATCATCAGATCATTTGGAATCGTCCCAAGTACGTCAACAACGCGCCGAACTACTACGACGACCAGTTGATTGAGCGGGACGGCGGTGAACCCAAGCTGACCAAGGGCTACAGCACCGACAATTATACGAATTGGGCGATCGAGTATATCAACGGAGAGAACCGCGATTCGTCGAAGCCATGGTATCTGTGGTTGTGTTACGGGGCGGTGCATGGGCCGTTCACTCCCGCCGATCGCCACCTGAATGATTACCCTGGTGTCGAGGTTCCTGCGCCGGTCGACGTCTATCCACCGCGGAAAGGCAAGCCTGAGTACGCGAGTAAAATGGAGTTCTGGGAACCTGGCAAGGATGGCCAGCCTGTTGAACGCCAAGTTCGCAAAGAGAGTCCTGTCGGAATGAAGGACATGCCTGGCCGATCGCTCAAGGACTGGGTGCGTCAGTATCATCAAGGTGTGCTGGCAATCGATGAAGGCGTGGGGCGTTTGCTGACCGCTTTGAAAGATTCCGGCCAGGACGAGAACACGCTGATTGTCTTCACCTCGGATCAAGGTTTCGCTTGGGGGCAACATGGCTCCAAGTCGAAAGTCGCACCACATCGCTCCGCGGTCGCCGCGCCACTGATCGTTCGGCTACCCAGCGCGAGTGCTGCAACGACTGCTGGACACGTCGTCGAGCATCCTGTCAGCGGCGTCGACTTGCCGACAACATTCTTTGCACAGGCAGGAATGGAGCTGCCGTGGGAGATGCATGGAAGAGACCTGACGCCGCTTTTGCAAAACGCGAACCAGAATTGGGAGCACGCGGCGATGCTGGTGCATACTGCAAGAGACTACGGATCAGCCACCAATCGTATCCCAGCCGCCGACGATCCGGCGCTGTATCACGGTCCCGGGATACCCTGGTATGTGACGATCGCGACTCGGAAGTACAAGTACATCCGCACGCTTGTCGAGAATGAAACCGAAGAGCTCTACGACGTGCAGAACGATCGAGCAGAACTGATCAACCTGGCAACTCAAGCTACGTATCGACCGATCGTTGAGAAGATGCGAGCGGAAGCACTTGCAGAGCTGAAGCGAACCAAGGCAGGATTCGTAGATGAACTGCCCACGGTGAAAGAGTTGTAGCCGGAAGCCACTCTGCGATTCGAAGATCCGTCGCGATCGTCGACGACACAATCACTCGCCGCGAGCAAAGCGGTTCGGTGCCGTTCCTTCGTCGTCACCGGAGGAAGCGTCGATCATGGCGTCACGCTCTACCGGCAAAGACCGAAGATCCGCCCCCTTCCCTACGTAGCTCCAACGCGGTGGCGGTGGGGGGGTGACGGTTAGGATCATCGTCACGGGCTGGGCGAAATCGGAATGCGAATCGCATTTGCCATTGGCTGGCTGCTGAGCGACAATGGAAGCCAACGAATCTTCTCTCGGTTGACTGGCGTCGCACTGGATCCTGCATGGTTATGAAGACTCCCGGCCGACGACGGCTCCGGAAGCATCGTGTCGAACAACTTGAACCTCGAATGTTGCTGGCTGCTGGAATCGCGGTGGCCGACTATCGATTTACCGTTCACGGGTTGAACGGACAAACCGAACTGTTTTCATCTGACCTGCATTCTCAAACGACAGCCAGCGAGATTACATCGCCGCTCGCGCTGGGCAGCACTGGCAACGGCGATCCGCCTCGCGGTCTTGGGTTGGGGGGCGCGTGGAATGAAACCTCAGAGCCAACACCTAGTGGCGGGCAGCCTGACTATTTTTCTTTCGCTGTGACGCCTGATCCCGGCTATGTGATGAGTCTTGCGGAGCTGTCATTCCAAGTCCGGCGGAACGATCAAGATTCTAAGAACAGTTTTGCGGTTTACTACGATGAAGATCCTGGCGCAGGTGGCAACAACTTTGCAAATCGGTTGGTCACTGGCACACTGACTTCGGAAGACGTGTTCGACCGATTCGTCGTTTCGCTTGAAGGAATCCCTGCCTTCGCCAATCGCACGACCGCCGTGGCGTTTCGCTACTACGCGTGGGGAACAGCCGGAGTTTCTACTCAGCGGATTGACAACATTCGGGTACGGGCGGCACAAGAAACCGTTAGCGGGTCTTCGTTGGCTTACTACGGGGATGCAAACCGCCTGGTGAACCCATTGGATGATCAAGGCAACCGGGTTCCTGATTACTCATCGGCCGGATACCGAAATGGTAACGCGCCAGTTCCGGATGTTACGCAAACGATCGATTCATCGCGAATCGTCAATCTGTCGCCGGCCGCAGGCGATGACATGATCGCGATTCAGAACGCGATCGACACGGTCAGCGCGATGACGCCCGACGCCGACGGCTTTCGTGGGATCGTGCAACTGAGCGCCGGTGAGTTCCAGATCAGCAATCAAGTCACGATTCGGGAAAGCGGAATTGTTCTTCGCGGTGTTGGCGACGGAGACAATCCCGCCAACAGCACGATCCTGCGTGGCACTGGAACGCTCGAGCGATCATTGATCGTGGTTGGAGAAGCATCCGGATTTGCCTCTGGGATCGCCAACACCACGCACAACATTGTTGATAAGTACGTGCCTGTGGGAGCAACCAGCCTGCAGGTAGATTCGACCAGCAACTGGAGCGTCGGTGATCCGGTGATCATCAAACGCCCGAGCACCGCCGCGTGGATTTCTGCAATCGGCATGGACAACATCCCCGCCAGAAGTGATGGGGGAACGGTCGTGCAGTGGGCACCCGGTAACGCGTATGACCAACTCTACGAACGCGTGATCACAAGGATCGAAGGCGACCGTGTCTTTCTCAACGCGCCGTTGATGAACTCATTGGAGCAGCAATATGGTGGCGGAACGGTCTTTCGCTACACGTTCCCTCGAATCAACAACGTTGGGATCGAGAACATTCGCGGCATGTCTGACTTCGTTGGGGCTGAGGATGAGGCTCACGCGAGAACCTTCATCGAACTGCAGTCGGTGGAGGACGCTTGGGTGACCAACGTGACGGGGCGGCACTTCGTTTACGCGACCGTGCATGCTACCAGCCGCGCGATCCGTGTCACGGTGGACGACGCGCAGAGTCTTGATCCGGTTTCGATCATCACGGGAGGTCGACGTTATCCGTTCACAATCGACGGGCAGTTCGTCTTGATGAAGAACCTATACTCCGAAGCAGGTCGACACGATTTCGTCAACAACTCGTCGACGCGCAATCGAGGACCGAATGTGTTCCTCAATGGCACGGCTGTCAATTCCAATAGCAGTACCGGGCCACACCAACGTTGGTCCAGCGGAACGCTATACGACACGATTTCGACCGACAACATCATCGAGGCGCGCAATCGTGGCAACTCGGGAACGGGGCACGGATGGGCCGGTGCGAACATGGTTTTTTGGAACACGACGGCCAACGATTACATCGTTCAGAACCCACCCACGGCTCAGAACTGGGTGATTGGTGCAAGCGGAACGATTGTGAACGAGACGCGTTTTGGCACACAAGAACTGGGGATCTTTGACGCTCATGAAACGCCAATTGATTTTGGCGATCCAGCCAATCCGCTCAGCAGCCTGTATGTGGCACAACGCAATCAAGCTGACTCTGAGGCGTCGCTGGATCGGAGAGAGTACGTGCTGGGCGACTACGATCTCGGCATATTTGATGGAGCAGCAAGTGCTGATGGCGTCTTCGTTGACTCGGATTGGATGACCGTTGTCAACGCTGTCGCTTCGGGACAACCAGTCGAGTCCTTCGACCGGGCAAGTGCTGGGCAGATCGTTCCCTGGAGTTTCAATTATTTGCTTGAAGACGGGGAATCGGTATTCTCGGCGATCCTGACGCTTGGATTGCGTGGAACCGGAGGAAACTCCGTTGACGACTCGTTGTGGTTCGACTCGACGTCTGATCAACGCTCGTTCTCGTCGCTGGGCGTTACCGCTCCACTTGCTACCGATGCGACCACTGCCATCACGATGGAGCTGACCGGCAACGATCTGCTTGCACTCAATGACGGGCGACTGAACCTTGCGATCGGGAACGATACCGCGATGGACTGGGCGACTTTGGATTTGCGTGTCGGAACCGCTCCCATTGATGCAGTCGGCGACGTGGTTTCGACCAACGAAGACATCGCCGTTGTCGCCAGCGTCCTGACCAACGATGCAGGTGCCACGTTGTCGATTGATTCCTTCACTCAGGGAAGTGGCGGCAGCGTCACGGACAACAACGATGGCACATTGACGTACACACCGAATTTGGATTTCTTTGGTAGCGATTCGTTTTCTTACACCATTCGCGATGGGAGCGGCGCGCTTGACACGGCGACGGTTTCGGTCACCGTCGTTTCGCAACCCGATGACCCGTTGATCACTTGGGCGAACCCAGCAGCGATCACGTTTGGGGATGCACTGACAACGACTCAGTTGAATGCGGCGACTGCGGTGCCCGGCTCATTCGTCTACAACCCTGCCTTGGGGACTGTCTTGAACGCTGGGGCTGATCAGGTGCTGACTGTGACGTTCAGCCCGACTGACGGTGCGAATTTCAACACGGTGACTTCGACAGTATCCATCGACGTTGCCAAGGTAGCGCCTACGATCAGCTGGGACGAACCGGCCGCGATCGTCTTTGGCTCCCGCCTCAACGCAACGCAACTGAACGCGATGGCCGATGTGCTGGGAACGTTCAGCTACACGCCTTCGTTGGACACGTTGCTGTCTGCTGGTGACGATCAAGTCTTGACAGCCACTTTTTCGCCAAGCGATTCGCTCAATTTTGAGTCCGCGACTGCAACCGTGATGATCGACGTTGCTAAGGCTGACCCGATTGTCTTGTGGGACGAGCCAATTGCGATCGTGTTCGGGACGTCTCTTGATTCCAGTCAGCTTTCTGCAGTGGCGGGGGTCGCGGGAGCATTCGCGTACGATCCTCCGGCAGGAACGATCTTGCCAGCAGGCGACAATCAGATACTGTCGGCAACGTTCACGCCAGCAGACATTAGCAACTACAACACGGCAACGTCTTCGGTGGCGATCGATGTCTCCAAATCCGATCCCGTCATCGACTGGGCAAGCCCTGCCTCGATCGTGTTTGGGACTTTGCTCGATTCGGCTCAACTGAATGCGACTTCGGATACGGAGGGAACATTCCTTTACACACCAGCAATTGGAACACGGTTGGACGCGGGGACGGGCCGATTGCTTTCGGTAGAGTTCATCCCTGCGGATTCCTCTAATCGAAACGCGGCAACCTCCACGATCACGATTGATGTTTCTAAAGCCGATCCAACACTCGCCTGGGATCCGCAAATGCGATTGGTAGCAGGAACACCACTTGGTGATCCGCATTTCAACGCGACTGCTGATTTGCCGGGTCAGTTCACCTACTCCGCGACGCCAGGAACGGTGTTGGACGTGGGGCGTGACCAGAGTCTCATGGTGGTGTTCACGCCTGAAGATGCTGGGAACTACAACTCGTCCAGCATGACGAGACTGTTTGACGTCATCGACGTGAGCGCGGCATTCGTTGAAAGCGAAGGCGGGACGTCGGTTTCCGAAACTGGTTCTCTGGACACTGTTTCGGTTGTGTTGAATGACCGGCCCAATGGAGACGTTGGGTTTTCGGTCAGCATCGACGACGACTCGGAGATCACGCTCGATTCATCGGCGTTGATGTTCGATCCGAACAACTGGGACACGCCGCAGTTCATCACGCTCACTGGGCTTCCGGACTTGATCGATGATGGCGATCAGCAGGCCGTTCTGAGCATTGCGATTGATTCGCCGGCAACCGTTGACGAGTTGTTCGCAGCGATTCCTGACCAAACGATTGCGGTCACGAACGTTGACCGGATGGTGAATCAGTTCCAGGTGTCGGTCGAATCCTCCCAGGTTCGCGTGGTGGATCTGGACAGCAACGATCAATTGTTAGATGTCGCATTCGATTCGCAATCGCCCGTCCCCGTCACCACAGGCGGGCTGGACGACACGGTCCGCATTCAGGATCTCGGTCTTGTGGATGTGATCACGCTGCAGACAGGCGACGGGGATGACACCGTCGAGCTCGCGGATCTGGGTTTCGCTTCCATCGATGCTGGTCCAGGAGTCGATCGAGTTCGTTTCGATCGGCCCGGCGAGATGATCGACTTGCCAGCACTGGCGAGCCGAATTCAAAACGCAGAGATTTTCGAGATCGCCGACCAGACGACGTCGTTGCGAGTCGACTTTGTAGATGTGGCCACGGTAACCGGTGGCGCCACAAGTTTGTTGGTGTATCTGCCAGAGGATGGCAGTGTGAGCTTGGTTGGAGACCGGGAGCTTACCGCTCCGCGAGTCATGGACTCGGAACTTCATCACGCGGCCAGCCAGAACGGCGTCACGATCGAGGTTGTCAACGACGATGCCTGGCGGAATCCGTTTGACCGTTTCGATGTCAACCGAAGCGGCGATGTTTCGGCTCTCGATGCTTTGGTGGTACTGAACGAGATGAGTCGCGGGGGCA
This sequence comes from Rubripirellula sp., assembly GCA_045110715.1. Classification (GTDB taxonomy): domain Bacteria; phylum Planctomycetota; class Planctomycetia; order Pirellulales; family Pirellulaceae; genus Rubripirellula. The sequence continues at coordinate 9,816 of JBGCGI010000224.1, forward strand.
TCCGTGATCTAGAGACTCCGACCTCCGATGATCAGGTCGGCAAGTTCTACTTTGACTCCAATGCTGACCGGCGGATTTCGGCGTTGGACGCGCTGGTTGTCATCAACGAAATGACACGCCGAAGTAACCAAAGCAGCGCTGAACAAGTGCTGCCGCCCATGCTTTCGCCACCGAAGCCAACCGTTGCGAATAGGATTCCCGCCGACCGCGTTTTTGAGTCCTTGGATCGGCAACCGTCGCCGCAGATCGCGCAGCATTCGATGAAACGTCAACAGCTAGAACGACCTAAAATCGCACTTGGATCGAACCAAAGCCGATCCGTAGAAGCCACGGACGAGGCGCTGGACGATTGGTTGTCCGAGACCTTCGGCGATCGGTATAGAATGCAGAAGATCTCTCCGTTTCCATTCTAGGATCACACAAATGAATCGCTTGCTTCTGAAACTTGGCGTCATGCTGTTTTCTGGTTTGCCATTGGCTACGTTGCCTCATCGCTTGGGACTAAGATTGAGAGAGGCGATGGAGGCTCTTGGGAAGGAATGCGATGTGAGTTATCACAATGGGCCCAAAGAGAATCTTGTCTATCGTAATACGGCGGACTTCTTTTGCGCAAAACTCAAAAAGGAGTGACCGGACTCGCAGGTATGCTTGGGCGGTCATCACGCGAGCGACCCGCGATCACGTATACTCTTGGCGGTTTTGCGTGGGGACTCTTGTGCGTCCTGCCACGTCTATGTCTGCGAATCGATCTTTTGAGGATCCTATGTTGAATCAACGAGTTCGTGCTTGGTCTTGGGTTTGGTTGGCTTTCGTGCTGGTCGCGCCCACGATGAATACGATTGGCGCCAACGAGGCAGACTATGTCGTGGCAAAGCCGCCTGCGAAATTGAAGCTTGATGCGTTCTATACGAAATACACCAGTGCGAGCGGCTACCCGATCGTCAGCTCCGAAAGAGTGAACGACTATGCGCTCAAGGAAGCTGGCTACTTGATCGACATGATGATGGCGAATCGGCCCGACGTTCTGAGGGCGATGATCGACAGTGGATCGAGGATGATCGTGATGGCTCACGATGAAATGACAACTGACATTCCCGAACACTCGCATTTGAAGCCCAAGGACTATTGGGATGCACGGGCCCGAGGTTTGGGCGGCTCGCTCGATGAACCCGTCGGCTCGTGCGGCGAGGAGAATGTGCTTGCCTTCGAGGGAGACCCGTACTCAAGCGAGAATATTTTGATTCACGAATTTGCTCATAACATCCATTACCGCGGCATGGTGAACTTGGACCCGACTTTTGACGATCGGCTCAAGCTGACCTACGAGCGTGCGATGGCAAAGGGACTCTGGGAGAGCAAGTACGCCTCAACGAATCATGCCGAGTACTTTGCCGAGGGCGTACAGTCTTGGTTCGACAACAATCGCCAACCTGATCATGATCACAACCACGTCGACACTCGAGCAGAACTGCAAGAGTACGATCCAGGCCTCGCAGCGATTTGCAAGGAAGTCTTCGGTGATACCAAGCTCGTCTACACGAAGCCACAAACACGTCTGACTGGACATCTTTCCGGATACGATCCTGCGCAGGCACCGAAATTTCAGTGGCCTGAAGGACTGAAGAAGGCCAAGGAAGCGATTCGAGAAGAGGTCAAGCAGCGAGGCAAGGATCGCAAGAAAGAATACAAGAACTGAGGACACCGCCGGTGCCCCCCGGCGGAAGCCGAGGGCGGCGCGTTTACTGGCGGTTCACTTCATGTGCGTGGCAAGTGTTCGCGACGCGCAAAGCAGCTGAGCAATCACTGATCCCAAAGCCGATAGGGATCCTCAAGTCGTTTCATTTCCGCCAGCAGCAGAGCTTCCAGTTCCGCTCGTTTTTTTGCGTGGGCAGGATCTTCGGCGAGGTCGACCTGCTTCGTTCCAGGCTCGCTACTCAACAGTTTTGTCACCGCTGGGGCCGCATGCTGACGGAGGAACTCGTGCGGGTTGTCTTGCAAGTTGAACAACTGCGTTTCGCGGACTTGGCCGTCCATCGTGTCATACTTGATCAGCTTCCAGTCGCCTTTTCGGACGCATCGCATGCCGGGTTTCGTGCCACCACAATAGACGCCGTAAAGCACGTCCCGCACGGTCTGCTGCTTGCCTTCAAGGACGCCGCGAAAACTCTGGCTCTCAATGTCTTTCGGCGGTTCGATTCCGGACAGGTCACAGATCGTTCCCAGGACGTCCATCAAGTAGATGTTCCCGAGGGCTCGCGAACCGGGTTGGATCCCGGGGCCCTTGGCGATGAACGGAACACGCCAAGTATGTTCGTAAAGGTTCTGCTTCCCCTGGAGTCCGTGTCGACCGATCGCCATGCCGTGGTCGGCTGTGTAGAAGATGTAGGTGTTGTCCAATTCGCCCATCGCTTCGAGTTTTTCGAATACAACACCGATTTGGCGATCGATGTTCTCACTGCAAGCGTACTCGCGACCAATCTCGTTCCGAATCGTTCGCTCATCCCGTTTCTCCCAAACGCCCGATACTTTGACTTCATCTCTCAAACCTGGGTGCCCATGGTGAAATGGATGCTCGGGCAAGTAGTTCATTGGAAGCTTTGGTGTTTTGTCGTTGATGGTTGGCAGGGAGTCCTTGTCTTTGTGATTTGTCGCTCCGTATTTCTCTAGCAACTCGGGGGTGCCATCCCGGGTGTCGTGCGGATGCGAGAATCCGAAGTAGATCAAGAACGGGTCGTCGTCCTTGGACTTTTCACGCTCATTCAAGTAGTCCATGACTTGTTTTCCATGCCAAGCACTCCCCGTCTCGACGGTGCCACCCCGCCGCGTTGCGTCGTGCCGGACGGTGAAGAGCTTGTTCGCACCTTCAAAGCTGTTTCCGTTCTTGCAAGTCCGCATCGTGTCGTAGCCAGCGCGATTGAAAACAGCCGCCATCGACTGCTGAGCAAGCTGTTCCGCGTCAACGCGTTGGCCAGCGTCGTCGGATTGCGGTTTCTTGTTCTTTCTCTTTTTTGCAGGTCGAGTCCTGATGTTCCAGACGCTGCGGCCAGTCATGATCATATGTCTGGACGGCGTGCAGACTGCTCCCGACCACGACCCCATCTGATAGGCGCGGTCGAACACCATTCCTTGCGAAGCGAGTTTCTCGAGGACCGGCGTGTCGATCGATGAAGAAGGGTTGTACATCTTCAAGTCAAACGGCGACTGATCGTCGGCTAGGATGAACAAAATGTTGGGTCGATCGGCTGCATGCGCGGCCGCGCAAAGAGCAAGACTGAATAGAGCTGCAAGCAGTCTCATGGTGTAGATCCTGATGGGTTCTTGAAAATAGTGGTGAGCTTCGAAATCCTCCACAAAACGTCTCGAAGTATATCCGCTCTCGGACCTGCCAATGCTCTCCAAGCCCCGCTAGTAGCACAAAAGATGCTGCTTTTACGGTCTCCATTGAGACCTGAAGCATCAACCACAGAGATCACCTAGCACACAAAGATGATGGAGTGGTCTTTGGTCTGTGTTCATTGAGACGCAGAATCCTCTGTGTACTCAGTGATCTCTGTGGCATTTTCATCCGCGCTGCTGATCAAGGACTGACGCTTGGACTACTTCCCGGCGTCTTCGCTCGCGAGTCTGGCTGGCTGAAGACGCGTGTGCGACTCCGTTTCTGTCGGAATCTGCCGTCACTTCCTTCGATCGTGAGCTAGGGTTCAGATACGGGATTTCTCTTTGGAAGCGACTGTCCGATGGCGCCGCACACCACCAATCAATCTGAAACGATCTTCTTGGCTCCCAGTGATAGCCTGTTGGGGCCTGCGTTTCCCAATCCTGATCCTGTTCAGAAGCAGGATTTGACACCTGCTGGACAGATAACGATTACTCCGGATGAAACGTCAGCAGATGATCGGTTTGCGGAAACCGTCAATTTCCTGACGGTCGATGCTGACTCAAACCCAGAAGCCGCCGAGCTCGGGTTCCTTCCGATCCGCCAAGTCGCTGGCGTCAAAACAGATGGCCACGACGATACTGACTATCAGCTGGTTGGTGAGCTAGGTGCGGGGGGAACGGCCATCGTCTTTCAAGCGCAACAGCGTGCGGTGAATCGCGAAGTCGCGGTCAAGACCCTACGGAGCGAACTGGCGACCAAGCCGTCCGCGAGGGAACGCTTTCTAGCGGAAGCTCGTGTGATTGGCGCACTCGATCATCCCAACGTGATCGCACTTCACGAAGTCTATACCGACAGAGATGGATCGCTGTCGTACTCGATGAAACGAATCGACGGAACAAGCTGGGACAAACAAATTGCCGATCGCTCCGTTTCAGAAAACGTTGAAACCTTACTCCGGATCTCCGACGCCATTCGCTACGCACACTCACGCGGGATCATCCATCGGGATATTAAGCCCGAGAATGTCATGCTGGGAAAATTCGGCGAAGTCTTGCTGGCGGATTGGGGACTCGCGGTTCATCATGGCGACCTGCAGGCGACATCCGCTTTAGAACGGTCTGTCGGTGGAACGCCTGCCTACATGGCACCTGAACTGGCGTCCGCTGCTGCCGGCGCGATCACCTTTCAGACCGACGTCTACTTGCTGGGCGCCATCCTTTACCAGATCGTGACTGGTCATCCGCCGCATCAGGGTCAATCGTTGATGCAGTGCATCCTTGCTGCCACCAACAACCTGATTGAGCCATCCGACGACGATTCCGAGTTGATGGAAATCGCAATGCGTGCAATGGAAACCAAGCCTGCTGATCGATATCACGACGTCGAAGGGTTCATCGCTGCCCTGCATGGTCACCGCCAGCACGAGCAGGCTGCCATGCTGATTCGCCGCGCATTGAAGCTGGTGGAACAGGCAAATGGTGGCGGCGACAAAGTCGTTGAAAGCGAAATTTATCGAAACTTTGGAGTCGCTGACGCATTGCTTGTCGAGGCCATTCCAATGTGGCCAGACAATCTCAAGATCGGTCAGATCAGAAAGCGACTTCAACTGAAGCATGCCGCGATTGCAGCGGACCACGGTGACTACGACCTGGCTGCCAATCTCTATGAGGCCGCTGGAGAGTCGGAATCCGACGAAGCCGTGATGGTTCAGTTCCATCGACTGCGGCGTGACGCCAGTCAGATGGAGGCGTCTCGATATTCGGTTCTATTCACGCTTTCGCCCGACCCTGGCTTGCTGATCGACATGACGACGGGGACCGTGTTTGATGCAAACCTTGCCTACGGAAAGATGTTCGGTTGCATGAGCGAGCAATTGGTGGGACAGCGAATCGAAGAACTCAAAGTCTGGGACACGCCGGAGACCCCCAAGCGGTTGATCCAACTTGCTCGCGTTGAAGGCGAGGCCTACGAATTCATCGCTCAGTTCAGACACCCTCGTGGCCACGCGATCGAGGTGCAACTCAACTCGCAGTTGATCAGCTTGCGCGGCGAACCAATGCTCCTGTCGACGATCCGGGCCCATTCGTGAATCGGATGGCGGCACACCTGCCATTCATTCCATGGAGATCGTTTGGGCGACTCGGAATCCATAGAATCCGTTTTGCACGATTGGCACATCGAGCGAGACCTCCCCCACAAGCGAGAGCGGATTGCTGTACGCCAAGTCGCGACTCACGCCGCTGGAAAAACCGGAGAGATGTCGACGCCCGTTTCTGCCGTCGTGCCCCCACTCGCGAACACCGTCATACAAAGAGAAGAGGCCAAAATCGTTGGGCAGAAGTTTGCCCGCAGGAGCATATAAGTTGCTCCCATCTTCGCGAACGGACGTCTCATAGTACCAATGGTAGTCGTCTGCCAATTCATCGCTATACCCGTAGTAGCGCCGCGACGTGGTCGATGCCATGCAGGCGTACAGCCACTCGTTTCGGGTGGGCAAGCGGTAGGCCTCGGATTCCAGCACCGACTGCAACAGCTCTTCACCAGGAAAGCTCCCTTGTTCGGTTTCAGGGTAGCCGTTGCCAGGATCCGCGCCGAGCTTCTCGCTCATCCAATGGCAGTAGTTCAGACAGTCATACCAATCGATCAAGCCGATCGGGGAGTCCGGCAATGGCGAGCGGTTTCGATAGTATTCATGATCAGGCCTGAAACGAAGAAACTGCTCGACCGAAACCTCTTCGGTAGCAATCGAAAACACCCGCTCGATACCTGGGACATGCCGAGCATCGAAAACGGCCATCGTGTGCCCCTCCGCATTGATGAACCAAGCCTGACGATTCTTCGGTCGCGAAGCCTCTTGCTGGCCAATGAACTTCTCAACGTGCTCTTGGTGCCCCCATCGATCGAGCAACCAGCGAGCGAGTGAATGCATGCCAGCATCCGGATCATTCTCAAGCGAATCACGAGCGATCTGCAACGCGGCGTCACGCGTCGTCCCTGCAATTTTCGCCGGATCATATTTCCCGATCGCCATCAGCAAACCGCGTTGGCTTGACACTTCTGCCTCCCGCCGCAAACGATTGATCAAAGCCTCCGGAGCTGCCTCAAACTCGGCGAGCCGGTTGACCAAATAGCCGCGGGCGTGTGGCCAACGCGTCAATTGAAACAATGGCCATGTCGACTCAGGCTTGCCAAGCTTGTGCAGCAATGCAGCAGCAACCCCACGGCGACGCTCTTGCTGATCAAACTCCGCTTCGCCTGGCAGGCTGCCGCGATTGGAAAATGACAATTGAAAGTCGTGTTCAGTCGGTGCTTGAAAATCCGGCGACGTCGTCACGATCCGCGTCAGCTCGACCTCCAACCCTTCCAGGTGCTCGTTGAGATCAGGAAGAACGGAGGCGTGTTGATCCAAGGACAGAGACAAAAACAGATTGAGCAACCTCGCTGGAGCATCCTGTAAGTGCTGCACGAGATAGGACGTTGCCAAGGCCCGTTGAGGTGAATCCAGCTGTTGCAGAGCAACGGCTTCGAGCGGGACAAGAAAACGATCCGGCAAAGCCTCCAATACTTCGAGCAAGACGGTGCTGTCCTGCGGCGACGAGCCAGCGTGGCTCAACAGAGCATCGATGACATGGTCTTGATGACCGTCCAACAAGGCCGCCTTTTTTGCCTCATCGCGAACACCAAAGGCAATCATGATTGCAGCTTTGAGCTGCTTCGCTGGAGAAGCTGCTGGGTCGACAAGCGACTGCGCCAGGCCTTGGACTTCTTCATCGGACAGCGGACTGAAGCGTTTCGCGATCAAGCTGACTGCCGGAACTTCAAAGTCAATCGCTGAGACAACAAGCGATTCCGAGGAGACTTCCCCGAGCTCCACCAGCGCCAGTTGATTGCGCCATCGTTGGGTCGGACTCTGATCCTCTTTCTTGCTCTCGCTGATCAGCGGCGTCTTGGTGAAAAAACGCATCTCCACAATCGTATCGATCAGCTTCCCTACTTCACTGATCCTGGCGGTTTGCAACTGCGCGACCGTGCTCTGAGCCTGACCTCGTTCACGAATCCACCAGAATCCGATGATGGCCACCAGTAAGATCGCGAGGACTGCGATCGTCCGCGCCGCGTGATGCTTGGCAGCCGAACGCATCATTCTGCGTTCCATCATGTTCCAGTGCTTCGGCGCCGACATCAACGAGATCGTTAACCAGTCGATCCACGTGGGTTCGCATTGCCGAGTCGGCTTGTTGGACCAAAGCGAAGCGTACTCGGCAAGCCTCAACTCGGCTCGACCTCGTCGGCTACTCTTTTGTCGACGCGTCAACCATTCCTCAACGGCTGGAACTAAAAAGTCATGCGTCAATTGGAAGTAGGCCTCGCCGGATTGCGAGCCTGACTGGCTATCTTCGCTGCTGGAGGTTCCGGCCGGGTCCGTGGGACTGATCAAACGCAGGTCGACTTCCAGGATTCGCATCAACTCGGCAAACGCGTCTCGATTGTCTGCGTAGCCTGAAGCCTCCAGCAACTCGCAATCGGGCCGCATGTTGCCTTTGATGGCCACACCACCTGATGGCAACAGCAGACGCAAGACGCGGCGTGCGGCAGACTCGTGGGCACGCTGGGCTGCCGGTGCCAGGTCGGTGCTGAACGAATCCTCTAGAAATGTCAGCCCAATGCCTTGCGTTCCACCGAGTCGCGACAAAGTCTGCGGATTCCATTCTTCTGTCTTGATCATTTCAACCAAAAGCGCCAAGCGAATCGGAAAGACTTTCCCGCCTTCGCTTAACTCGTCAATCACCTGATCAATGAATGCTTGCTGCTGCGTGCTGATCGCACCCGAGTCACCCGGCAACCGATCGTAGGCTGCCCCCAAAATGTGCAGAACTCGCTTTGCATGGCTCACCGAAAAAAGATCAACCAAAGTGGCATTCACGTTCTGCTTGATCGGAATCTCGAGCAATCCCATGAACCGTGACAAGGCGAGCCAAAAATCATCTCGCACCAAAAGCAGACACTGGATATTCACTCCGTCGCACTGTCGAAGAGCCGAGACCAACTCGGAGATCTCGTTGTCGGTGCGTCCATTGAGCCACTGCTCAAATTGATCAATCACGATCAACAAGCGCCTGCGTCGACTCAATTCGCCAAACTCGCGAATCTGAATCAACGTGCTGGCCAGGCCTTCATTTGCAGGAAGTTTGGGGTAACGGCGACGGATTCCACGCAACAATCGATCTTCGGTGTCGCCCTGGGTCGCTTCCACGAACACACAGTGCACTGATGAAGAAACCAAAGGCAGCAGGCCAGCTTTGACAAACGATGACTTGCCGCACCCCGATGGCCCATAAATCACACCAACACGGAGCGGATCAGTGCCTTCGGTCCGATCAATCTCTCTCTGCCAAAATCGCAAGCTATCCGGAATGCCGTCGCGATCTCGAGGGCCTGGCAACATCCGCGCGAAGAAGTCTTTGTCGTGACGATCGTAGGAGCGCAGGCCCCTCGGCACGACTCCAAAACTTGCACCGGACAACAGCTCGCTGGAAACTCGACCAGCGGATCCCGCTGCCAAGCCTCCCACCACACTATCGGCCTGCAACACAACGTCGGAGCCGTGAACAGGGCGGTTCGCATGACTCGCAGTTCCGGAAATTCCAGCGGAAGCCGCCTCGCAATTCGAAATAAAAATCTCAAGGTCCTCCACCAGGTCGGAAGCGGTCGCATATCGCTCGGACGCCTTCTTCGCTAAAGCCTTCAAGCAAATCCGTTCAAGCTCCTTGGGAACCGTTGGATTGAGCTGTCGAGGTGGCTGTGTTTCTTGATTGAGTAAGCGGTCGAAAATCCTTGCGCGATTTCGATTTCCAAAGGGACGGCGCCCGGTCAGCATCTCATAAAGAATCACGCCGACGCTAAACAGATCGCTGCGACCGTCGACCAAATGGCTTTCGCCTCTGGCTTGTTCTGGACTCATGTAGGGCGGAGTCCCAATGCGAAACCCTGATTCGGTGACCGTTTCGTCACGCAGCGCGAGGCCAAAATCAGCGAGGAACGATTCCCCCTGCTCATTCAAGAGAATGTTGCCTGGCTTGACGTCGCGATGCACAACTCCCTTCGAATGCACATAGGCCAGCGCGCGGCCCATGTCGGCGAGGATCAACAGACCTTCGCGAAGTGACAATGGGTCGGACCGCATTCGCTCTGCTAAACTCGTGCCTTCGATAAACGCCGACACAATGCAGGGAACATCGTCGTCCAAAACCAACACGTCGTGAACCGAGACAATCCGCGGATGCTCTAGCCGCGCTAGCGTCCGGGCTTCCTCGAGATACTGATCAACCGATTGGTGAGAGACTTTGCGGTAGCGATGAGGAATCTTGATCGCGACATTGCGTTGCAGTTGCTCGTCATAGGCTTTAAAAACTTGCCCGTAGCCACCTTCACCAAGCATCTCGGCTAACTGATAGCGACCAACTTTGTCTCGAAGTTGGTCTGAAATCGCCACCGAACGATCGGTTCGGATTCGCATATCCGTCTCGTCGAGATCCTGGTCAATGGTTCTTGGCAACCGGGAATCAAGACTCACCAAACGTGAGTCATCGATCGAAAAGTCGGAACTAACGTTGTCAAGAGTTTCAGGATTCTCTTCGTCGAAACTTGGGTCGATATTCACCGTCAACTCTTAGGCCCCACGGAATTCAACTGACGCGAGCCTGCAAGTTTACAGTATCTCTCAGGGGAATGGGCCATGTATCGCGCCAACGTCCGATGCCGTTCCTGCCTACGAAGCCGCTCCAATTGGAAACCAGGTTGAAATCGGAGCCTACCTCGGTGTTCCATTGTGCGAGGCAGACGGCGAGCTGTTCGGAACGCTCTGCGGAATTGATCCCCAGCCGAAGCCCAACGGACTGGTTGATGAGTTGCCAATGATCGAAATGCTTGGGCGGCCACTGAGTAGCTATCTCGCTTCGGAGTTACGGCTGACTGCCAACGCCCGTTTTTCACCGATGGAACAGTCGGCATCGTTCGTTGACACAGAAACGAACACGCTTTCTTCATTGGGATGGGATCGCATTGTCGAAGCCGAAGAATCTCGATGTGCGATGTTCGGACTGCAAGCCTATGTTTTTGCGGCACAACTCGAGGCAAACGCGCGGGATCATGTGGGCGCGGCGATTTCGGTGATCCGAGAACGCGTGAGCGGCGAGGTCTCGATCGCTCGCGTCGATGGTCAGATCCTATTGCTCATTCCTGAGTGCGATTCAACACGTGGGATTTCGATCCTCGCACAACTGCGCGAACTGTTCGCGGTTCGCCATATCGATGCACGCTGCTGCGCGCCTTCTTTTTTGGTGACGGCGCGGATTTGCCAAGTTCACTCTCGATTGGCTCGCGTAATGCGAATCGCCCGCCGGAGCCGGGGGGGGCGAACCCCATCACTTGCGGCGGTTCGACCCATCGAACGTCTCGATTTCATCGCAGGTTTTGCGTGGTTCAATGCGCTCGCTCATGATTGATCTTTCGCTTTCTTGTAAGTCATCTCGAAGACCTTCATCATCTCGGTGCCCGCTTGCATGTGCATGATCAACGTCCGTGTGCCATCGTCTTTGTATTTGGTGGTCAGGACGTGCTTGGCAGGATTGCCGTCGGGCCCCGGCGCCATTCCTTCGTAGGTCATCGTATGACTGTCTTTGTCGTAGGAACCAACCATGTCCATTTTCTTGGAGCTCATCGAGTCAACCCAAGTCCCAATGTACTGTTTCTTTTCCACGTCGTAGGAGTAAATGCCATGGCCCTTGAAATCCATGCCCATCATGCTCCCCTGGAAGTCGGCCAGCATCCAAAACGCTCCGAGCATACGATTGGTTTCCTTGCCCTTGGTAACGGTTGGTTCACCGGGGCCTGCCCAAGCTTTGATTTCGACGTCCCAAGTTCCAACATCGGGTTTGAAAACATTGAATTCAGGCCCCGCTTTCTGCAACTGCATTTCCTGACCAGAGGTTGTCGTTGTGCCGCAAAACATCAGCGCCACGATCATTGGCATTGAACAAAAGGATCTCATTGAACAAAAGGATCTCATTGCATCGCTCATTGGTTGGTTTGGAAAAGTGCCTAGAACTGTCTCAAAAAGCTGAGCCGCCAGCCTTGCGAGGCCAGCGGCTCATTCATGATACACGAGTCCGAATTGTCGTTGCAGCGCGCTAGACAAGCGATTTCAAGTCAAGCTGCTGGACGCTTTCTGCCCACGCTGAATCATCCTCTTCGCTTTGTTCGGTCCACACACCAATGTCGCCCGGTGTCATGGAGGAGAGTGCCAAATCGAATGCAGCGACTTGGCTTTCTTCGCCTGGCTCTTCCGCTCCTAGAACCTCAAGCAATTGATCCGCCGCTAAATTGGCTTCTTCGAGCACTCGGTCGTTTCCAAGAGACGCCAGCGGTGCTTCGCCGTCAACCGAAGTGATTCGCGCGATTCGATTGATCACGTGCAGGGCATCACGAGCGGACAGCACCAGGTCGCCATTGGGGTCATAGAAGCGATCCGGAAACTCCACCTGGGCCGGCTCCACCAACCTTGAGGTGTCAGGGTCGACGAAAGTCCCACGTGCAAGCTGATTCAGGATTTGCAACGCATCGAGCGCTGAAACTTCGCCAGAGCTATCGACGTCTGCGGGCAGAACGAAGTTCGTCCAACCGCCACCTTCGATACGCAACTCGAATTCGCCGTCGGTGGCATTCTGAACGAACACCCCATCAATGACTTCGGTGGAGCTAACGGTCCACACGCGGTCCGAATTGAATTCGTCCGTCGGCGCGACTTGCAGAGCGACCGAGCCTTCCGAGGCAGGCAGAGTCTGACCTTCTTCGCCGATGAATACCAGATTGCCATCGACGACACTCAGCTCGATACTGCCACCGATCTGGCCAACATCAACTCCTAGTTCGATTCCAAGCTCGGTGGTGGTCAGCGTGAGCAACCATTCTGCTCCAGGCAACGTCGCAGGCAATTGAATGTTCTCAAACGCTCCTGCGAAGTCTTCGTTTGATCGGAGCAGGGAGAAGACCTGGCCGATCAAAGGTTCAAATCCGTCAATCAATTGAACGTCTAAGATGCCTCCCAAGGTCGCCTTCTCGTGGTTGACCTGATCGTAACCGCTTCCGGCAAGTGCACCGCCCAACTCGGCAATCAAACGATTGGCGGCCCCGTACGTGATGCGCCCGTTGTTGGTGATGGCTGGGCTGAAGCCTGGGCTGGACGTCCCGTCGAGCACGACTTGGTCCAAGCGTCCGACACCCTTGACGTGACCACTCAGAGTGATTGGCAGTTGCTCGCTCGTTCCCGAGATGTCTCCGTTGTTGAAGATTGCCGTTTCCAAGCTGTCGGTCGAGTCCACGGTTCCGTGACCGACCAGGTTTGCGCCGAAGCCAACCACGATTCCATTGGGGACAACCAGCGTGCCAGCTTCGTTCTCGCCACCGAGCGAAACCAAACCCTCCAGGTCCGCTTGATTCAAGTCAGCCAGCGTCACTGAATTCTGGCCGACTTCCAGATCACCGTGGCTGACAAAACCAGCTGGGGACGCAGCGTCACCGATGGTCAAATCACCCGTAGCGCGGATCAGCGATCCGGTGCTTGCCGCGACGCGGCCCTCAACCGTACCGTTTGCCAAAATCGATTCCGCGTCACCGAGCGCCAAGACGGCGGTGGAGCGAAGGGTGCCACCGTCAATCGTCGTCAGTGCACCAAGATCGATCGGTGTTAGCGCCCCCAGGTTCAATTCGTGGGCACCAATGTTCGTTGCAGGTTCGATGGCAGAGTCTTGGCCGCCATTGAGCAACTCGATCCTTAGCATCTGATCAAACGTGATCGACTCGAAGCCTGTGAAGTCGTGAGCGGCAGCGTCGAAGCCTTCGCTGAGGTCGATCGACGCTTCGCCTGAGATGTCCTCGGAAAAGTGCGAGAACGTGCCGATTGCCTCCGGTGTTCCGCTGACGATCAGCTGATCACCGGCCGACTGTCCGCCCTCGACGCGAATCGAAAACTCGCTGGAACCAAAGAAGAACGGGCCTGGATCGAAAGCGTCGGTGTGATCAATCAAACCTCCGGCCCTATTGTCAATCAGAATGCGGTCGGCGAAGTCCGGTGCCCGCGTGATCGAGAGCCCGTCCACCGAGGCAATGGGGCGATTCAGCAGGAAGCTGTCATCGGCGTTATCGACGATTACCAAGTTGTCCGACTCTCGTCGAACCGTGATGTCGTTGGTCGCATCCTGAGCCAGCAGCAAGTCAATCCGCTCGAGCGTGAAGTTCACATCGATGCTGACGGTCGCCAAGTCCGAGTCCAGGCCAAGGCTATCGGTGATTCGGTACGTGAAAGAATCCGATCCTGAGAAACCAGCTGGCGGCGTATAAAGCAAGCCACCGTTTTCAATCACGACCGTGCCGCCTTCACTGCTCGCGGCAGAGAATTCGGTGATCGAGAA
>JBGCGI010000225.1:0-3538 GCA_045110715.1 Rubripirellula sp.
CTTGATCTCTTCCTTGACTTTCTGAACAAAGTGAGGCGACTTTCCGCCCTTGCTTAGCTCAGTGGCTTTCTTCTCAGCGTCTTTCTTTTGGTCGAACTCAAACACGGCAACGCGTTTCAAGTTCTGACTGAAGACGCCCCAGTACAGCCTGAGTCTCATATCCGCCGCAGATTTCTTCGTTTTCCGCGTGGACTTTTTAGCTTTCTTCTTTTTCGCCAATTTCTCGGCGGCTTCGGCCTCAGCCGCTTTGGCTTTCCGACTTACGACCTTTCGGGCCATGGAGCAAGCAATGGGTTCGGAGTTAATAAAAGGGGTTTGGACAGACTAGAAGTTACCACGATACCAAGAGTCCTGTCACGGGGAGGGAACGCAGGGAAAGGGAACGAGGTCCCAACCGTGCCAGCAGCGAGGCATTTGGCGCGATTGCGGTGACAATGCCGACGCGCCACCAGCGTCTTACCGGATGCCTGCATACCCGCCCTTAGCCAGACGAAGGGGGACACCTGCGAGCTTGGCCCCATCCCGACCGGCCTTTGGATCGACGTGATACAACAGAAACAAGCTTGGAAATTGCCTCTCGGAAGCCTTTTCACGAGAAAGGATCGCTATTCCTGGGAGCCGATGTCGCGTATGCTAGTAATCGAAAGCCAGTTCACTGGAGAGGTTGGTTGAAACCTTGGGTTCGGTGACTTTCGACTGAGATCGAGAGCGCTCTAATCGAGCTATGCGACCTTCATCCAGGAAGGAACTGATATGACATTTTCACCGGAGGAGACTCAACATGCAGGTCAATGTTTCAGCGCGACACGGCAGCCTTCAACCTGGCGATCAAGAATTGATCGTCGAGAAAACTGAAAAGCTCCGTCGGCTCTATGATCGCATCAATGCGATCGAAGTTACCGTTGACCTCAAACACTTGGATAAACCAAGCGTGGAAATCAAAGTTTCCGCCGAGCACGCTGACGATAGTGTTGCGACTGCTGAATCAAGTTCCGTGATTTCGGCCCTTGATGTGGCAATTCCAAAAGTCGAACAACAGTTGCGTCGCTTGAAGGAAAAGAAGACTGGCCACCGCGCCACTGCACACAAACACATGGAAGCTCCCCTGGCGAACGATGAAGACTGAGTCCGTCTGACAAGACTGACACGGCCGCATCACAGCTGTAGCGACCATTCGAATTTACATCCCTACACCTTTACGTTGAATCGAAAGGAAGGAACGGACAAGGCCAATCGCAGGCAATCAACACTGCCTGACGACTTGGCTAGATCGCGTTTGCGACCGTGTGTCCCCCGTGAACCCGGTGGCACCATCGCCTCGAGTGATCCAATCCCTTGGATCTCATGCTCCCGGCGCTAACGTTTTTCTCGATCGCTGTTTCGATCCGCCCAACGCTTCAATGTGCTCACACAAGATTTCCAAACAAGGAATCGCAATCAAATGAAGTTCGCAGATTTTATCACCACCAAAGCCATTCGCGCTGAACTGCAATCACAGTCCAAAGAAGCCGTGGTTGAAGAGATGGTGCAGGCATTGTTGGACGCTGGCGAGATCGACGCTGACCAGCGCGACGACATCATCGCTTCGATCATGAAGCGAGAAGAACTTGGCAGCACCGGCATCGGCCGTGGTGTCGCAGTTCCTCATACCAAACACCCCAGCGTTCAAAAGCTGGTCGGAACCGTTGGCATCAGTGAGGGCGGAGTCGATTTTGACTCGCTCGATGGCGAACGTGTCCAATTGTTCTTTCTGCTGATCAGCCCACCTGAGCGCCCCGGCGATCACTTGCGGGCACTGGAGAACATCTCACGCCAACTGCGTGACGATACGTTCTGCCGGTTCTTGAAGCAGAGCAAGACACCTGATGACATCAACCAGTTGCTTCAAGAAGCCGACGACAATCAGTTTGTTTCTGGCTAATGAATATGCCCTCGCTTTCCCGAACCGTCGTCGTGCTCAATCCGGATGGGCTGCATGCGCGTCCGGCAGATTTGCTGGTCCGTGAGGCCAACAAGTATCAGTCGACGATCTTGATTGGTAAGAACAGCGAACTGGTTGATTGTAAGAGCATTCTGTCTTTATTGACGCTTGGTGCCGCTCAAGGAACCAAGTTGTCTCTCTCGGCCAATGGCCCCGACGCAGAAGTTGCTCTTCAGTCAATTGCGGATCTGTTCGAAGCAGGGTTTGACGACAAGAACGAGGTTCAGGGCGCAGAGTCAGCCGTCGATTCCTGACACTGATTTTGCAGGCCAACGGTTCGGATTTTCAGCCATCCGTTGGAGCACCTGATCTCGACCAAACAACTACTCCAACCGAACAATTGATCGAACGAGTCTCGCACACCGGGTCGCTACACCAGCGATCCAGCCGCCGCCAAAAAGTGGATTGCCCCAGACTTCTGGGCGAAACATCCAACCGCCGCAGCAACTCAGCCGAGCCTCGTTCAATCGCATTCCGATGCAAGAGCTGCAAGGCATCCCCGTATCGCCGGGAGTCGCTATCGGTCCTGCCCTAGTGCTGGACACCGATGGTTATCGTATTCCCAACACGCTCGTCGCCGCCGAAGACGCGGACGCGGAGTACGCCCAATTGCGCACTGCCGTTGACGCAGTTTCCGGGCGTTTAGAAGCCAGCCGGCTGGAAACCGCAGCCGTTGCAGGTGAGGAAACAGGCGATATCTTCGCTGCTCAGCTGCAAATGCTGCACGACCCACGCCTGCACGCTGAGCTTGGTCGGCGCATTCGCGAGCAACGCCAATCGGCGTCCTACGCCGTCAATCGCGTGTTGCGAAACTATGCCGCTGCCCTGCGCCGGCTGGACAACCCGCTGTTTGCCGAACGTGCTCAGGATGTGTTGGACATCGAAAAACAGATGCTGCTGGAATTGGGCGCGATGACACGGCAGCCGCTTTCCGATCTGACCGAACCAGTGATCGTGTTGGCACATGTGCTGACTCCCAGCGAAACCGCCAACTTAGATCGTCGTTACGTCAAAGGATTCTGCACGGAGACCGGTGGAGCCGGTGGACACACCGCCATCGTTGCCAAAGGCTTGGAACTTCCCGCCGTCGTCGGTATCGGTGCCTTTCTGGACTCGATTCCCGCCAACGCTCAAGTCATCGTTGATGGCGATCGCGGCAAAGTGATCATCGATCCTGATCAGGAGACACTCGATCACTACAAAGAACGCCGTGAGAAGCGTGAGTCGCTGAGCGCTCGTTTGGCCGAGCTCCGAGATCTCCCTGCTGAAACCGCCGATGGGGTTCGTGTTCGGCTCAGTGCCAACATCGAGTTTCCACACGAAGCCAAGTCGGTGCTCGAGCGTGGTGGCGATGGCATCGGGCTGTATCGAACAGAGTTCCTGTACCTGGCCAGTAAAGAAGAGCCCAGCGAAGAGGATCACTACCAAGCCTACAGCCAAGTCGTTCGCGAAATGAACGGCCTTCCCGTTGTCATTCGGACGCTGGACCTTGGCGCCGATAAGATGGGGCATCGCCCGCTTGCCGAGCAGGAACACAATCCGTTCCTCGGTCTGCGA
>JBGCGI010000226.1:0-10943 GCA_045110715.1 Rubripirellula sp.
GAAGAGATCCCTATCATGAACGCTCCAATGAATCACCGTGACATGAATGCCCAGCGTGACATGAATGCCCAGGGTCACATGAATAGACAACATGGCAACCTAGAGCCAATTGCCGTGGTGGGAATGGGATGCCGACTGCCGGGCGACTCCGATTCGCCTGATCAGTTCTGGGAACTTTTGCGTGAGGGACGTGACGGGATTTCGCAGACGCCGTCTGACCGTTGGAATCTCGAAAAGTTCTATCGGCCAGGCGAATCGATGCCTGGAAAAACCCAAAGCCGCTGGGGCGGGTACATCAATGGGATCGAATTGTTCGATCCGTCGCTATTTGGAATCTCGGCCCGCGAGGCTGCAGCGATGGACCCCCAACAAAGGTTACTGCTGGAAGTTGCCTATCGCGCGATCGAAGACAGCGGGCACCCCGCTGGGCGATTGGCGGGTGAGAACGTTTCCGTTTTCACTGGTATCAGCAGCATTGATTACGCCGTTGCAAGCCTGAGCCGGGAAGACCACGGCGAATTGGGGCCATACAGTAACACAGGATCTTCGAGCAGCATTGCGGCCAATCGCGTTTCATACTGTTTCGATCTGCGAGGCCCAAGTGTGGCCGTCGATACGGCTTGTTCGTCGTCGTTGGTGGCGTTGCATATGGCCTGTCAAAGCATCTGGCGCGGGGAAGCAGTCGCAGCGCTCGCTGGTGGTGTGAACGCGCTCTTAGTTCCAGACTTTTACATCGCGTTCAGTCAGCTTGGCGTACTATCACCAGACGGTCGCTGCAAGACATTTGACGCTTCCGCGAATGGTTATTCGCGTAGCGAAGGCGCTGGCATGGTTATGTTGAAGCCACTTTCGGATGCGCTTCGCGATGACGACCGAATCTATTGCACCATTCGCGCAACGGCCCTCAATCAAGACGGACGCACACCCGGCCTAACGGTCCCAAGCGGCGAGCAACAAGAGAAACTTGTTCGCCGAGCCTGTCAGTTGGCTGGCGTGGATCCATCGCAAATTGACTACGTGGAAGCTCACGGCACCGGCACGCCGGTTGGTGATCCAATCGAGGCGGGTGCACTGGCACGCGTGCTGGGTAGCCAACGCGAGGATCCATGCCGAATCGCGTCAGTGAAGACGAACATCGGCCACCTGGAAGCTGGCGCAGGTATCGCAAGCCTGATCAAAGTCGCACTTGCGATGCATCACGAACAGATCCCACCGCACTTACACCTCCAACAAGTCAACCCAGAGATTGAGCTGGACCAGTGGAACCTGCGCATTCCCACAACGCTTGAGCCTTGGCAACGTGGTGATAAGGAACGATTGGCAGGCATCAACGGGTTCGGCTACGGAGGCGCGAACGCTCACGTCATCGTTGGCGAGGCGCCCGCAACCAATGCGTCTACCTCCGTTGCGATGACACGAGGGAATTTTTCGCTAGATCATTCCAAACCTGCGATCCTGTTGCCGGTTTCAGGTAGCGACACAAAGTCACTAGCTGGATCCATTCACGAACTTTCGGATTGGTTGGGGATCCACCAACAAACAGATGGAAACGAACAAGACACTCGTAGTCTTTTGCAAATCGCGGGAACGGCAGCCCATCACCGGACTCACCACGAAGTTCGCACGGCAGTTGTCGGACGTAGTGTTCAACAGTGGCAAAAACAGCTGGACGAACTTCATCGTCAACTTGCGTCTGGATCGGAAGGCTCCAGCCAATCGGGAATCTCGATTAGTAAGCTACCCGCCAAAACTCGGGAAAACGGGATTCTTTTTCTTTGCTGCGGTCAAGGCCCGCAGTGGTTTGGGATGGGGCGAGGTCTCTACCAGGCCAATCAGACCTATCGAGAGACGATTGATCAGATTGACGCTGAGTTCCGCAAGCACACAGACAAATGGACTTTGGTTGAAGAACTAGAGCGAGATGCAACGTCTTCACAGATGCACCGGACTTCGATCGCGCAGCCGGCGCTGTTTGCTCTTCAAGTCGCACAGGCGGAAGCGTGGAAAGCGGTCGGCATTCGACCCACAGCTATCATCGGCCACAGCGTTGGTGAAATCGCGGCAGCACATTTGTCCGGGGGCTTGAATTTCGAAGATGCCTGCCAAGTCGCCGTCCACCGCGGGCGGACCATGGATTTGGCCAGCAGCCGCGGTGCGATGATCGCGGTTGGTCTTTCCGAAAACGAAGCCAAAACGCGAATCGCCAAGTTGGAACAAACCCAACCCAACTTCAAGGGGCAAGTCAGCGTTGCAGCGATCAACGGTCCTACGTCCATCACCATGTCCGGTGACTGCGATGCGATTGAGCAGCTGGCAGTGGCAATCGAAGCAGATCAAATCTTCTGTCGTCGCCTGGCCGTTGAATATGCGTTCCACAGCGCCCAAATGGACCCTGTTCAGGATGAGTTACTTCGCAGCCTAGACAACATTCAAACACAGCCAATTCACACAACCCTTATCTCGACGGTCACAGGCAAACGAGCGGACTCGGGAATCGACTTGGGAGCCAAGTATTGGTGGGACAACGTACGTGGTTCGGTACGTTATGCCGACGCTGTGATGAGTGCCGCTTCGAGTGGACTGGGAATCGCCGTCGAATTGGGCCCACATCCCGTGCTCGCGTTTGCAACAACGGAGTGCTACGGGCACACAGGCCACGAAGTGAATCTGATTGCCTCGGCCTCACGCCCCAAGCCGAATGAGCTAGAGGAACTCAGTGACGAAGCTCGTTGTAACCGGGACGAGGAAGCTTGGCTAACAAGTGTTGCCAAGCTCTACCAATCCGGTGTTGACCTGGACTGGGGAACTCTGGCTCCAGCACCATCGCAGCGAGTTGAACTGCCCAAGTACCCTATGCAGTATCAGGCGGTTTGGTCAGAAACGGACGAGTCACATCGCACGCGTCTGACATCGCATGTGCATCCGCTACTCGGATCTGCTGATCGCGGCGACGCACCCAAATTCACATGTCGCTTGGACCCCAAACTGCACGCTTATCTTTTGGACCACCAGGTTCGAACCGCAGCGATGCTACCCGCTGCAGCGGGAATCGAGATGAGCTTGTCTGCGATCAAATCGGTCTCGGATACCCAAACCGAACTCACCGGTGATGATCCGATCTCATCAATCCGACTGTCGCGATTCCGCCTGCTCAATCCGCTCGTACTCGATGACAGCGAGCCACATCATTTGCAGACGTCCTACCAACCGGATCGTCGACAGATCGAGCTTCACTACCGAGAACATCACCAAGCCAATCTAACGCCGCTCGCGATCACACAGTGGCAAACTTCCAAGCCGCTGCCCTTTGACGCGACGGGAGAACTTTCCCTCGCATCGATTCGTGAACGATGTTCTGAACCTTTCACTAGCACGACGTGCTATGAGTACTGCAGCACTCTAGGCCTGAACTACGGGCCACTCTTTCGCGGCATTCGCGAAGGTGTACGCAAGAACCACCAATCCGTTGGGCTGCGTGAATCAGCCGGCGGTGAAGCTCTTTCGGAAATTTGTCTGAGCGATGAAGTGCTCGATGAAGCGTTCCGCAGTGACGCGTCAAGCTACCTGATTCATCCGGCCGTTTTGGACAGTTGCTTTCACACCATGATTGCAGCGGACAGTGTGTTCGACCGGTATCCCGGTGGCTTGTACTTGCCATTTGAAATTGCCGAAATTCAAATTGATATCGATGCCATCCGTGGTGCCGGAATCGATCGCACGATTCTTGCTCACGCTTGCATCCGCTCCAAAGATGCGCACCGCTTGATTGCGGATCTACATCTCTATTTGGAAGATGGCACACCGGTTGGGACTTTGCATGGTTTTGAAAGCCGACGAATTGGCGGCGAAAGCGAAGCGACCACTAAAGACCTCATGTACCGCTACCGCTGGCAAACTGGCGAAGAAACGGAAAACGATACGAGCACTGATGACGAGCGATTGGTCATCTTTTCCGCTGGCGATCTTCCCGAAGAATTGGTGAATCAATGGGACATTTCAACAGATAAACTCGTGTGGGTTCACCCCAAGGCTCAGTCTTCCGCTCGCTCAACGAATGTGCCCATCGGACGAAACGAGTCGGGAGAGCACCACTGGGTAAATCCCGATGACGTCAATGACTTCGCTGCGTTGTGGGACAAAATCGGACTAGTTGGCTCGCCTGAAACCGGTACGGGCAAGACACACTTCATCTACCTATGGGCGGTGGATGTCGCGGATCCGGGCGAGCTCGAAGCTCAGCCTGCCGCGGAAGCCTGTGAGCAGCTGCGAGAAAGCACGTTGTGGACTACCCGGGCTCCACTGCATTTGATCCAAAGTTTGGAAGCAATAGAAGACACGCCAGACATTCGGTTGACACTCGTGACACTGGGCGCCCAATCGGGCGACGAACTCGATGAAGAAGTTGCGGTCACGCAGATGCCTTTGATCGGGCTCGGGCGCGTCATCGTAAGTGAGTCCGCGTTCCCGACTCGCTTAGTCGATTGTGATCCGCAAGAATCTCCCGTGCTCGCCAGCCTGCCCAGCGAATGGAGGCGACATGACAGTGAAGACGAAGTGATGCTTCGTGACGGGACGCGTTTCGTACAGCGATTCGTCCCTGACGCAGATCGAGAGTGGAAGATTGAACCGAATACGGACCAAGAAGTCCCTCAACATCGACTCAGCAAAGGACTTTCGTCGGGTGTAGATGAACTGCACCACCAAGCAATTCGCCCTACCGAATTGCGCTCAGGTGAAGTCGAAATTCAAGTTGCTGGGGCTGGACTGAATTTCAGTGACGTCATGAAGGTACTTGATCTCTATCCGGGCTTGCCGCCCGGCGAGGTAGCACTCGGTGCTGAGTGCAGTGGAGTGATCACGCGTATCGCCGACGATGTCACACAGTTCAACGTGAACGACAAAGTGATCGCAATCGCTCCCGGCGGATTCGCATCGCATGTGATTGTCCACACTTCACTAGTCGCTCCGTCGCCTGAAAAGGTTGACCTAATCGAGGCGTCGGCACTTCCAGTTGCCTGGCTGACCGCGGATCACGCGATTCGCCAGTGCGCGCGGATGCAAGCAGGGGAATCGATCCTTATTCACTCCGCGTCGGGCGGAGTCGGCCTGGCCGCCATCGAGATCGCCCAACAGATCGGTGTCGAAGTTTTCGCAACGGCGGGCAGCGATGCCAAACGAGATCACGTGCGGGACCTTGGAGTCGAGCACGTATTCGATTCTCGGTCACTGAACTTTGCCGATGAAATCAAAGCGGTTACCAGTTCGCGAGAAGAGCCCGGCGTTGATGCCGTACTTAACTCTTTGCCTGGCGAAGCCATCCAGGCAGGGCTTTCGCTACTGAAGACCGGCGGGCGATTCCTTGAAATTGGCAAACGGGACATCTACACAGACGGTTCGCTTGGTCTGTATGTCATGCGAAACAATCTGGCAATGTTCGCCATCGACTTGGATCAGCTGTTCAAAGAAAAACCAACAAGAATGGGGCAACAGCTTCGTGAACTCGTTCGTCGGTTTGATGCAGACGAGCCAAACTTCGCAGCGGTTAAGAGTTTTGCGTCCGGCGATGCCGCCGCGGCTTTTCGGTTCATGCAACAAGCCAAACACATCGGTAAGGTCGTCGTCGACTACACGCACCCACCGGAAACCATCCGATCTTGCTCAGACAATGAGTTCACATTCAACACCGAAGGCACCTACTGGCTAGCCGGCGGACTTGGTGGATTTGGACTACAGATTGCAAACTGGATGGCAAAGTCGGGTGCCGGCACGCTTGTGCTATCAGGCCGTTCGGCAAACGTGACGCAAGAATCAGCCGAAGTGATCCAGCAGATGCAGGATCTCGGCACGAACATTGTTGTGATGCCGTGCGACATCACCAAGGTTGAAGATATCCGGCGATGCCTAGCCAAAATCGACGCTGAGCTGCCGACGCTGCGAGGAGTTGTCCACACAGCGATGGTTTTGGAAGACAAACTGCTGGTTGACCTAGATCGGGAAACGCTTGATCGCGTGTTATGGCCAAAGGTTCTTGGAGGCTGGAACTTGCACCAAACCACCATGTCACGTGACCTTGATCAGTTCATTTTGTTCTCATCACTTTCGAGTGTTTTCGGTCATGCCGGACAAGGCAACTATTCTGCTGCGAACGCGTTGCTGGACGGTCTGGCTCACCACCGAAGAGTCAGCGGGTTGCCCGCAACGGTCGTCAACTGGGGACACCTTGGTGAAGTTGGCTATTTGGCTGAGCGAGAAGAACTCAGCGAGCGATTGCGTCGGCAAGGCGTACTCGACTTCACCGTCGCTGAGGCGACGGAATGCTTGGCAAGAGCACTCAACCGTCGCGCGACCCAGTGCAGTGTGCTACGGATGGACTGGTCCCGTTGGCGTGGGCTTGGACTCACCCAAGACGTATCGCCGCGATTCGCGCACTTGATTCGTGGTGGTAACGAAAGTGAAAAATCGCTTTCAGGGGACGCTCTTCGAAACGCCGCTCCCGCTGAGCGCGCTGACATGCTGCAGTTGGCAATCGCTGGAAAACTAGCATCGCTTTTGGGTACAACAGCCGGCGACTTGGATGCGGACCGGCCAATGCTGGAAATGGGACTCGACTCCTTGATGGCGGTCGAGCTGCGGAACTGGATCGAGCGTCAACTCGAACTGAAACTACAGATTGGCGCACTCATGAGAGGCAGCAGCCTCCGGTCACTGGTCCAGACACTGAGCGAATCCGTATCGGGAACGAGCTCAGCTAATGACGACATGGAATTCAATGATCCGGAAATGACCGATCGCAATCGATTCCCGATGTCAGACCAACAGACCGGCCTATGGTATTCGTTCTGCCGCGATTCAGGCGGGACAGCGTTCAATGTGTTCTTGCCTGCCCGGGTGCGGTCAAAACTGGATCCGCAATCGCTCCGTAAAGCGATCGGATTGGTGGTGTCGCGTCACGCGTCACTGCGTACGACCTTCACTGACGAAAACGGGAAATTGGAGCAGGTTGTTCACGAAGCCCTACCGCCAGCCTTCGACCTTGTCGACTGGACGCAGAAAAAATGGAGCGATACGGAACTTCAAACGGCTGTCATCGCCGAAACGCAACGTCCCTTTGACTTACGAACTGGGCCTCTGCTGCGAATGAAGTTGTTTAAGCTCGCAGAGGACGACTGGATTGTGGTGGCCACGACTCATCATATCGTTGTGGACTTTTGGTCGCTGGTACTGATTCTGGGCGAACTTCGCGTTCACTATCCCAAGTGTGTGGCCGATGAGCGAATCGAAATTGCTCCGCCAGAACAGGACTACTTCGACTTTGTCGCCGACCAGCGTCGATTGCTGGCCTCGCCGCGCAGCGAGTCACTGAAAGCCTATTGGGAAGCAACGCTTTCAGACGTGCCCGCGGTGCTTGAGATTCCAACCGACAAGGTGCGACCAGCCTCTTTCAGTGGCAGAGCAAAAGTCACGGGGCTGAAGTGCTCGGCCGAGCTGGGACGACGTATCAATGAGGTCGCCAAGCAAACCCATACAACTTCCTCATCAGTTGTGATGGCTGCGTTGCAAGTTCTTTTGAGCCGATACTCCGGTGAAGAAAAATTCATCATCGGAAGTCCATTCGCGGGTCGAACCCGATCGGACTTGGAAGACACCGTCGGATTCTTTGTGAATATGCTCCCATTAGTGGCGGACTTGAGTGGACACCCGACGTTCACTGACTTGGTCCGGCGGGCAGGCGATCGATTAGTTGATTCGATGCAACACGAAGAGTATCCATTCGCTCAGATCGTGCGTGACCTTGACCCACCACGAGATACTTCGCGGAGCCCGTTGATCCAAGTTTCATGCACTTTTGAAAAGGCGCACGTCCGTGAGGAAGAAGGACGAGCAGGCTACCTTTTCCCGGCGGCCGTTGAATCGACCGAAATCGCTGGTCTTCGACAGGAAAATTACTACGTTCCCCATCAGACGTGTCACTACGACCTGGAGTTCATCTTTGAACAAACTGGGGACGACCTGCATGGGATGATTGTTTTCTGTGAAGACTTGTATGAAGAAGAATCGGTTGCCAAACTCGCCGAGAACTTCATCTCCTTGATGTCGCAGCTGCTGGATGACACCGAATCTCGCATCAGCAACGTTGCCTGGGGCGAAGACGTCATCACGACTCGCTCGGCAAAAGCACCAGCCGAGCCAGCACCGATTCTTCAAGAATTCGTCGAATCAGCCCTACAGGAACATTCGCAATCCACGGTGTGGCAGAACAACTCAATCACCGCTTTGACAAACGATCCTCAGCCCAACGACGCACGAGCGTTCAACCCGCAAGGTCGAAACGGACTCCGCCGACTATTCGGATCGGGAAAGCAAAAACCAATCAGCCCATCTTTGACGTCTACGTCCAATGGGCACGAAGCCGCGGCTCCACAAGAACGGGTGCTTTCGGATCAAACCTATCGCGACACCCAGCATCAAATCGACGCTTATGCCAACGAATTGGTGCGGGCTGGCGTCCAACCGGGACAATATGTTCCGGTCGTTGCACAACCAGGCAGCGATGCGATCGCGATGATCTTGGCGGTTCAGAAAACGGCTGCGGTTCCGGTTCCGATTGACTCGAACCAACCCTCAATCGACGCGTCGACACTTTTGTCACAAACCAAGGCCGAACTGGTATTCGCAGACGACGCGTCCGCCTGGACTCAGCAAGCCTGCAACCACGCACAAGTGCTATGGTTGAGTGAAATTGATGTCCGCCCACGTGTGACTCTCAACCCTGAAACGGCGCAGCGAGCAAGCAAGATCACTGCGGAGACCGCTGCCTACGTCATTTACACGTCCGGCACATCGGGGAAGCCAAAGGGAGTTGTGGTTTCACATGGGGCGATTGCCAACACGCTCGCCTGGCGATCCAAAATGACGCCAATTCATCCTGGTGATCGGTTGCTAATGCCGCTCTCGCATCAGTTCGATGCTGGACTCGGCATGTGTCTTTTCGCGTTCACCCAGGGCGCACAACTCGTCTGGCCTGAGTGCACAAATCTAGGAGACATTTCATCGATTGTGAATCAAATCCGTCGTGACCGAGTGACGTTGTTGACCGGTGTTCCGGCATGGATCGATTTGATCGCCTCCCACCAAGACTTTGGTCGCTGTGACCAACTTCGCCACATTTGGATTGGTGGTGATGCAATGCCAGAGGGACTACCACGATTGATCCGCCGCAGCATCGATGCGCAAGTCTGGAATTGCTATGGCCCAACCGAAGCCGCAGTCGAAGCGACAGCGTACCGTGTCGATGATGTGCAAACATCGCGACGATTGCCCGTGGGACAACCCGCCGATCATACCGAAGTCGTGATACTGGACGAAAATCTACAAATCGTTCCCGACACCGTTGCGGGACAAATCGCGTTAACGGGTGCCGGATTGGCAACTGGATATCTTGCTGACGAACAACGCACCGACGCTGTTTTTGTTGAACTGTCCCTGGACGGTAGCAGTAGTCAATCGACGCGTGTCTATCTGACCGGTGACCGTGGTCGCAGACGAGTTGATGGACTCGTCGAAGTGCTCGGCCGAATCGATCGTCAACTAAAAATCAGTGGTTATCGTATCGAGCCCGGCGAAATCGAGACGGTTTTGCAGGACCACCCTCTCGTTGCTCAAGCGGCCGTGGTCACTCGCAAGATCACAGCGATTCAATCGGACTTGCTTGTCGCGTTCATCGAACTTGACGGTGAAGCCAACGATGACCCGAAGATCCGAGTTACGTTGCAGCATCACTTGGCCGACCAACTTCCGCCTTACAAACGCCCACAGCGTTTAGAGATCATTCCGACGCTCCCAAAAACGACAAGTGGCAAGGTCAACTTCGGTTCGTTGCCTGAGCTGTCCGGCGTTTCAATCGATGAACAATTCATCACGCCACCAAGTACGTCCCTGGAACGGTATCTCGCCGAAGTGTGGGGCGAAATCCTGGAACAACCTTCGATTGGCGTGAGTCAGAACTTTTTCGAACTTGGCGGCAGTTCCCTGCAAGCAGCGATGCTTACCAATCGTTTGAGCGATGAGCTCAAAATTGAGGTCCCATCTTCGTTACTGTTCGATCTCGCGGACATTTCCGCCATGGCACAGCGACTGACTCAACTGCACCGCGAACCATTGATGAAACAGTTTGGTGAGCGGTCCGTTCGCTTCTACGACGGTGACTCGCGTGTCCGGTCCGGCGACGTGGATGTCTTGATGGCGCCACTAAAGCCAACCGGATCCAAAACACCGCTTTTCATGGTTCATCCGCCGGGGGGAATTGTGGTTTGTTACCGTGAATTAGCATCATCGATGCCCGAAGATCAACCGCTCTACGCGATTCGCTCCCGAGGCTTGCACGGCAAAGAGTCGCTTCCCGAGAATATTCAGGCAATGGCCGGCGAATATGTTCAGGCAATCCGCAATGTTCAGGCCAGTGGTCCTTACCGCTTAGGTGGTTGGTCCATCGGCGGTGTGATTGCCATGGAAGTCGCACAGCAGCTGATAGCCGGTGGCGACAGTGTCGAGCGTTTGGTCTTACTAGATACATCGATCCCGAGCGGCGCGAGTGATCTTGTCCCTGAGCAAGATCAAAGCAATGTCGGTCTGGAGTACGGCATCGATTTGTCGCTGGACGAATTGTTTGACCTCAATCCCGAGGAGCAGCTACCGTTTCTTTGGCAGCATGCGGAGAAGATGGGTTTGCTCGACCAGAACACTCCGCCCGAAGTCGCCATGCGTGCAATCGATGACCTGAAGGCCCTCTTCCATCATCACATCGATGTGACCCGCAACTACGCGATGGAGCCAATCGACACGTCAGTGTTGTTCGTGAGGCCTTCGGATATCCCGTTCCAAACTGACGCAAGCGAAGACCGAGGCTGGTCCTACCTGGCTCGTGAAGTCGATGTTCTCACCGT
>JBGCGI010000227.1:0-23683 GCA_045110715.1 Rubripirellula sp.
GATGCGGATGAAGCCAACGGTTGCATGGAAGTCTTCACCGGTTCTCACCAGCACGGCTTGATTGACTTTGAAGTCAGCGACGATGAATCAAGCAACGTGCTTGATCAATCGGTGAAGAATCCCGAGCAGTACGGAGCGCACAACTGCACACCACTGCGTGCTGGACAGATCTCGATCCACAGCGATCTACTCGTGCACGGTTCGGCTGCCAACGACAGCGACCGCCGCCGCTGTGGCCTGACCTTGCGATACTGCCCGGCGGATGTCACCGCCTATCTGGGGTGGAATCGGAAAGGCGTGTCGGTCAACGGAAACGCCGATTCAATTCTATGGCCTGGAGCGAAACGCCCCGAGAACGCGTGATTGTCCTGGTGAAGAAGATCTACTTCATTGGCTTGCCTGCGATGGGCTTGCCGTTGGTGGTCAGGATCTGGAAGTGGTGCACGCGATGGGGGCCTTCGTACTTCCAGACGAGTTTGTTTTCCGGCGTGACTTCCATCAGCTTGACACCCACTTTCGCATGGTAAGCGGTGATCACCGTGTTGCCGTTGGGCAATCGTTGGCCACCACAAGCGTCATCGATCGGCTTTCCAGGTAGGTCTGCATTGGTGACCTTCCAAACCACGTTGCCCTCAGAATCCATTTCGACGACCTTGTTTCCGTTCGTCAAACAAACCACGGTGTTTCCGTTGTCCAAGCGAATGGCGGTGAACGGCCAGTTCTTTGCTTCCCGTCCCCCCAAGTCGACCATGTCGGTCGCGAACTCTTTGACCACTTTGCCTGCTGGTGTGTATTCCTTGACCTTGAATGCCAACAGATGAGGAACCAAGTAGTTGCCGTTGGATAGCTTGCGCGCCATTCGGGTTTGCATATGCGCGTTATCGGTTTCGGGTTGCAGTTTGACCTCAACCACAATTTTTCCATCCGTGTCAACTTCTAATAGACGCGGTTTGCCACCTAGTTCGGTGATCAGAGTATTTCCGTTTTCGAGACGCTCAACCGTTCCGATCTCTTTGTTGCTGGCGTCCAGTTTGTATTCAAAGACGACCTCTTTGTCTTGCGTGAATTCCTTGACAACGTTGCCCCAGGCGACCAGCACGTTTCCATTGGGCAACACCCAACCATCACGCGACTTGCCGCGGCCTGCGTCCCACGAAGGCTCGCCGTCTTCTCCAATGATGCCGGTGAACCCAGGCCCAGCGACGAAGAACGAATGACGAATCTCGGGTGGCTCTGCAAGGACGGTTGAGGCAAGCAGCAGGCAAGTGACGAGCAAAGCGTTGACGATGAGTCTCATCGGATATCTCATGGTTGGACGGATCAGAAAGGATCGGGCCCGATATTGTAGTGGCTGCAGACGGGCAGAGTAGCCACTATGCGGTGCTGTCCCAGGGTACTTCGATGTAGAAGATCGCCAGCGTCGGGCGGCGCACGGGCTTAGTCTTGGACTTGCGCCCACGACGCGTGCTGGACGTGTTCGCATTTCACGCACTTCACTTTTCGCCCCAGTGCCGTCGGCTTCAGACGCACGTTGCGGCCGCAGCCATCGCAGTGAATTCTTAGCTTCGGTTGATTCTGAATCAGGTCATCCAGTTCGGAGCGAGACAGTCCCGGAATGCTGATGTCTTGTTGGGTCAGGCTCGTTAAGAGCTCTTCGCTCAACTGGGTCACATCGACGACTCGGTCCGCAAGCTGGCGGACACTATCCTCGAACGCGTTGCGAACCATTCGGCCGTTGCCGAAGTGGCGATCGCGGTTCTTGTAGAGCTGATCGAATCCGACCAAGACTCGATAGCGAGCATCGCTGGGCAGCTTGTATTGATTTTGCTCGCACATGAGCTCAAAGATTTGCCCCATTTCCAATGGCGCAAAGTCCTCGAATTCGATCGTGGTATTGATCCGTGATGACAGCCCGGGGTTGGTGCGAATCATTTGATCCATTTCATCGCCGTAGCCCGCCAGAATCACCGCCATGGAATCCCGGTCGTTCTCCATGCGTTTGAGCAGCGTTTGAATTGCTTCTCGGCCATAGGCGTCATCTCCTGACGCGTCGATCAGACTGTAGGCTTCGTCGATGAACAGCACGCCTCCGCGAGCCGAATCGCAAAGCCTCTCTGTCTTCGTCGCTGTTTGGCCAGCGTATTCGGCGACCAATCCACTCCGATCCGTCTCGACCACGTGACCGGTTGGCAGGGTTCCCATCGCGCCCAGAATCTGCCCGACGATTCGGGCGACCGTTGTCTTGCCAGTACCCGGGTTGCCGACAAACGTCATGTGCAGGCTGATTGGCATCGTGTTCAAGCCAGCCTCCCGCCGCTGTTGCTGCAGCTTCAAGAAATTGGTGTAGCTCTTGACGCGATCTTTGACGACCTGCAGCCCGATCATCTGGTCCAGCTCGTTGAGTGCCGCCCGTAAACGATCCTCGCGTTCCTCATCGGTCATCGAGGCAACAGGAACCGCTTGTGCTTGGGCGTACTCTTGCTGCTGCTGATGCGCCTGCCCAGTGGCACTAGGTTCAGCATTCAAGTTTGGCAGCGGAGCGAGGACTGCGTCGGGTTTCGCCGGCCGCAGCGCCATGTCGATCTCACGCTGCAAGTTGTGCAACATCGCGGACTCTTCGGGACGAGGCTGACCGTCGCATTTGGCAACCAGATTCGCCAGACGCATCACAATCGTCTCGACCTGGGCTTTGCTGTCGGCGAGTGGTTCGTAACGCACAAACGGCGCCACCAACGACTCCCAGGTCAGCATGTCGGCTTGTTGGAACAGGCCGGTCGCCGCCTCACGCAGGTGGGCTCCATCGAACTCCTCGCCCCAGAGGTGTTCGATCATGGCAGCAGCGACGCGTTTTTCAGGTCCAGTCCAGCGGTCGTCGGCACGTACCACTGTGACATAGACCTTGATCAGCAAGCCGCGATGCAGCTCGTCCATCATCTCAGCGAAAGTGCCTTCACGACCTTCCAACAGCGTTGGATAGCGACGGATCATCCACGTCGCGCTATTCTGGTACAGCTTTCCGCAATCGCGGATCACCCGGCGGAGCATGCCGATCAAACGTGCGTCGTCAATTTCGTTCATGAAGGCGTGAACCGGGAAAGCAAACCTCATCTCTGCAAAGGATGAGAGTCCAAGATAGTCTAGTGGCTCAATGGGTTCCCCGGCGAGGCGCTCCAAATCAAATCAAATCAACGAATGCCGTGCATCATGCGTTTGATCACCGGTGAGATCAGCAAGGCAATCATTGCCACAATGAAGGAAATGATCGCGATTTGCGCGAAAACGCCCGTGTAATTGAACAGGTTCACGACCTGCTCGGACGCTCCCTCGCCAGGCGATTCGCCCGTCATCATGGTGACCAACTTCGACATCATGCCACCTTCGGCTCCGCCAGTATCGCCACCGCTTCCCGTTGTCAGCTTTGCGATCACACCAGCAATGTAATGTGCGAAGGAGGAAGACAGAAACCAAACGCCCATCATGAAGGAGACCAATTTCAGCGGCGATAGCTCGGTCACTTTTGAGAGGCCGATCGGCGACAGAAACAGTTCTCCGGATGTGATCAGCAGGTAGCCAATCAGCAGGAAGATCATTCCAACTTTGCCCTCATCGTCAACGAATCGAGAGCTGACCGCAAACACCAAGAAGCCCAAGCCGAGCTGCAAGATCCCAAGCCCGAACTTGACCATCGTATTGGGGTTCCTGCCAACCGCCTCGAGTCGATTCCACATCATCGAAAACGGAATCGCGAGCACCACGATGTAAAACGGGTTGATCGCATTGGCCTGCGAAGCATTCAAACCGACCAATCGAACCTGCTCCTCTGCGAACAGAGTGAGCGAACTGCCGGCCTGCTCGAAAAAGGCCCAGAATACGGTAACGAAAAAGGTCAGCACGACAACGACCATCAGTCTCTCGCGGGTGACCTTGTCGGATTTGAAACACTCGTACCCGACGTAAATGATCACCAAGGTCAAAAGTGAAATCAACAGAAACTGCAGTAGTCCAGTTGCACCAAAGACTTGAAAGTCACTTCGCTTCACGAGGAAGGCGAAGACCGGGACGAACAGAAACGACAAGCCATAAACGATGTGACGAATATTCAGCCCTCCGTAGGACTTCGTCAGATACTCTGCAGGCTGTTGTCCTTGATCACCATAGATTCCCTTGATCCCACCCCACCAGAACACGACAAGTCCTAGGAACATGCCGATTCCTGCGGCACTGAAACCGTAGTGCCATCCGTACGCTTGCCCCAGATAGCCGCAGACCAGTGGCGACAGGAAGGCGCCCAAATTGATCCCGAGATAGAAAATCGTGAATCCGCCGTCACGACGAACATCACCCTCTCGATAGAGTCCGCCGACCAGAGAGGAGATGTTTGGCTTGAAGAAGCCGTTTCCGATAATCAGCAGGCCAAGCGAAAGATAGAAAATCGTTTCGTCTTGGAATGCCATCGTGAAGTGACCGATGCACATCAGAACAGCACCCAACATGATCGATTTCTGGTGCCCAATCAAACGGTCGGCAATCATGCCACCAAGAGCGGGTGTGAAATAGACCAGCGATCCGTAGGCCGCATAGATTTCGTAGGCGACCTCTTTTCCGTCCTGCAAATCCTTGAACAGCTCTGTCGCCAAATACAGCGTCAGGAGGGCCCGCATCCCATAGAAACTGAATCGCTCCCAGAGCTCGGCAAAGAACAGAAAGAACAGTCCCACCGGATGACCAAACCACTCGCCGCCCGGCGGGCCGTCAGATGTCATTACAGGGGTATCGGTCTCCACTGGTGCATCATTCGGGCTGTCAGTCATCAGAGCTGTTCCTCAGCGAAATCATTTTCAGTTGGGCGGTTGGCAAGCGTCAGTATCATGGCGAACCATTGCGGCTCCGACAACATCAGCACGGTCTTCCACGCCCGTCAGGGCAAACTTCAATCTTCTTTCCGCGCGATCTCTGGCGCCCCCACCAGCGTGGGTGCTTTTCCGTCGTGATAGTACACTCGGTTGCGACCAATGTTCTTGGCCGTGTAGAGCGCCTCATCGGCTCGCTTCAGTACAGGGCTGATCACCAAGTCGTCTCGCGGCTCACTGAGTCCAATACTGACGGTTAGCTTGATCTGAGCCGTGCCGACATCGATCTGAACTTTTTCAATGTGCTTGCGAACCTCGTTCATGCGGTCGGCAGCCAGCCTAAGCGGGCCATCCGTGATCACAGCAAATTCTTCGCCGCCAAAACGCCCAACGATGATCGCTTGGCTCAGTTCTGTTCGCAGGGTGCGAGCCAAGTGCTGCAGCACCCGGTCCCCTGCCTGATGACCGTGGGTGTCGTTGATCGATTTGAACTTGTCGATATCGAACAGCACGACGACGAAGGAACGCCCGCCATTGCGATAAGCGATGAACAGTTTCTCCAGCTCCTGATCAAAGGCTCGACGATTGGCCAGCCCCGTGAGTCCGTCGGTCCGAGCCTCCGTCAAATAGGACTCGATTTGCACCGTTTGCTTCTCAAGCTGTCGCTCAGCAGCGTCCAGCCGCGTCTTCAGCTTGTCGTTGCTGTCCATGATTTGTTGCAACAACATCATCACGCGTGCGTCGGCTTGCTTGGCGCTTCCGCCCTGAGTCATTGCGTTGCTGATGGCACCAATCTCGGACTGATACTCATTGACATTCCCGGAGTATTCGCTTGTCCAAGCCCCCAGGTCTTGCAGTAACTGCAACACGCGTTCGCCGTCCCCATCGCTGATGGCTTCCTGCATGCTGGGACTGGGACTTCGCCCTAAAAACCGACGCCCAAGCCCGGCACCAATGCCAACCAAGGCGACAGCAATCACCACTCCGATGATCAAGTCAAGACCACTTCCGAGTAACATTTAGTCAGTCTTTAAAGAGATAGTTCTGGCGTGTTTGAACGGTCACGGACGAATCATCCGTCGCTTCTAAGAAGCCGCAGGCTGTCCGGAAACGGGGTTGTCGATCAGTTCTTCTTCGCGAGCGATCAAGACCAGCCCACTGTCAGTCACCGTCAAGCCTCGCGCCCGGTCAGCAACTGGATCGAAACCAATCTCGGTTTCCGGCGGTATTCTTACTCCCTTATCGACGATGACTCGCCGCAATCGACTTCGCCGGCCAACTTCCACCGAATCAAACAAAATCGAGTCTTCGATCTGTGTGTAACTGTTGATGCGAACATTCGGGCCAATGATGCTTCGCGCAACTTTGCCGCCACTGACGATCGCGCCTTGGCAAACGATCGAGTCCAAGGCCTCGCCACGTCGTGTCGACTTGCCCTCACTTCCGAAGACAAACTTCGGCGGTGGCAAGGACGGGTGATAGGCGCGAATTGGCCAGTCTTGGTCATAGAGATTGAGCTGGGGGTCGACTCCAATCAAATCCAGCGAAGCTTCGAAGTACGCATCGATGGTGCCGACGTCTCGCCAGTAGGCGTCGCCCTTCTTGTTCTCATCCAAGAAAGGAAACGCGCAAACTTTGTAGTTCTCAATCGCCCCGGGGATGATATTCTTCCCAAAGTCGTGCTCACTGTCTTCCTTCGTCGCGTCATCGCACAACTGCTCGTACAAGAATCTGGCGTTGAAGACGTAAATCCCCATCGACGCCAAGCAGACGTCGGGATCCTCGGGAGTCGCCATCGGATCGTTGGGCTTCTCTTGAAAACCGGTGACGCGATGATCCAAATCGGTCTGCATCACACCAAACTGTTTGGCTTCCTCGCGGCTGACCCGGAGGGCACCAATGGTGATGTCCGCTCCCATCTTGCGATGGAAATCGACCATCTGACAGTCGTTCATTTTGTAGCTATGGTCGCCCGCCAACACTATCACGTCCTTGGGCTGCTCCCGCTCAATCGCGTAAATATTCTGGTAAACCGCGTCGGCTGTGCCCTGGTACCAATTGTCGTGAAATCGTTGCTGTGGGGGCACAACGTCAATGAACTCGCCCAACTCTCGGCAGAAATAGTCTCGCCAGGCTAGGTTGATATGACGGTCCAGCGACTGAGCTTTGTACTGCGTCAGCAGCAACAAACGTCGCATCCCGCTATTGAGGCAATTGCTGAGCACAAAATCGATGATTCGATACAGGCCACCAAATGGAACTGCTGGCTTGGCGCGGTCGCGAGTCAGTGGTTCCAATCGTGAACCACGCCCACCAGCCAATATCACCGTCAATGTGTCTCGCATGCGATCCTCTCTGCGACATAGATTCAATCCGCACAGGTTAGCAAATGTGCGACTTTTGTGTTAGCTCGACATGCAATTGGTAAATTGGCCTGTGGTTTGCTAGGCAGGTACCCTTCGCGGCGGATTCTGCCGATGCGACAGCTTACGGATAGGAAAGGCGGGTGATTTGCGTAGATTTCCATTCCATGGACGACGCTTGCCGTTCCCATCGGTGAACTGACAGCCCACTCAAGTTGTAAAGATTGCAGACGAGTGGTAACGCCGCACACAGAACGCAACACTCATCACTCAAACATTCCAGACCCAAGCAAGGGAGTAATCGAGATGTCGAATCGTTGGAAAAATTTAGGTTTCACGCTCAGTGCCATGATCGCAGGCTCACTGGTGACCTGCCTGATGATCAGCGGTTTCCGCGGGCCCCTCGGAAATGCGTTCGCGCAAGACAGCCTGGACTCCGGGCGGACTCCTGTCGTCAACCAGCAGAATCTCTCCACGGCGCAGGGTCTCTCCAGCGCCTTCCGAAACGTCGCCGAAGCCCTGCGGCCAAGCGTGGTCAGCATCAGCACCAAGCAGACGCAGGTTATCCGCCGCGGCCGCCGCTTGCCTCCCGGTGTGCCGCCGCAGTTCGGGGACCTGTTTGGTGCTCCTGGTCCACAAAGCGAAGAACGGGAGCAGAGTGGAATGGGAAGCGGCGTGATCGTGCGCTCGGACGGATACATTCTGACGAACAATCACGTGATCGAAGGCGCCGATGAATTGATCGTCGAGATTTCGGACGGTCGGAAAGTTCCCGGCACGATTGTTGGCACCGATCCGCAAACGGACCTGGCGGTCGTCAAGATCGACATGCCTGGACTTCGGGCGGCCAAGTTCGGCAGCTCCGATGAAATCCAAGTTGGCGACTGGGTGCTGGCGATTGGCAGCCCATTCGGCTTGGACCAAACCGTAACGGCCGGCATCATCAGCGGTAAGAACCGAGTCCAACGAATCATCGCTGATGGCAACGGCTTCGAGGACTTCCTGCAAACCGACGCGGCAATCAATCCCGGAAACTCAGGTGGCCCGCTGGTCAATCTGCGTGGTGAATTGATTGGGATCAACACCGCGATTCTTTCCAAGAGCGGTACAAGCGCTGGAATCGGATTCGCAATCCCTGTCTCGCTTGCCGAGCCAGTCCTGGAATCGATCATCGAAACCGGCGAAGTTCACCGCGGGTTCTTGGGTGCCCAAGTCGTTGACGTCACGCCCAACGCGATCGAGGACTACAAGCTGAAGGTCAACACCGGTGCTTTGATCGGTGGACTGCTAGAAAATCAGCCCGCCGCGAAAGCTGGCTTGCAACCAGGTGACGTCGTGACGGAGTTGGATGGTCGTCCCTGCGTTGGGGGAACTCAATTGCGAAACTACATCGCCAGCCGTCGCCCCGGACAAGCCGTCAGAATGGTCGTCAATCGTGGCGGCAAAATCATGAACGTGACCGTCAACTTAGAAGAACGCACCGACGCGGCGATGGCGCTGTTCAACAGCGGTGGCGGCCTGTTCGGTGCGGAGCTGATTCCAGTCACGCCGGAGTCAGCCCAGCAATACGGTTACAAAGGTCTGCGCAGTGGATTGATCGTGGCCAGCGTCGAGGACGGAAGCCTGGCAGCTCAAGGTGAGCTGCAAGTGGGAGACGTGATCGAATCGGCAGGTGGCGTTCAGCTCAAGACGCTCGAGCAGTTGGCAGGCATCTTCAAGGAATCCAAGGAGTCCGGCCAACCACTGCGAGTGATCGTGCGACGAGGCAACACACGCATGTTGCTTGTCATTCGATAGCCTTGCAGTTCGCCGGAAATCGACCTCCCTGCGGGGAGGTCGATAGGGAGTACTCATGATGCAACGCGTACTTCATTGAATGCCGGCCGGCTTGGTGTGAAGACCAGTCAGCGTCGACTTAGCGGACGCGTCGACTTAGCGGACGCGTCGCAGGTAGCTGACAAACGCTTTGTCCAACTCGGTCAGTTTCATCCCGAAGGCCGCTTCGAACTCGTCGATACGCTGTCGTGGCGGCTTTTCAGCGAGCGGTTTTCCCTCGCTCAGCTGCTTCATGTATTCCACGTACTGCTTCTTTTTCGTTTTGATCAAGAAGTAGGTCAGCGCCCAGCCCTCGGCATATGCGGCTTCGGCCGAAGCCTGGTTCTCGTACCGAGTATCGTTCGCCAGCAAAGTCGCCAGGGATTCCTCAGGACGGTTGCGAACGTACTTTCGCCAGCGAGTCAAATTGACCCCGTTGACCCGCCCGATGTTGCGCCACCTTGTTGGGTTGCGGCGATCAGGCGCCTCAAAGAACGTTGCCAACCCTTCGCTAACCCACATCGGGTTGTCAGCAAAACGCCGTTGCATTCCGCAGTTGTATGCCAGCTGATGTGTTGCTTCGTGAATGATTGTCGAAACGTTGCGTTCTAAGTTTGGAACGCGATACGTGGTCATTCGATTGGTCGCTAAGTGGTAGTATCCGATCACTTCAT
Organism: Rubripirellula sp.; assembly: GCA_045110715.1. Taxonomy (GTDB): domain Bacteria; phylum Planctomycetota; class Planctomycetia; order Pirellulales; family Pirellulaceae; genus Rubripirellula. The sequence goes on from JBGCGI010000227.1 coordinate 9,703, forward strand.
TGGCTCTCGCTCCAATCTCTGCACCGGCGTACTGCCGAAACGCTTGAGTATCTCGCAGCACCACGGCAACCAGTGGGAACTCAGGCTCCGATTGCTCCCATCCCAGGTTCTTCCAGTACGTGAAGAAGCCTCGGTACAACTGCTCGAACAGCCCCGCCACGATCTTTGCGTACGCTTCATCGCTGTTGTAAACGATGATGTAGTGGTTGGTCTGATAGACACTGAAGCCTGCGGGCACTTCCGCCAGCACACGCTTCTCCATCTCATCCGCATCGATCGGCGTGAATGGCTGATCGTCGGATTTCCGTTCCTTGATCTGCTCTGGCTGGAGAGTCCAGATCATGCCGTCATCGCCACACAGCATCATGCCGCCGTCTTGGGCTTCGATCAAAATTTTCCCGGTTGCCGTTTTCAGATCCCCAGACGAATCCTCGAACTGAACGATCTCAACGCCCGAAGAACTCTGGATCGCGGCACAGAGTACAAAAGCAACGAACAGCACCAACCGTGGCATGTCGACTCGCGAAAAAGTGGAAGAGAAACGCTTCATGACCTACTCCACTCTAACACGCGAAGTCGATCCTTGTCGCAGGCAAATGATCGCGATCAGCACGATCGCGGTCACGTACCAGATTGCTAAAGCGGCTTCCTGATACCGGGCCCCATTGTGCAACAGTTGGAACAATCGAGTTCCAACCGTGGCAACTCCAGCAGGAATGACAGGTAACGTCGCTGGCACATCACCCGAAGCCACCACCGTTGCCGCCAGCATCGCGGTCAACAGATGACCGCGCAACAGCGGAAAGTCGATGGCGACCAGTCGTTTCCACCAAGGTACGTCCAACTGTGCGGCCTCCAGAGTAGGCGTATCGATGCGTCGATAGCCAACTCGAATCATCCAATAGGCCACCGGCAACGCTCGGACCAACAAAGCGATTACGGTCGGCACAATCGACTGATGATACAGGCCGCGAAATCCAGGGATCGGCAATTGAAAAAAGCTGACCAGGGCAAGCCCGACGATCGGCCCAGGAATGGTCAGCATCGCAATCGTGACACCATCCAGTGAACGCTCGAAGCGACGGTGTGTGCGACCCAACGCCGCCAACGGCCAGGCAATGCCAAGTGCGGCTAGCCCGGTTGTGATCGAAATCAACGCCGTCCAGAAGTACTCATCCGAAAACGTCTTGGGCGCTGTCGTCAATCGTGTCAGACAAGCGCTGAGGGACCACGTTGCCTGCAACACGCCATCCTCAACGACGACTTGATGCCCAATCTTCACCAACAGTCCCATCACAGGAACCATCGTGATCAGGCAGGCGATAAGGCAAACGATCAGCAGGCTCGCACCACGCCACAGTCGTGAAACAGATTCCGTTTCCAAACTCTCGACGGACTGGCTCGATCCAATGGAGCTCAACCTGCGTCGAGAGATAAGCCACCAAACGAGTCCGCAAGACGCCAGTGCAAGCGGCAGGAAACAGGTCATCAGAACTTGAGCAACCGTCGGATCACTGGCGTAGAACAAGTAGAATTGATCCGCGATCGTTCGGTACCCATACAGGTCAGCCACGGTCATTTCAGTCGCCGCCAACATCGCCGTCGCCAGTAACGACATCGCTACCCAGGGTCCCGCGATTGGTAACCGAATCCGCCACCATGTGGCCAGCGGCCCGATCTCCAAACGACTCTGTTGAATCACCGCGACTGGCGTTCCTCTTGTCCCCAAGTGGGTTGCCAACGCAACGATTGCGGCACCGATCAATCCGTGAATCCAGGAACATGCGACCAGGCCTGTAAAGAATCCAAACGGACCGCCCCTATCGGCACGCGATCCGGTCTGTGTCATGATCATCCAGCCGAATTTGCCGGCTGTCGCCTCCCAAGCCGCCGCGTGCATGACCATCGGAATGGCCAAAGCGACCACCATCGAGGCCAGGAAGAAATTGGCGATTCGCCGCTCGAACCGACTGCCAGACGCCAGCACTGATGTGGCCCAAGCTGCTACAACCCCCACAACCGCTGCGATGGTCACCGAGACGGCCATCAACTGCAGTGTTAAAAGGAGTGGTGAAAGCCACATTGTTGAAAAGATCCCCTGCAAACTGGCGAATCGTCCGCCAAGGTCGATTTATGAATCACAATGGTGATTCCCGATTCCAAGTCACTACCGTCGCCTGAAGCGATCTGATTCGCAACCATGAAAATCACCGCGATTCCACAACTGTACCGCAATCTAAAGCGGTGGCGTGAGATTCTAGCGGTGCTGCGCCGATACGGACTGGCCGATTGGTTGACGCAATTCCGGCTGCCGTTTCGTGACGCCCTCAAAGACCGACGTGGCGTCCCGCTGTCAACTTACTCGCGCGAACAACGCGTGCGAATGGCACTGACCGATCTGGGACCCACATTCATCAAGCTCGGTCAGATTCTAGCTGCTCGGCCAGACTTGGTCGGCCCCAAACTTGGCGAAGAACTCAAGGGACTGCGCGTCAATGTTCGCCCTGACCCGATCGAACAAGTTCGCAGCATGCTGCGATCAGAGTTGGGTGACGACTACAAGCGGCACTTCCGATCCATCGATGCAGAACCCTTGGCCACCGCGTCGATCGGCCAAGTCCACCGCGCGGTGCTGAACGACGGCACGAAAGTCGTCTTGAAAGTTCAGCGAGCCGACATCGAAAGAACAATGCGGCAAGACATCGACGTCCTCGGTGGTCTGGCACAACTGGCCGAACGCGTGGACGCGTTTGCCGCTTGGGGCCCTGCGAACATGGTCGACCAGCTTGCCCCAATGATGCAGCGTGAACTCGACTTCAGCCGCGAACGTCAAAACCTAGAGTACTTCGCAGAGATGTTCAGTCGGCGTGATCAAGACGTCGTCATCCCACGCCCGATCAAAGCACTCTGCACACACCGTGTGTTGGTGATGGAAGAATTGATCGGACAACCGTTGGCAGACTTTTTGACCAATGCACCGTCACGCGTCTCCAAAGATACTGCCAACCCAAAAAAGGATCCCGAGGCGGAAGCTGAGGATACTGATGGCGTTTTGATCCCAGACAATCGCTCCGAAGGACTGCGAGACCAGATCAAACGCCAGCTTTCCGAAACGATCGCCAGCGTCTATTTGACGATGTTGTTTGATGAAGCCTTGTTCCACGCGGATCCACATTCTGGCAACTTGATCGTTTTAGAAAACGGCAAGTTGGGGATTCTGGACTTTGGCATGATCGGCAGGATCGACGAGAACTTGCGCGAGACGATTGAAGAAATGTTGGTCGCGATTTCGAGCGGCGATCAAAATCGAATGACACGATTGATCCGCCGCATCGGTGACCCGCCGCCAACGTTGGATGAGTCGGCTTTGGCAATCGACGTGGCCGACTTCATCAGCACGTTTGGGCGGCAAAGCCTGGGCGAGTTTGATCTGACCGGTGCACTGAATGATTTGAGCGACGTGCTGCATCGGCACAAGATCAAGCTACCCAACCAATCAGCCTTGTTGCTGAAAATGCTGATTTCTCTGGAAGGGACGCTAAGAGAGCTAGGGGCAAGTTTCGATTCGCTGGACGTCGTCGGCAGTTTCATGCGTCGGTCGATGGCAAGACGATTGAGCCCGAAACGCCGGATTCGACAAGCGCGGCGGATCTACCTGGAGGCAGAGAACTTTCTCGAGTCGGCACCCGACGAAGTCATCTCGTTGCTGCAGCAAGCGCGGCGCGGTGAAGCACGCTTGACGTTGGAGCATCAGCGTTTGGGACCGACGGTCAATCGCATGGTGTTGGGGATGATGACCAGCGCTGTGTTCCTCGGGTCTTCGCTGATGCTGGCGATGAAAGTACCGCCATTGCTGTTTACCGACGGTGGCATCATGGCGATCCAAGACTTGAGCTTGCTGGGATTGGTCGGCGTGTTGGGAAGTATCACTGTCATGCTGTGGTTGCTGATCGCCATCACACGCAGCGGTCACCTCACACGCGGAAACGACGATTGAGCTCGAAATCGTAAGAGTGGGAACGGAATTCCTTTGCTCCGGTCATTGCCGGACATGGCAAGCTGGAAACTTGCTCCACGTGAACCACCGCGTTATCGGATAAGATGGACGGTCGGTCCGTCACTCGCATCATTTCCCTGCTGCTTCTCGAATCATGAAACAAGTCTCTCTCACGCTGCTGTTTGCTCTTGCCCTTTGCAGTGCTGCTTTGGCGGATGATCGCCCCAACATCCTATGGGTCATCGTTGACGACATGTCCGCCAACTTCTCTTGCTATGGCGAGACGCAGATTGAGACGCCAAACGTGGATCAGTTTGCCCAACGCGGGACGAAATTCACGAAAGCGTTTGTGACCGCTCCGGTATGTTCCACTTGTCGATCGGCGTTCATCACTGGGATGTACCAAACGAGCATTGGCGCGCACCATCACCGCAGCGGGCGCGGCGAGGCAAAGATCACTCTTCCGGAGAACGTGACTCCCATTCCTGTGCTGTTTCAAAAGGCCGGATACCACACCTCGGTGGGAAGCTGGCCAGGACGGAAGGGCAGGCTTGGGAAAACGGATTACAACTTCGAGGCCGATCTGGCGATGTACGACGCGGGCGATTGGAGTAGTCGCGAGACCGACCAACCGTTCTTTGCCCAAATTCAATTGCAGGGTGGCAAGCTTCGCGGAGCCTCTCATGAGAGCTATGAGAAACTCGGCAAACGCATCGAACAATCGTTTGACGCCAGAACCGATCCCAAGTCGGTTCAGTTGCCAATCTATTACCCACGTGATCCAGAGATTTTGCTGGACTGGGCCGCTTACCTGGATTCGGTACGAGAAACGGATCGGGTCTTCGGCGAGATCCTGGCGAGGTTGGAGTCCGACGGAGTGCTTGAGAAGACCGTGGTCCTATTCATGACCGACCACGGTATCAGTCACGTTCGCGGGAAGCAGTTCATGTACGAGGAGGGCTTGCACGTGCCATTAGTGATTGCTGGTCCCGGCGTCCAAACGGGAACACGTAGCGATCTTGTCGAGCACATCGACATCGCGGCGCTGTCCTTGTCGCTGGCTGGCATTCCGATTCCTGAAACGATGCAGGCTCAAGATATCCTGGCCAAAGACTATCAGCCACGAGACGCCGTATATGCCGCCCGTGACCGCTGTGACGAAACCGTTGACCACCTTCGTTCGGTCAGGACCGAAAAGTACAAATACATTCGCAACTTCCTTCCGCAACGCCCCTACTTGCAGCCCAACGCGTACAAGGATGGGAAGACGATCATGGTCGCAATGCGAAAGGCGTATGCCGAAGGACGACTGAACGCAGTTCAATCGTTGATCATGGCGGAAACGCGACCGCCGGAAGAGCTTTACGACTTGGAAAGCGACCCTGACGAGATTCACAATTTGGCCGATCAGCCCGAGCATGCAAAAACCTTGGCAACCCTACGATCCAAGCTTGACCAATGGATGGAGTCCACCGGTGACATTGGTCGGCAACCAGAACCGGCCACCATGTTCGACAGTGACATGCAGGTGTACTTAAAAACCCTCAAGGTGCGAAACCCAACTCGCCTGCCCGTCATTGAAGCAAACATTCAACAGATGAAGGATTGGGCAGCTGCAGGAAAGTAGCAGACCGAACATGCGTCGACTCAGGTTTCCATTTTTGATCATCGTCGCGGCGTCTATCTCTGTCGCCGCGTACTCGGTTTTTGCCCGCATTCGACCGGGTGACGATGGCGCCTACCATGTTCACGAAGGGCAAAGCATTCAAGCCGTGCTGGATGTCGCGGCTGCCAACCCAGACGTCAAACGTGTCCTCGTTCACGAAGGCGTTTATCGTCCTGAGGAAACGAGGCAAGCGTTGATTTGGCTGAACGCCAAGCACAACGGCATCGTCCTGGAGGCAGTTGGCGAGGTCGTGCTTACTGCAAAGAATCCCCGGGTTGGCAGCGAGAGTGAAGAGGGTTTTCCCGCTGCGGTGAACCATGTCGTTTACTTCGGTGACGGAATCGGTCCAGAAACGACGTTGCGTGGCTTCAAAATCACGGGCGCCAACAACTTTGTCACTTTGGTCGATCATCCCGAGCCCATTCAACCACCTACCTTTGCGCGGGGAATGGAAAAGGAACTCTTCTTTTACTGCGATGGTGGTGGCATCAAAATCTACGGACGCTCCTATCCCACGATCGAGAATGTCGAGATTTTCGACTGCTACTCCAGCCCCTGTGGTGCGGGCGTTTCGATCGAACACCGTGGTGATTACGCTCACCAGAACGTCAAGTTGATCAACTGCATTTTCCGCGGCAACCGAGTGCCCGCGACGGGTTCAGCAGTGGACCTGTTGTGGGGCAGCCGAGCGGAAATCACGAACTGTTTGTTCCTGGAAAACCTCTCCAACGAACCGATGGATCAGAGAGCGCTCAGCATGGGATACTGGAAGCCCGAGAACGGGGCCGGCGCGCTAACGATCTTGCCAGACTCCAAAGCGATCGTGCGGCGTTGCACCTTCGTTGGAAATCGAAACGGGGTGGATGATTCAAGCAGCGGGAGCATTTACCAGGACTCGATCTTTTGGAAGAACAACGCGACAGGCGGGTGGCCAACGGGTTCACGCTATGAGCTAGATGTGACGGAGACGACCATCGTGCAGGGCTGCATGATCAACGGAGATGCCGCCGACTTGCAGGGGCATGTTGACCCCGAGAACAACGTGCTGGACTGCCCGGACCCAAAGTTCGACGATCGATTCCGCCCGACCTCAGACGGATTCGACAAAGTGGGTTACCGCCCCGCGTCGTAGCGAAGAATCTTTTCGTAGCCACGTTTCAATCATGGAGGCGTGGGCTGCGAGCGTCCGATCAAGATTCTCTGATCGAGAGTGTTTCGTTTGGCTTGGGCGTTTCCACTTCTTGTGTCTTCCCGGACGGCCAGGTCACTTCGACCTTTCGAATCTCTTTCGCATCGCCCAGTCCGAAATACAGCGGCGTGCGACTTTGAGACATGTAGCCGGATTGTCCATCATTGATCTTCGTCAGCGTTTGCGTATCCGTCGTGATTCGAACGACTGCGCCCAAAGCATCCCGGTTGGACTCAGTACCTTCCAACTGAACCTTCAGGTACTGCAACTGGGGGTGCTTCTCAGCCAGATCGCTAATCAGAACCATCGGCCAAGAATTGTTTTCGTTGGTGACGATATCCAAGTCGCCATCGCCATCGAGGTCAAAGATCACTGAGGATCGTGAACCGAGTGCCGACCAAACAGCCACTCGCCCGGTTCGACCTTCAGCGACGGGAACACCTTGGCTGGACTCCGCGTCCAGCTCGAACCACGGTTCGGCGAACTTCCCATCGCGTCGAGGCTCGACGCCCAGGATGAACTCACTATCTAGAAATTTCTTGCCTCGATTGTTCAAGAGAACCGAATTGCCCCCGTAACGAAACGGGAAGTTCATGCTTGCGGTGATGAAGACATCCTCAAAGCCGTCCGCATTCAAGTCGCCCGAACTCAGGCCCCAAGGCCAATAGTTCTCTGCGCCGATCTGGTCCGAAATTTCGGTGAATTTATCGTCGCCATCGTTCCTGAAAAACGCGTTTCCCCAAATGCTGTTGCCCTCCGAAAGGGTGAAGGATTCTGCCCATTGGATATCCGATTTTTCTTTTTCTTGCTCGGGACCGACTTTGGCGCTCATGTCCGAATGCATGTCGGTGATGAATAGATCCATGTCACCGTCATTTTCAAAGTCGAACGACTTCACTCCCATCGCCCCCCAAGGCGTCTTTGGAAACATCTCGCGACTCTTCCGCTCAAACTTCTTGCCATCGATGTTCACGTAGTACTCATCGTGGCCCTGCATGTTGATCAGATACAAGTCCATCCAGCCATCGTTGTTGAAGTCGACCGGCGTCGCGTCTCCGCACCAAGTATCGTCGACCAAGTTCATTTCTTTAGAAACGTCGGAGAACTTGTTCCCACCTTGATTGCGATACAGAATACTGGTCTCACCGCGTTCGTCTTGTTTAAGGTGACCACCAAACGCGTCAGAGTGTGCCGAGTAATACTGGAACACGCCGGGCTTTTCATGTCGAATTTGTTCCATCGTGACCGTCTCAATCTCATCGACGGTGTATCTGCCGACGTTCGTCAAGAAGAGGTCCAACAAACCATCGCGATCGTAATCGAAGAAGATCGCTGAAGAAGAGTGTCCGTTGTAGTCCAGCCCGGCTGCATCTGTGATGTCCGTGAAGTTACCTTTGCCATCGTTCTCAAACATCAGGTTGCCCCCGCGGACGGTGGTGACGAAGAGGTCCGCATCACCATCGTTGTCGGTATCAGCGAACGACGCCGTCACGCCGACGCGATCTGGCACAGAGACACCGGCCGTTTCTGTGATCTCCTCGAACTTCCCGCCTCCGAGATTTCGCCAGAGTTCGTTGTCGCCCACCTGAGTCACAAAGTACAAGTCCAGCAGTTGATCGCCATCAACATCCGCAACGACCACACCGTTGCCATGGTCGTAGTGGGCCGCCTCGTAAGTTCTGCCGGCGTCGTCCACGATCTTGTTGCGAAAGGTAATCCCACTCTCGGGTCTCAGGTCGCGAAACTGAAAATCGTGCAGCACCTCAAACTGATCTACCGTCGCCAGCTGAGCTTTCTGGCGATCGACCATCCACGTTGAGGTCAGCAGATCCTCGGGATGAGGTGTCTTCTCGGACTCGACAATTTCGATGTCATGTTCAATCCGTGCCACATCCAATTCGTCGGCGAGATCGTACTTGCCTCGCACGCGACGATAGTGATCGACCAGGTAACAATCTGCTGGACGTCGCAAGATCGAATCGGGACTGGAAGATACGGGCACACCGATGCCTCCGTCGATCAGATTCAAAGCATCCAAGTGCACCAGTGGAACATCGCCAGCAGCAGCGGCCTGCAAGTCTGAGTTTGCTGTTTTCGTGGCAATCCAAATCTGTCCGTAAAGTTGATCAGAGCTCACTTGTGTGCCCGCCGCATCGGCATCCGAGAATTCGGGCAACATCCCAAGTATGCGGCCCCGAACCGATTCATCGGCCAGGACGGATTCCCGAAGTTGGCGAGCGGCCGAGTTCTTCAGATAGCTGATCCAGGCAAAGGCACCGCCAATCAGCAACGCTGCAACCAATGCGATGCCCGTCAGTAGCTTTTTCGTTTGGGTGTTCATTCGTCCCGTACTCTTTCTATTCTTGGTTCAATGACAACGAATCCCAGTTCCTTGTCGTGAAACGCGCTCCAGCCACACATCGGATCGGCCACCAATGGATAAATTCCAATGGACTCCCCGGTCGCAAACTCCAACTGGTAAGTCAGATCCGGCACCGCGATTTCCTTCAATCCCAGGGTTGGACATGAAAGACTGTACACGTAGTCATCGCTCTCCAGCGACAATGCGACCTTGATGTTGGTCGGTAACCGCAAATCCTGTTCAAGAAGGACATCGTCCGCTGTGTTCAATGCACGGTCGCGCCCTGGGTAACGAAACGTCCATTTGAATTTTCGGCCGCGCGCCTCGACTTCAATGCTTGACTGATCCGCGCCTAGCTCGTTCCATGAGTAAGATTGCGACATTTCCCCCCCGGAGAAGGATGCGGGGATCCGCGAATGATCTGGCAGATCAGCAACTGTAACGAATCCAGCGATTAACAGTGCGCCGGCAATGCTCAACGCAATCAGAAGGTTCTTTAAAGCAACGCTATTGGCCATCTATGTCCTCCTGCGAAGTCTAGCAGGCCAAGGCAAAACTCCGCCACGACAGAGCAGATTTCACACGTTCTTCATTTCCAAAGAAAATCGCTGAAAGTTGTTGCTGATGCCATTTCAAAATGGGAAGACAGGTATATAATTCGGTCAGTGGGTTGGCTTGTTGCCCCTGGCCGATCCATCAGGCTGCTGCTGTTCATTGCCCCGATCAGCAGCGGCCGATTTTTTTGCGCTGATGGTTTTTTACCATTCCTGCCTCCGTTCGGATATCGTTAATCCGAACCTTCTTTCTGCGGCGTTTCCACCTCTCTTTGCGAGAAGTGATCGAATAGCAAGTGGTTGCGGAAAATGTATCCGCCGCCAATCTTTTGCAACAGAACGAGCTCGTCCATGTGGTCATAAAATTTGGCCATGTTCAACGGAGCAGCACCGGTCAGATACAGCATCAACCGAAGCGTGTAGTGCCGAATTGCATCCACGAGGCCAAAGAAAAGTGCACCCAGTACCGTGAATAGGTTCAGCAGAACCAGAGCGCTGAAAAACGCCCGGTCCCACGGCTCGCCAAACTTGTATCGCGTTACAAACAAGAGCACGGTCGCCATTCCGATGCCAATCACGGCGGCGGCGAAACCCGCGTTACGCAGCGATAGCAGAATTCCCTCGTTGGGCTGCGTCTTGCCGTCGACCATTCCCAATCGAAACCCGCCAAACAGCGCACCTGCCGCCATCCACATGGGAACGTAGAAGAGCAGATTCCCATAACCTTGCCCGTCTCCCCAATGTCCAATGATGTAGAACACGAAACGCAAAACGCCAATGGCTGCGCCGACCCCCAAGCCGACCCCCGATCGATACCAAGACCATTTCAGTTGCTCGGTGGTTCCGATGTAGTGATCTTGAGCCCGCCCGCCGACTGCGACCGAATACAGGATCGAAAGGGTCACGCCGCATTGCAGCGGATGACTGAACCAAGCTTTCATCGGCACGGCCTCCGCGCGGAACAGCAGCGCCATCGGATACCAAATCATCAGCCAGACGAGATAGAAAAGTGCAGTTCGAGTCGCAATCGAGACAAACGGGTTCTGTGTCCACAGTCGCTTCTTTCCAGCAATCGCTCGACTCTCGTAGTAGACCGTTCGCCAACGATCGAGCAATCCAACGCAGAAGACCCACGGGATGCAACCGACGATCCAATAGATTTGAGTGAATTGAGCACCAGGTGGAGCAGGGTCCACGTAGTTGGAAATGAACCAGACGGACGTGAGTACCAGTCCAAACAGTGTTCCCAAGAACACACTGAAGAGCGCCAAGTAGGCCCCCTTCTGAAATGGATTTTCCAACCAGGTTGGCTGCAGGTCTTCAATCAAAAATACGTTGTGATGATGTCGACGCATCTTGCGGGCTAGCCACGAAATTCCCTTCACGGTTTCGTCACGCGAATAGGCTGCCTTGGCTGCACGCTTGCGACCAAAGACGCGATTCAAGTACGTATCGACAAGTACTCCGCGTCTAGACTGGGAGCGATCAACACCAGACTCGTGCGATGTCGAATCGTGCTGACATTTTGCGTAGTCCGCGAACTCGTCTGGGTTCAAACTGTAGGCGATGCTCATCATGCCCAGCATCAATGGAGACTGCGCGTCTTCGAGCAATTGTGGGTCACTCTCCAAGAACTTCTGCAGCCCTGACATCTCCGCGCCAAACTTCGCCAAGAAGTCACGAATCTGCTGCTCGCTCAGCGGGCGAAGCTTGATCGCAGTCTCAAATGCGAAACGAGATTCGAGTCGTTCGTATTCTTCGAATCGTGAGCAAACGGCCAAACAGCAGCGCCCATCGTGATCAATCTGCCTCTTCATGAAGTCGTTGATCGCCAACACGCAGGACTCTCGACGACTGGGGATCACCTCATCGAGTCCATCCAGCATTAGAACGATGCGATCGTCCACCAGCCATTCCATGGCCAGTTGATTGGGGATCTTGTACTTGTCCGCAATTTCTTTGGCGATCCACCGATCGATCGGAAGGCCTGACGTCGACCACGTCGAAAGGAACAGCACGACCGGAACCGGTTCGGCGGGATCCGAATCGTGCCTCAGCATCAAGTGGTGCGCCAGCGCCAGCAGCGTGATTGACTTGCCGTAACCGGGATCACCCAGGATCAACAAACTGCGATCGCTCTCGTCATACAGCGAACCGATCGTCTTGCCAGCCGGCACCAAGTCATCTTCGGAGTCGTCGTCGGTGTGTTCATTCAGCTCGTCCATCTCGCGTTGCACGGACTTTCGAGAAAGCTCTTTCGTCAACACGATCGGTGGCTTGATGGGGATGTCCTTGTCCAGCTTGCCTTCGATCCAAAATTGACGCACTTTCACGGTCAACCTTGCCAGCAACGCTTGCTGTTTGGGATCCAGTGGCGCTGTTCGATAGATCGACTCGAACACCCGACCATCGTCGGTCCGCATGAACAGCACAGGCGTCGCCCATTCACTTCGCCCCGACGACTCCTGCAGTTGGAACACACTCTTGCGAGCCTCTGCCACCACCTTCTCAAGTGGATGGCAGGCCGGTAGCAGTCGGTAGAAGGTTTTCGAGAATGCGATGGCGGCTTCATCCGAGATCGGATACTGCATCGCAACCACGGCAGGCACGCCGGCCATCAGTAGCGCGGTTGAGACGCCAGCAAACGCCTCTTTGCTATTGGTTGCATGCGACTGGGCCGTCTTGCAGGCGTTCAAGAACACGAACCTTAAACTGGGCGCATCGGCCAACAGGTTTCCCAACGCACGCCCGGAAATGAACTGGGCCGTCCCGTTGTCGTTCTCCATCACCAGAACGCCGCGGCCAGATTCTGGATCAAAGTCGCCGTGCCCCATGAAGTGCAACGCGTGGAAAACACCCTGTTGCAGTTGCTGTTGCAGCTCCTGAGTCGAGGCCTTCTCTAGAAACTCGATGTGAACTCCATCGCGTTTCCCCCAGTTGCTTTCGATCAATTCTCGTTCGCGCGCCAGATCCAATTGCGCCACATCACTGGGGTTGCTGATCACCACCAGCACCCGAAACGGCGGCTTGAATGCGAGCGACGAGAAGGGCTTGGGGACATCGATGTAACGGACCACGGGAGTCCGCTGTGAGAGGTTCAAGCACGACTGCGTTTCGCTATCACGCAGCAATTCCCAGGGCAACTGACTGAGTTTGGCAGATGACGGTGAATCCACGCTCAGGTGAATCTTGATTCGCAATCCTCCACTGCGATTGCTGAGCGATTGCAGGCAGTCTTTCAACAGCGACTTGGCTTCGCCATGGAACAACGCGTCGTATAAATCGTTGCCAAGTTCTTCGGCCAATACCTCTGCGCCCGCATCGTCCGGCAAGTCCAGCGGAATCAAGTCACGCGTCCCACGCAGTTTTGCTGCAAAGCCGGCCAAGACAACGTCAATGTTCTCTTGTTCAAGAAACGGCAACTCGAACGTGGACTGGCAAGAACCTAACGGGGAGTCCATCGTGACGGGGTAAACGCCGCTCTCGGAAGAGCCGATGCGAATGGAGAAGTTTTCGTAGTTGGACATGGTGCAGAGTTTAGCACGCGGGGAACAGTCGCACGTGGCGCCCAGCACGAGCGCGGAAACGGGCTCAGCATCCCGCTTGCCATTCCGCAATCATCGCAAACTAGAAGCGATCATCGACTTGCGTTTGCGATTTTACCACTTTCGCAAGACGCGCCCCCAATACGCTAGGGCAGGCGATCGACGACGGCCTGCAAGTCTTGCGGAAGTGGCGCCTCGAACGTCATCTCTTTGCCCGTTTGGGGATTGACGAACGATAGTTTCCGGGCGTGCAGCGCCTGTCGCGTTAGCACGGGGACTTCAGCGGGTTCGCGAGATTTGCCTTGCAGCATCGACGTGGTGATTTCGCAGTGCCCTGCATACAGTCGATCGCACAGCACCGGGCAACCGATGTGCGAAAGATGCACACGGATTTGATGTGTCCGCCCGGTCTTTGGTTTGACGCGAACTTGGGTGTATCGCCCGTGGCGTGAAATCACTTCATAGAAGGTGCTGGCCGGCTTACTGGTCTCATGGTTTTCACGGATCGCCATTTTGTCGCGTTGGTAGGGATGGCGACCGATCGAGGCTTCGATCACATCACGATCGCGATCAATCCGTCCATTCGTGATTGCAAAGTACTCTTTCTGAACGAGCCGATCGTGGAACTGTTGACCAAGATGGACGTGCACCGCATTCGTTTTGGCGAT
>JBGCGI010000228.1:0-13276 GCA_045110715.1 Rubripirellula sp.
TCCTGACGTCGCTTCTAAACGACAAAACCCTCGGCCACAAAACGACTTGTGAACGAGGGTTTGTGGTTCGGATAGGTGACCATTCTGGTCAAGCTCCCCCGACAGGGCTCGAACCTGTGACAAGCGGATTAACAGTCCGCTGCTCTACCAACTGAGCTACAGGGGATGGGGTGGTACTTTCGTACCAGTTTCACTTGCGTGAAGTCTGGGAATTTACTGAAGCGGGCCTCGCTCCGCAAGGGGAACATGCCTGCCTCCTCTGAGAGACTTGCAATTGCCTGCTGGTTCGCTTTTCTTCGGCATCTTTCCCGACGTTCTTGATCTTTCTGGCTCCCTGGGCAGAAGATCGCCTGGATCCAACGAAATGCCCGCGAATACACGCCACGAGAGTTCAACCAGACGCTAGCCGCCGCGTTTCGGCCCGGTATCGTCGAAAAACCCAGCCGACAACAAACTCTTCCGATGCCACTGCGCTAAAGGTGCTCATGCCGAAAAACTTGACAAAGTTCGTCACCAAACGGCGAGATTGGCCGGATAGAGAATGCTTCCGATAGAGCCGCTTCAATTCGCCGCAGAACGATGGGATTCTTTTGAAGGTGCAACTCGATGAGACGCCGCCGAGGCTGAACACGGAGATGTCTTCGTCGATGAACTCGAAGGCCAGCTTGTCTTCGACCTTCAAGTAGAAGTCGACATCAGCGACAATCTTGAAGGACAGATCGAAGGGGCCAAACCGATCGTACACGTCGCGCCGAAAGATGGAACAACACTGGTTCGTAAAACACTTGCGACCCATTTGGCTGAGACGCTTGTAGTCCTTTCGGGTCGTTTCACCGGTGAACGGGTTCCGAAACAACATGTTGCCTGAGACGCCTTCCAGGTCTCGCGACTCCGCGTGTGAAACCAACGCTTCCATGCCTCCAGGCAAATACTCGTCACCGCAATTCAAGATGCTGATGTACTTGCCCGTTGATTTGGCAATCCCTTTGTTCATCGCATCGTACAAACCCTTGTCGGGCTCACTGACGGAGTAGGCCAGTCGATCTGCGTACTGCTGGATGACATCTGCTGTGCCATCGGTACTGCCTCCGTCGATCACCAAGTGCTCGACGGAATCACAGGTCTGCGCAAGCACGCTTTCAATCGTTGCTTCGATATGATCAACGTCGTTGTAGACGACCGTGATCACGCTGACTTTGGGTTGATGGGTGGTCATTGCAATGGGCGGTATCTCTTGCGGTACCGTGGGACGTGGTGTGATGCGAACGTTGGTTCGTTCAATCTGTTTCGTCGTGATTCAGCGATTGGCACGCAGAGGCGATCTGTTCGGCAATGGTTTCCCAAGCATAGGTCGTGCGCGATTCGTGGCCAGCAGCCTGTCCCATTCGCTGACCGAACTCGGGGTCTTCCAAATAGCGCTGAATGGCTTCCGAGATTGCCATCGGATCCCGAGCCGGAACCACCAAGCCTTCTCGTTCGTGTCGGATGGTTTCTGCCAGCCCACCAACGTTGCTGACCACGATCGGTCGTTCACAGGCCATTGCCGTTTGCACCGCAGCACTCTGACTGCTGCTTCGATACGGAAAGATCGTCGCGTTGGCCAACTCGTGGAGCGGCCAAACGTCTTCCGCGTCGACGTAGTCGGGATAAATCGTGACCCGATCGGCGATCCCCGCATTTTCAATCTGCGACTGTAGTTTTTGGGTCAACGCAGGTGTGGCATGTCCAGCCAGCAGCAATTGCGCGGGCCGATCATGGCGCTGACAAAGTAGCTTGAAGCCCTCGATCAAGTCTTCGACACCCTTGTCGTGGCGGATCCGCCCAAAGAACAGTACAAGTGGCTTGCTCGGATCAACGCCATATCTTGACGCGATGGTCTCTCGCGATTCCTGGCTACGAATTTCGCCGAAGATATCACCGTTGCCGCAGGGAATCACAAACAGGCGTTTAGATTCGATTTGTGGATTTGCCGTATGAAATGCCTGACGCTGAGAATCGGAGAGAAAGAAGATCGCGTGGAAGTTCTCATACACGTTGCGGTTGGACAGGAATAGCAAGCGCGAAGAGAGTCGCTTCTTCTCTTCGCGCATTTGAAACTCATGACAAATCTGCAAGCACTTCACGCCACGACGTCGCATCTTGGCAAGAAACCGGCTCATCATTGGATAGCGAAACACGGTCGCCACCATGACGTAGTCTGGCTGGCGAGTGATTGTCTGATTCACAACCTTGCCATACTGGGTCAAGAACTGCTGCATCACGCGAAGGCGTTGAAGTCCGCGGCCAAGTTTCGCAACGAGTCCATGCGACGCGTTGCCACCGACCAAGTCCTGTCGTGGGATGTCGAACCCTTCGATGAACTCATAGGAACGGTCTAGCGAAGCGAGTTCGAAACCGGCACTGCCGATGACTCGGACCGGATCCATGACGGTCGACAAACCGTTGCCCAGTTTATGCGCAAAATGGACCATCGCGCCACGTCGAAACGGCTCGATGATCTCTAGGCTGGGGCGTTGGTTGTCGGACATGTTTGGTGATTCAGGCGATTCTGGTTGGGCGCTGGCGGGGACTTGCTCAGGCGACTTGCTTCCACTTGGACAAATCTCGATCGACAATTTGCTCGACAGACGTGATCTCATCACCAAGTTGCTCGATGAACCAACGTCGATCCGCGTCGCTCAGTTGTTTTCGCTCGCTGTGTTGTTGTGGCTTGCCAAAGAAGAGTTGTTTCAACCCCATGCTCTTGGCGGTTTCCACCACCCAATACAGCCGCACCGACCGAAGCAGGTCTCCGACGCCGCGTCCAATGCGGGCCAAGTGATAACTACGAGGATGGGTTGCCACATTGACTGAGTCAGGGAAGTTGTTAGCGTCCGTTGGCGGCTCCAAGCCCAAGCCCTGGCAGCACTGCGCAGCATAGGCCATGGGGTCGTTCTTGAGGTCATCCAGAAAAACGACCGTGACCTGATCTGCGCCAAAGGTGCTCATCCAACGCTGCAGGCAGCTTGCGTACCGGCTGCTTTCCAGCATTTCAGGATGTGCCTCAACGGCATCGCGAAACTGATCGCAGCGGGTAAAGCCGTAGCGGCGCATGTGCTGAAAAAGTGAAAACGCCCGTTCGGCAGGGTCACGTAGTGTGACCAAGAGTTGGATCTCGCCGAGGCATGACTTCACGTGGGCGGGGACGTCGGTGCCATGAAAGTAGGTCGGCGCCACTTCGATGATGCGATTGCCGTCACGGGGCGGTTCGAAGTGCGAGAGATACCAGGCCAACGACTTCGAATCGAAACGTTGGTCAAAAAAGAACGTCTCTTTCACGCCGCTCGGTAGAGCCACGTCAGATCGCGTCTTCAGATACTCGTAGAGCCACGAAGTTCCAGATTTCATCGGTCCCACAACCAATGCGTTGGGGCGATGAGGGGAGTCGGTGCTTTGCATCGACGGTTCAGCTCTCGCGGCGTTCATGCGGGGGCTCCCTCTTCGATCCAGAGAGATGTCAGATCGCGTCCAAGTCGGTCACTCAGTTTGGCGACGTCTTCGCGGAAGTACTCCTTGAGACGCGACTTGGTTTCCGGGTGCATCGTGTGCTTGGACCGATCCAAGGGCCGAAACAGCATCTTCGAGATTGCACTGCCCTTGATTTTGGTGACCAATTCGGGGAAGCCTGCGCGGCGAACGATTCGTCCAGCCCCCACGAACAATCGTGCAGCCAGCTTACTGCGTGCTTCACTCGCTCCCAAAACTCTGCGTTCTAAAACGTCAGCGTCTTGGAAGCTGTCGACGCCGATAAAGTCCCACAGCGATTGCGCATACGAATTGACGTCGGCTTTCAAGTCGTCATAGATCAGGACTCGGATTTGGTCGGCAGAAAAACGCTCGAAATAGGGCTGCAAATGTTGATCGTATTTTCCGCGACTGAGCAGGTCGGGACGCTGCTTGATCGCATCCTCGAAGGAGTCGCCAAGGGTACCGTTGCGGCGTTCAAAGAGATAATGAGAGTGGGCTCGCTCGATTGGGCTCCGCAAAGTGGCAATGATCTTCATTTGCGGAAAGGTGTTGCGAATGTTCTGTGCAACGTCGGCGCTAAAGATGTAGGTGTTACTGATCTCGCCGATCGCATGATCGCGACCTGGGCAATCGCATTGCCGAAAGAACTTCTGGTACCAACTCAAGCCACGGTGAAACTCTGTTTCGAAGAACATGGTTTCTTTGGCACTGCTCATGCAAACACTTGGATGTGCCCCAAGCACCTCGAACAGCCAACTGGTCCCAGACTTGCCTGGCCCGATGACCACAAAGTTGGGTGCGTGATCAAAAGCGTCATTCGCAGCATGGTTCCCGTTTTGCACTTCAGCGATTCCCGCAGTGTCTGTCAGGTTGTCTGTCACGCGGCTGATCATATCAGCGCCTGAGTGCGAGAGGCGAAGGACCGAAGTGGCTTCTTGGTTCGCCCAAGCGAAAGACGGATCAAGACTGGCACGGTACTGGCTGCCACGAATAGCAGCGGCGTCACGGCCAGTCGCATGCGGAATCCGTTGCCCGAGTTGCTGACCACGAATCCCATCCCGAGGATGCCGACCAGAAAAACGAGCATCAGCATCGCGGTCAGTCGACCGGCACCCGCCTGACGAAACGGCGAAGCAAATCGAAGGTTGACGCAGACGAACAGGATCATGCCCATCAGTAGCATGCTGTCTCCGAATGCAAACAGACGCTGAGCATTTCGGATTTGCCATGGGAACGGCAGCACGATCATGCCTGCAGTTTGCACCGGGATGCGAAGGTAAATCGGCAGGCTGGCGTACGATTCTGTGGTCATCACATTGCTGCCGGCCCCAAACGATCGATGCGTGTGACGCTCGAATCGGTTGGTGGACGCTTCGCCGGCGATTTCAAATGGGTTCGCCGTGGTGGCCCCAATGTTGGACGATGCGATCCGAGTTGCCGCCACGACCGCAAGTAGTCCCACCAGGATCAAAGGCAACGTGATCACGATCAGATTGGCATAGTTCTTTTGGCTGCGTCGCGCGCCCTGCAACATCGCTAGATAGAGGTTGATGATCGGAATCATTGCGACCATGAACACAACGTAAGCAAGTTCTGGTCGCAACCAGAGAGTCAGGGACGCACTGATCACGACAAGACCGATATTGCGGAAGGTCATGCCGATCAGCCAACTGCGGGCGACGCCACAGGCAAGGATCACCATCGCTGTGAAGATAAGCGGATCACGAAGTCCAAAGATTGAAAAGTTTAGGGCACCCGGATAGATCGAAATCAACACCAACGCGCGGATGGCAGCGCGATCGCCCAAAGGCCGGTACAACAATCCGGCAGCAACAGGGGCGGCGATCGCTCCAACACATGCGTTGGACATCAATAACGAAATTCGCTCGGCACCGAAAAGAATCCATGCGGGCAAATTCAGGAACACTTGGGCCGCGAATTCTTCTCCCAAAAGGTCAGAAATTCCGTGCCCGCCGCGAAAGAAGTAGTCGTAGTGCTGTAGCGAGAAGTTGCCGGCAAGCTTCTCGGGGATGAACTGAAATTCTTCGTTAACGACGATCAACAAGGCGCGGATCAAAAATCCGATCACAAATGTGAGCATCGCGATCGAAGAGACTTTCTGGCCCTCAAATAGGTTGATGATCACCCAAGTGAAGATTCCACCGCCGATGCCCCAGAAGGCAATCAGTAAAATTTGTTCCCACCAATCCATTGATCTTGTCCCGCGCTAGTTCCGATTTATGCGTTCGAGTTGATTCGCTATCCGTCGTACGATGCTGTGCTTACTGGCCACGACTTCCAATCATCACACCAACCGTTCGGAGGACCACATAGAGGTCCATCGTGACGGACCAGTAACGTACGTAGTAGGCGTCATATTGAAGTTTGCGGAGACTGTCTTCGACCGAGTTTCCGTACTTGTAGTGCACCTGGGCCCAACCGGTGATGCCTGGCTTGACCAATCGGCGAATGAAGTAGTGTGGCAACACGTCATCCAAGTCGTTCTCAATTTCAGGTCGCTCTGGACGCGGTCCGACAAGACTCATATCGCCCATTAAGACGTTGACGAACTGAGGAAGTTCATCGATTCGGGTACGACGTAGAAACATGCCGACACGAGTGATACGAGGGTCATTGTCCGAGGCCCAGCGGGCCTTTCCATCGCTCTCCGCATCGGTTCCCATCGTGCGAAACTTGACGATTTGGAAGTAGCGCCCCGCACGTCCTGCACGTGTTTGGCGATAGAACAGCGGTCCGGGTGAGTCCAGTCGAATGGCAAGTGCCACGAAAGGCAACACCAGCAGAAAAATGGGAAACGCAATCAACGCGCCGATAATATCGAATGCTCGCTTGATGCCGAGCTGAATCCGTGTGAACAGCAGTCGGTCTTGCAGAGCACTCAGGACCCATTGTGAATCGACGTACTTGACCGGGATCTGTCGCGACAGCTTACGGTACAGTTCTGCCATCGAGGAGACCCGGATGCCGTTGCTTTGGCATTCGACCAACGCTCGAAAGACTTCATCGCTTTCGGCTTCCGAGCTGCTGCTGCTAACTACAATTTCATCGACCCCTGAGGCTACCGCGAATCGCAGTAGGCCATCGCCACATCGGTCCAGGTTGAACTTCTTCAGTTCGTCCTCTCCTGTCCAAGCGATCAATCGCATCTTCATGCGTTGGATGCGTGACAACAGAGTGTTCAATTCGGCGGCGGCAGAACGATCACCGACAAGCAGCAATCGATGCTCGCGTAAACGCTTGTCACTGACAGCGTGCTGGATGGCTCTTGCGGGGACCGTGAGGGTGGCAACCGTTGCGACGAAACCCAAGAAGAATAAACGAGGGATATAGCCGGGAATAAAAAAGTACGCCGCAAAAAAGAGCGTCGTCGCGACGCCAGTGGCCATCAGGGTACGTTGCACGACCACCGCGTTCAGCCCGCTGATCGCTGCGTCGTAGAGGTCGGTGATCCAAGAAGCCCCAAACCAAACACAGACCACGATTGGAAACCATGACCACTTCAACGCAAACAGTTCACGGAAGCCTAAAGCGGGATGGTCGGACGCAACAAACATCCAGAATGCGAACGACAGCAGTGAGGCAGTGACCACACAGACCAGGTCAATGGCGACCAGTGTCAGAACTCGCTCGAGAATCGGCGTTCGATAGCCCGGATTTTGAGTCCGTGCTTCCAATTGCTCATTGGAGAGCGCCGATGCAAGGGCGAAGTCCGCAAGTGGAGGATCTGACAAGAGCTGGGACATGGATGGGCCTTCGCACCGAGTTGGCTGATTGTGCAACTTGGCCAAGTCCCGCCCATCCATTGAAAGAGCTCGGCATGTAGGTGTGAAAGAGAAAGTGACTTGTAGGCCAATCACTCGATCGTAGTTGCCAATTCCAAGTATGGAACGCCGATCAATGTAATTCTCTCGAACGAATGTCCCCCACCGTTGAGGGAGGGAAGGACGTCCGCTTTTCACACACCCTGAATATCGGCGTGTCAGAAGCAACAAATCCGAGAATCTGCCGGCGCGTGACGCAATCCGCAGAACCGCTTTATCCAGAGAGAGGTCGAACGTCATCGAAGTGATGGCAGAAAAAAGGGCACGCGAACCTCTTCCGGAAGAGGTGGCGAAAGAAAGGCAGCTCAAAGAAAGGCAGCTCAAAGAAAGAAGTGACAAGTCGTCGCTCCGCGTCAAACGTATGATTCAACGTTTGGGGCTACGGCTGTTCTTTGAGGCGAAACTGCTGGGTCGCCCTGAGGTGCTTTCGCAGTCGGTTTCGACAGTTCATAGCAAACGCAGCAACTTCGTCGGTGCGGTAGCTGGGATACGACCAGCGATGGTGAGTCCACTGTTTTCCAACGTAAGTCAGTGTGACTTCCGCAAACATGCCATCACGTAGGTAGATGCGATGGTCTCGATCCTTGGTGGTCGCGAGCACTAACTTGGCCTGCGTCGTGTAGCCGGCATCCAAATTCAGCGGGCGTGATTCGGGATGACCAGATTCCGCCGCGTACTGCAACTCAAGTTGATTGGTGTGATGCTTCCAGTCGGCCAACCCGCCTGGTTCCATGAAGTCACCAAATGCGATCAGCGTTTTCTTCAGCCCTGCACCCATCGACTCGGTGTAGTATCCACCGGCCTCGAAGTCGATCGCTGGCGAAGCAACATGGCCGTCTCCCCAGTCTTTGGTGAGTTGGTCTGTCGCCCATCGCAGCGCATCGTCGTGTCGCGTGATGATCGCGCAGAATCGGACAACGGGTTCAACAAAACGGACTTCGGCCACAACGTTCTCTTGGCAAACTTTGAACTGCACAGCAGAGCAGCGACGCGGTTGATCTGCAGCAACAACATAGCTGAGTTTCCAAGGCAGAACGATCGCTGGTAGGAACGAAAGTGGTCAACGCTCAAGGATCCTTCCTTGGTCGTTGACCTAAGTCACTACCGTGATCCATCACAGGTGACCATCCCAATCTTGTTGTTATCAGGACATCCTTCGGAAGCTCCGGGGCCGATTCTTGGCCGTAGACGTCGGCCGCGGAGATTTCCAAGCGGAAGTCCATTGCATCGTACTACTCCGTTTCGACGAGTGTGGGGGTGGAAAAGGACGCCAGTGCGACACTCGTATCGGCGATTTCGGCCGTGGTGACGGGCGTCAACACAGGAGAGATCCAAACGAGTGTTTCGCCGGGGGCAAGTTCGGGTGGAGATAGCAGGCTAGCGCAGCACGGTTCTGGTTCGGGTGCAGGCTCGCAACACTCTGGCTCGGGCTCTGGAGCAGGCTCGGGTGTGCAGCACTCCGGCTCAGGTTCAGGCGCAGGCTCACAGCACTCCGGCTCAGGTTCAGGCTCCGGCTCGCAGCACTCAGGCTCCGGCTCCGGTTCGCAGCACTCTGGCTCCGCTTCACAACACGCTTCCTTCTGGCATCCGAAGATCTTGCCGATCTTTCCGAAAAGCCCCGCTTGAGCTGGTTGCTGGGAAAGGATTGCGAAGGCTGCCGCGACGACGATCGTTCTTAACATCAACTTCATTTTCCTGGACTCTTGCTGTTGCATCATGAATTGGAGGAGGGCTTGCGCAAACGATGCGCACATGATCCGGTCCCCCACGTGTGAGGGCAGGGAATTAGCAACGTTTGTGCCGGATTGAGGAGAATGGCAGACTTTGACGGTTGCAGTCGGGTTGCAGAGAACCCCACGCCTTAAAAATGCGGATTGGGAAAAATCACCGCCGCTATGCTTCGCCCAGGATGGGGTCGAGAACGTATCGCTGCTTTTTTTGGGCGCAGTGCTGCCCGATGTGGGGCACTCCGCAGGCACGGTTGGCGACTGCTTCCGTCTGCAACGTGATCTTCGAATTATCCCATTTCTTTAAGGCACAGCCCGGGTAATTCCGATAAGCCTCCTAACCCAAGCATGGCTGGTCCGAAAACAGGCGGCTCTCGACGCCCACCATGCACAACCTACAGCAGCGACCTCTTCCCGCGGTTGCTGGTGCAATCTTCGATAATGGACCTTTAGGAGCTCTCGCAATGAGGCTTAGCAAATACGGATTGATGCTCGCGATCGCGGTCACCGCATCGACCAACACGTTCGCTGATTATCCAAACAGCGTCTATCACGCATCGCAGATTCCGGCTGAGATGACACCCGTCTACGGCTGTGAGACCATCGCGCAATGCGGCTGCGAAGCGATGTCCAACTGCGGCTGTGAGCCGGTTGCCAGCTGCGGCTGCGAAGCTGCGGCGGACTGCGGCTGCGAGATGATGAGCGTGCCTGCTTCATGCGGCTGCGAAGCTGCAGCGGACTGCGGGTGCGAGATGGGTGGCGGCTTCGGCTGTGATTCGGGATGCGACTCAGGTTGTGACTGCGGCGGATGCCCGCTGGGAATGGAATGTGATCTCGGTGACCCATTCACCTTGTTTGGTGAGCACTGCGGATGGAGCGTTGGCGGTTGGTTGCAGCTGGGCTACCACAACAAAGCCAATTCACTGTTCAACAGTCGCCCCGATGAGTTTCAGTTGCATCAAGCGTGGTTGTACGCTGAAAAGGCGATCGACACTTCATGCGGCTTCGACATCGGTGGTCGGATCGACTACCTGTACGGAACGGACTCCCAAGATACCCAGGCGTTCGGTACCGACCCGCGTGGTTGGGATAACAGTTGGGACAATGGCCTTGACTACGGTCACGCTTTGCCACAGGTCTACCTTGAGGCTGGCTACGGCGACCTGTCCGTTAAGCTCGGTCACTTCTACACCATCATTGGTTGGGAAGTCGTCGGCGCGACCGGCAACTTCTTCTACAGCCATGCCTACACGATGTACAACAGCGAGCCCTTCACGCATACGGGGGCTCTGGCAACTCTCGGATTGAGTGACGAAATCAGCGTTTGGGGTGGTTACACGATGGGTTGGGACAGCGGTTTCGACGACAACGGAGATGCATTCCTCGGTGGTGTGACGCTTTCGGTTTCGGACGACGTGACGATCATCTACGCTGCCACGGGCGGTCGATTTGGTGAAGCCACCATTGGAACGGATGAGCGTGGGTACATGCACTCACTGATCGCAGACATCGCGTTGACAGACGGCCTGCAGTACATCATTCAAAGTGACTTGCTTGATACGCACAATGCATCGGGAACTGCGGTTCGCGAAACTTTTGGGATCAACCAATACCTGATTGCAAACATCAGTGATTGCTTTGCTCTGGGTGCCCGTTTCGAGTGGTGGAATGCAGAATTCGGCGGCACCGGTGACAGTGATGTCTATGACCTGACCCTCGGTGCGAACTACAAGCCACATGCGAACGTCATGGTTCGACCTGAAATTCGCTGGGACTGGGACGATGACTTGATTGCTGGACTGGAAGGTGGTCAGGATCAGACGACCTTCGGGATCGACACGATCTTCACGTTCTAAAAGAGCCGACGCAGCGACGCGGGAGTGCACTCATCGTCCGTGTAGTGCACTCCCGTCCTTGCTTCGCAAGGTCGAATTCACAGAGAACGTGTTGCGACCAAAATCCAGTTCACTCACTCACGATTTCAACCTGGTTCCAGTAGGCCCATTCGTTCTGCCAATTGTTTGCACGATTCTCCAGCGCGAGATCGATTCTTTGGCCAGCGAACTTGGACAGGTCGACGACGACATTCAGCCACTCGTCCTTCCCAACGGTACTGGAGCTGACCACTTGGTCGGCTTCCACTTTTCCATTGACCAAGACTCGCAGTTGCCAGTCCCCGTGCGGGTGATGGCTGACGCGGAGTTTCAGAGATGTCCGCTTGCTCTGCGGAACGTCCAACCGGCCTGATCGCAGCAAACAAGGTTTCTTGCGATCCAACGGGTGCGTCTGCACAGCGACTCGGTTGCGGAAGACTCGGTGATGGACGACGCCAAGTTCTCCCACGTCGCTCACGCGAAAGCCCTTCGCCACGCGTTGGATCGTTTTGTTCCAGTCAGCTGCTTTTTGCACACTGGAAAACTGATTGGGATTCCCGTCGCCGGTGACAAGGCGTCTCGCGACAAACTCTTGAAGAGCAGGAATTTTTCCGGCAACCGCGAGCTCAAGCGATTGCCGTGGATGTGACGGCACCATCCGCTCCAACCCAAACCAGTACATGCGAGCCAGATTGTTGTCCCCAATGTCCTCTGCATGAGCAACGAGCCCCTTCAAAATTGACCATCGCTTTGCGAACGGCATCCGTTGGACCGCGGACGCCAAATACAGACGCACGATCGGCGAGGAATCGGTCTTGGCCATCACAGCGAATTGCCGAAGCAGATCGTTGCCCGCATCCCACTCTGCTGCCTTGGTCGGCTGGAACGCATTGGTCCCACTTGGGTCACACAGGAACTGAATCGACCACGCCCGGACGTGCTCACTTTCGTCGCCGAGCAGTTCGATCAGCTGGTCGCGATCCAGGCCGCCGGTGACTTGCAACGCCCACATCGCTCGCAAACGTTTCGGGGTACTGGATGCGTTGGCGAACATTTGATGCAGCGTCTGGTGTGTTTCCGCTGCATTCAGCTTTCCGCTGGCTGCCCGGTATTGCAACAGGGTGCGGGCTTGGCGAACGAACCAATCGTTGGAATGCATTTGCAAGTCCACCAATTCAGCGTCAGACATTTTGCCAAGATTGGGTGTCACGAAATTTTTCGAGCCCTTCGGCATCACACGATAAACACGCCCGCTATTGGGAAACTTGATCGCGTTCCCGCAAACGTCCTGGTCGTGCCAGTCCAAGAGATAGACACCACCTTCAGGTCCGATTTCGACACTGAAGCCCACCCAAGCTAAATCGTTGGTGGGCATGAAGTCGTCACCATGTTTCCCAATGAAGCTGGAACCGGCGGGTTCCATCACGTCCGTCAGAACCGCGTGCTCGTGAATGTTGCACATGAACAAACGATCGCGGTAGGGCTTCGGGAACGTGTCCGCTAAATAGAAGCGAGCGCCGCCGTGAGCCGACAGATGAGTATGGTCGCGAATCGTCTTGATGTCGTCGTAAATGTAGGGATTCACATGCGGTCGATTCTGTTTGTGGTACACGCCGCCTTGAACGATATGGAACAGGTGAGGGATCACGCAGCAAGTCGCGAACGCCTGTCCGTGATCGTTGAAGTCAAAGCCCCAAGGGTTGGACAATCCCCGTGCGAATACTTCGTAAGTCTTGCGAGTGGGGTGGTAGCGCCAAATGCCGCCATCGATAAATTGTCGCTCCGAGTCTTGGTCGCCGGGCTTACCAACGTTCGAATGAGTGAACACGCCGTGGCAACCATACAGCCATCCATCCGGTCCCCAGATGAAACTGTTCAGTGTTTCGTGCCGATCGTTGATTCCCCAACCATCCAGCAGGATTTCGGGCGGGCCGTCAGGCACGTCGTCGCCATCTGCATCCGGAATGAAGGTCAGGTTGGGCGGTGATCCAACGAACACGCCACCGAAACCGCAGGCGATTCCAGAGGTGAAAGTAAGTTTGTCGGTGAATGTTTTCTTCTTGTCGAAAACACCATCTCCATCGGTGTCCTCCAGGATCTGAATTCGGCTGACTTGGTCGTCCGTGTGTGCACGGCGTGTTTGGTAGTTGAAGTTCTCAGCGACCCACATTCGGCCACGATCGTCAAAGCAGAACGCGATCGGCTCGGCAATGTCGGGCTCCGATGCAAAGATGGAGACTTCAAAGCCCTCGGGGATCGCCATCTTCTTGACGGCTTCGGATGGACTCAGGAAGGGAGCCTCACTGATCTTGTGCTGTTTTTTGGG